>NZ_BCQG01000037.1 GCF_001544315.1 Geobacillus jurassicus NBRC 107829
AATCATGTTTGTCTTTAAAAGTCAAGTACATCTTTTGGTGATGAACCAAAATAAAGACAAAAAAATATAATAATATACCCTTGGGCTAGTTAAGCGCTAGCGCTCAACTAGCACCACGGGTTGATGAAAAACCTTGAAAACACCAATTAACCAAAAACACCCCTCACTTTGCCTTCGGAATTAAATGGGCCAATGCCGGAGCGGTTTTGGTTCTTCCTTCACTCACCGCATCGTTTTAAAGCGCCTCGCGAATAAGCTTTTTATGATAACGAACGGACAATACGCCAAACAGCGAATAGCAGACCGTGTAAATCGCCATCACCGTCAACATCGGCGTCCACAGTTCGGTGCCGAAAAAGAACCAGCCGGAACGGACAGCGAAATAGCTGTGAGACAATCCGAGCAGCAACGGAACGCCAAAGTAGAACAGCTGTTTCCGCCGGATGCCCCCGAGCAAGTCGCTTTCGGTGAAGCCGAGCTTGCGCAAAATCGTGTAGTTCGGTCGTTCTTCTTCTCCGGCCCCCATTTGCTTGAAGTAGAGAATGCAGCCGGAGGTGACCAAAAAGGCGAGCCCTAAAAAGGTGACGACAAACATGATCAACCCGAACGTCTGCTTTTGGTGGCGGCTCATCGCCAGGCGCGAATCGGCGATGGAGGCGAACTCCATACGTTGAAACAGCCGATCGGCTCGGTCGATGCTTGTTTCATCGGTCAGATGAACGCCGATGTGAACCTTTTTCTTTTGAGGATCGATCCCTTTTTGCAGATGGGCGAACAGCGTTTGATCGACGACGACCGTCGGCATGCCGTACGTGAAATGGTAGTTGATGTAATAGTCTTTTTTCATTCCAACGTAATGCAGAGGGATCATGCGACCGTTTTCTTCCAGCCGAATCGTTCCCGTTTCTTTAAAGGGAAAGAATTGGCGGAGAAGGTCCTGGTATCCCGTAAGCAGCGCTTCCCCAGGCTTGACATCGATGCGGCCTGTGCTCGTGTCGCTGATCACCGATAACGGTGTGGCGGACGGGTGAAACTGGAGTCGGCTTTGGTCGGCGACGTCCAAAATCATGGAAATATCAGTCGGTACTTCCATGACGTCAATGACGGTTTCCCGATAATGCATATCATGAGATCGCAACGCAGCCATAAAGCGGGCGGCGTCCTTTTTGTCGGTGAACGCGAAATCGGCGGCGACGTTGTTTTGCGCGGATTGCTCGGCTGAATAGTAGGAAATATAGCTTAGTGAGATCAACCCGATCGCGACGGCCGACACGGTCGTGATGATGGTGAGCAGCAATGCGTTTGATTTCATGCGAAACATGAGCGATGACAGCGACAGTACGTCGTTGATCGACAAATAGCCGCCTTTGCGCTTCCGCCATAGGTGGAACAGAAAGCTGATCGTTCCTTTGAAGAACAAATAGGTGCCGATGATGACAGCGCCTAAAATGAACGCCATAGCCATGAATAATCCTTGAACGGACTTCCAGTCGCTGCTAAACAATTTCGTCGATATACTATAGCCGCTGCCGATGAGGATGATCCCTGCCAGCCCCACGACCATGTTCCAGGCAGAGATGTGTTTCGCCTCGGTCGCCGATATGGAGCGGAACAAGGACAAAATCGTTTGTTTTTGGAGAAACAGGCGGTTCATCCCCATCATGAAGGTATAAATTACACTGAAGACGATCAACGTTTGTCCCAATGCCTGAACGGAAAAGGATAGGGACGCCGTTAAGTGAATATCGATGATTTTAAACAAAATCATCATCAGCAGCTTAGAAGCGGCAAATCCCATTAAAATGCCAATGATCAGTGTACCGTAATAGAGAAGGAAATTTTCGGCGGCCAACATGAAAAAGATCGTTCTTTTCGTCAACCCGATCAATTGCAGCAAAGCAATTTCGGTGCCGCGCCGTTGGATAAACAGAGCGTTGGCGTACAAAAGAAAGACGGCGACAATGACGATGAGAAGCATCGAGCCGGCGCGGACCGCTGCCGCCCCTTTTACTCCCCCTTTGATGGCATCCAAGGCCGGATCATATTGCAACGTCACGAACGAGAAATACAAGGCCGAAGCAAACATCAAGGCCAACACGTACAAATAGTAATGTTGAATGTTTTGTTTGATGTTCCGAAACAGAAGCCGTTTCATGTTCATGGACGGACACCGCCCAGCACGCCTTGCGTTTGCATAATGGCTTGGAAAAATTGCTGCTGCGTTTCTTCCCCTTTATACAACTGGGTATACAATTGTCCATCTTTGATAAACACGACACGGCTCGAGAAACTGGCAGCAGCTGGGTCGTGGGTGACCATGATGATCGTCGCCTTCCGTTTTTGATTCAATTGCTGCAATTTGTGCAGCAAATCAGAAGCGGATTTCGAATCGAGCGCGCCGGTCGGCTCATCAGCAAAAATGATGCTCGGTTCATGGATGAATGCCCGCGCTGCGGCGGTGCGCTGTTTTTGCCCGCCGGAAATCTCGCTCGGGTAGTGGTGTTGGATCTCGTCAATGCCAAGCTCGGCCGCCAGTTCTGCAAATCGTCTCTCCGCCTCTTGTTTGGGCGTTTTCGTAATCGATAAAGGCAGAAGGACGTTCTCCTTCACCGTCAGTGTGTCAAGCAAATGATAGTCTTGAAAAATGAATCCGACATGGCGTTTGCGAAATTCGGCCAGTTCTCGGTCTTTCATGGCGGCGATGTTCGTTCCTTCGATGAAAATGGCGCCCCCGCTCACCCGGTCGATCGAGGAAAGAACGTTCAGCAGCGTCGTTTTCCCTGATCCAGAAGGACCCATGATCGCGAGAAACTCCCCCCTCTCCACGCGCAGATCGATGCCTTTGAGCACCTCTTGTCGGTTCTTTTTCGTTCCGTAAATTTTGCGAATGTTGGTTGCTTCCAATATGACCATATCGTTTTCCCTCCTTCGTTTCTATCATAAGCAATGGTGTTGGTTTTTTCCTGCGTTTGGCCGAACAAAATGAAACCGCATGTGACAAAATCGTCACATGCGGTGCGTGCGGATGATGTCATTTTCTTGCGGAAATATGATCGTAAACGTCGTTCCGCGCCCGGGGGTGGATTCGACGTGAAAGTCAAGAAGGAGCGGCTTGGCCGCTTTTTTCGCCAAATACAGCCCCATCCCTGTCACCGCTTTATTTTGATGTTCGATAGTGGAGGTGAAGCCTTTCTCAAAAATGCGCGGCAAGTCCTTTGGATCAATGCCGCGGCCGAAATCTTGAATTTGCAGGCAGGCATGCCGGCTTTCCATAAAGCTTTTCACGACAATATCGGATGACTCGCTGTATTTCACCGCGTTCGTGATGATTTGCCTGATGATGAACGAAAGCCATTTGGCATCGCTCAGGACGGAGCGGACGTCTAATTGAAGGTCAAAGCCGATGCCTTTTTGCATACACCACGATTGCAATGGCTGAATCTCATTGACGAGAAGCGGCTCAAGCTCGACTTGTTCGATATATAAATCGTTTTCCATGTGGGGAAGCCGTTGTTGATGAAGCTGCTGATCGAGAAGCAGATGAATGCGCAGCCACTCATACAAGAGCTGAGACTTGGTGTTTTCATCCTCGACCCGTTCGATGATGAGCCGCATGGCCGTAAGCGGCGTTTTCATTTCGTGAATCCATGACAACCATTCATCTTTCTCTTGTTCCAATGTGGCGCGGTGTTCCGCCTGTTCTTGTTTCCATTGGTCCGTTTGGCTGGCGATGACGCGCTCAACGATTCTCTCGAACGGACTTGCCGCCCGCAGGACAGAGACAGGATCGAGACCGAATTCCCACTCTTGCAAACGTTGATAAAACGCCGTTTCTTTTTTCCAGCGGATGATGACAAAGACAACAAAGATGATGGTCGTTAAAAAGACGATATAAAGGGCGGAGGAGAAGGGAATCGTCGGATTCAGATAAGCGACAAACAAGATGAACAGCTCCAGAAAGAGAAAGAGGGCCATCCAGCTTTTTCGTTCCCACAAATAGTCTTTGATCATCAGTGGCTCCCTTCTTCCGTTGCCATATAGCCTTGTCCGACTTTTGTTTCAATGAAGCGTCCCAAGTCGAGTTCGTCGAGTTTTTTCCGCAGGCGGTTGACGTTGACGGTCAGCGTGTTGTCGCTCACAAACCGCTCGTCCTGCCACAGCCGTTTGATCAGCTCCGTGCGAGTGACGATTTGGTTTTTCTTCGTTAATAAATGTTTCAAAATCAACAGTTCGTTTTTTGTCAGCTCCACTGTTCCGCGTTCATTCGAGACCGTGTTTTTCTCATAGTCGATCGTGGCCCCGCGCCATGTTTGCAGCTGAACGGGTCCGGCGTTGTAGTGGTACACGCGGCGAAACAGCGCCTGGATTTTGGCGATCAGCACGTCAAAATGAAACGGCTTTTGGATGTAATCATCCGCCCCAAGCTGCATCGACATAACCATGTCGGTCGGGTGGTCGCGCGAGGATAAAAACAAAATCGGGACGTTCGAATGCGCACGAATTTGCCGGCACCAGTGGAATCCATCAAATTTCGGCAGCTGGATGTCAATGATGACCAAATGCGGCTTGCAATCCGAAAACTCTTCCAACACACGGCTGAAATCGCGGATGCCGCAAACGTTGTATGACCATTGTTCGAGACGTTGTTTGATTTCTTGAAACAACGTTGTGTCGTCTTCAATGAGCAAAATGTTCAATTTTCTCTCACCACACTCGTTTCTATTAGGCGCTCTGTTTTCATTATACTTGTTTGAGCGTTGGGGGAAAAGAAGCCTATAGTGGAAGATAATGGAAGATTGGAAAGCAATGAGGGACAAAAATGAAAATGATAGTCGCATTGCCTCTCGTGAAAAAACAGCGATTGGCGGCAGTTGGTGTGCGCGGCCGAACGGCGTGCGTATGGCAAAAAGAGCTTGAAGTGATGATCAACGATGGGCTATCATGGATATGGAGGATGGATAAGGAATGGCCAAATGGTGGTGCTTGATTGTTTGAGCTATGCTATGCGCAAGGAATGTATAGGAGTTAGAAATCATCGTTTGACGGGGGATTGGAATGGGAACAACATTTAGGAAAGGTTTTTTATTTTTTCTCTTCTTGTTTATCTGTCTTCTCCATGTGTCTCCTTCCGCTAAAGCGGAAGCGGCCGGACCGCGTACGCAACAGCTTCCTGGGCGCGTGCTCGATTGGGTCATGGATGATCAAAACGGGTATATTTATGCGCTCACGGAAAATGGGACGTTATTATTTATTGAAGCCGGCACATTGTCGATCAAAAAGCGGGAAACCGTTTCTCTGCGGGGATACAGCGCTTTATGGCGGAAATATGCCCAGCGGTCGGTCACTCTTCTTTTGCGGGACGGGAAGCTGTATGTGCCGTCTGAAACATCGATAGACGTTTTTGACGTCAAAACGAAACGGTTGATTCAACGAGCCCCGTATAACGGATTGCCGTTTGGCCTATTAGGCAACAAAATCGTAACTTTCGGAGAGCAGTACGGGCGCGGGAAGACGACGTATGAGATGTATATGTGGGATTTGGCGGCGAAACGCCAAACAAGCCGGCTGATTGCTGACCCTAACTTTTTTTCCGTTTTTTCAGAGGAAAATACGTTGTTTTTCGATGAGAAGCGAGGCCTAGCCTTCATCGGCCGCAATTTTTCCATTCCTGATTTAGCGGTATTGCGCCTGTCCGATTTAAAGGTGATGAAGCAAGTTTCGTATCAAGGGCCGAGAGGCAGCGCGCCCACCCATCCGCTCATCGTTGACGGAAGCGATGTGTTTTTTGCGGGAAGGCGCATTGATGCCGGAAATATCAACATGGTGCACGACTGCTATAACGGCCCCGTTTTGGATGTTCAAGGGACCTACGTTGTGACAAATGAGGCGGTGTATGACCGTTACACCTCTGCCAAGGTCAGCACGCTCCCGTTCCCGACGAACTATGCGCTGATGGATGCAAAGTACAATTTGTATTTGATCAAAGAAGGGGAAAATCGAATTTACAAATATCCATTGCCGGCCGATGAGAGCTATTACGTTCGATCGCCCAATTATGCTTTCACCAATGTGCCGATTTCCCATTTGGCTTATGATCAGTCGACCGGATGGCTGTATGTGTTGTCCGCTGAAGACAGCAAACTGTTTGTCATTCGCGCCAGCGATATGAAAATGGTGAGAGAAATTCATCCCGGACCGCAGCCGACGGATGTAAAAATTGATGGCGGCAAGGTGTATGTTGCGCTATCGGGAGCGACGAAAATGGCGATTTACGACGCCAAAACAATGCGGTTTCTTGGAACGGTGCCGCTGATCGCTGCTCCGCGCACATTGGCGATCGGGGGCGGGAAAATTTTCTTCACTGACAATAGCCGCACGTTGACGGGAGCGATTGCCGTTTATGATATGAAGACGAAAAAACAATGGCGGATCCCAAAGGTATTCATCAATCCAATGATTGTGTATGACGAAAAACAAAATGTATTGTATGTCGGACAGGAAGGAACATCGGATCACGCTCTGTATGCGGTGCGGCTTTCTGATTGGCATGTTTCGGAACTGTTGTCCTTCCCTGGAGGGGACGATGCCTTTTTTATGAACGGCGGGGAGATTTTTTACGGAAAGGCGCGCATCAATCCAGCCCAGCCCGGCGCATTGGTGGCCGCTGAATTTCCGGAGCCGCTGCGGGCGGCGAGCCGTCAATATATCATCACCAGCCGAGCCATTTATAACCGGGCAACAGGAACGAAAATCGCCGATTTGTCATCTGAAGCGTTGCTCGCAACGGCTGGGGATGATGGAATGATCTTCACGTATCGAAAAGTGGCTACGAACCATTATTTGATTAAGCAAAAACCGTCTCGATAAACCGCCGTTGCTGGGGGAGCGTTGGTGCTTCGCCAGAGCGGCATGGAAAATAAGCTAACCAAAAAAGTTTTCACAACGTCTTGACGGGCTCGTACCTCCGCCCGTCTAGTTTTATAAAGAAGCAAATATGTCATAATGAGGATGATGTCCAAGGGTGAACTTTCCAAGGCGTTCAATCACTTAAACACGTCCGTTCACAGATAGGAGGGTCTTTCCATGTCACAACAGCGTAAATCGATCATCCCCGACGACTTTTTATGGGGCGGGGCGGTGACGTCGTTCCAGACGGAAGGGGCGTGGAACGAGGGCGGAAAAGGGCTGTCGATCGTTGATGCGCGCCCGATTCCAAAAGGGCATTCCGACTGGAAAGTGGCGGTCGATTTTTACCACCGCTACAAAGAAGACATCGCGTTGTTCAAGGAGCTCGGCTTTACCGCCTACCGGACGAGCATCGCCTGGACGCGCATTTTTCCGGACGGGGAAGGGGAGCCGAATGAAGCGGGCTTGGCGTTTTATGACGCCGTGTTTGATGAATTGAGAGCGAACGGCATCGAGCCGGTCATTACGCTGTACCATTTTGATTTGCCGTTGGCGTTGGCGAAAAAGTACAACGGCTTTGCTTCGCGGAAAGTCGTCGACTTGTTTGAGCGGTACGCGCGCACCGTATTTGAGCGTTACCGTGGGAAAGTGAACTATTGGTTGACGTTCAACGAACAAAACTTAGTGTTGGAGAACCCGCATTTATGGGGGGCGATCTGCCCGGAAGACGAAGACCCGGAAGCGTTTGCCTACCGCGTCTGTCATAACGTGTTTATCGCCCACGCGAAAGCCGTGAAGGCGCTGCGCGAAATCGCTCCCGAGGCGAAGATCGGCGGGATGGTGACGTATTTGACGACGTATCCGGCGACATGCCGGCCGGAAGATGCCCTCGCCAACGTGCAGGCGAAAGAGCTGCTCGTCGATTTCTTTTTTGACGTGTTCGCCCGCGGCGCCTATCCGCGCTATGTGACGAATCGGCTTGAGAAAAAAGGGATCGTCTTGCCGCTTGAAGAAGGAGATGAGCCGCTGCTGCGGGAGCAGACGGTCGACTTTTTGTCATTCAGCTACTATCAAAGCCAAATCGTCCGCCATCAGGAACAGGATGAGCGGATCATCAAAGGGCTTGAACCGAATCCCCACTTGCCAAAGACAAAGTGGGGCTGGGCGATCGACCCGATCGGTTTGCGGATTGCCTTAAAAGACGTGTACGCCCGTTACGAAATGCCGATTTTCATCACCGAAAACGGCATTGGACTGGAAGAGGAGCTAAACGAGAACGGCACGGTCGAGGATGACGAGCGGATCGACTATTTGCGCCGCCATATCGAACAGATGAAGCTGGCGATGGAAGAAGGAGTCGAGGTGATCGGCTATTTGATGTGGGGCGCGACGGATCTGTTAAGTTCGCAAGGGGAGATGCGCAAGCGGTACGGCGTCATTTTCGTCAACCGGGACGACGAGAACTTGCGCGATTTGAAGCGCTATAAGAAAAAAAGTTTTTATTGGTTCCAGCGCGTCATTCGCACGAATGGGGAAGAGCTGTAAAACAAGAACGAGTTTCAAAAGAGGCGGGGAAGAGCCCGCCTTTTTGCCAATTCTTTGGACGATCGTGGCGAATACGTAATGATTCGAATCACGACATTCGTGTCAATCCACAGCTTGCGAGCCACCTATTTTTCCTCCCCGTCTTTCAATTCCTCTGCTCCCATCGTACGATATACTTCATCTCGGATTTCCTCAACAGGGCGGAACGGCTGATTGGTTTTGAGAATGCCCATTAATTCTGACAAGCGATATTTCTTGGTGACTTCCACTTTTATTTCCCCATCTTGGTTGACAATAAACGTCAGATCATCGCCTTCGGTGAGGCCTAATGTTTTTCGGATTTCAACGGGAATGACCACTTGGCCGCGGCTGGACAGCTTGCTTGTCGCTTTCATGACGATAGGCGATGGTTGATCCGAAACATTCACTTTCTCCATCGATGCGTTCACTCCTTCCCAAACACTTATTGGCCACCCTATTTTTATACTTATTTTTGTGTTGAATCAATCATTGAAAATCGTATTATTTTTTGTGCAGTAAGAAGTCGTGTGTGGACAACAACGATATGAGAACGGACGATAAAAAAAGCCGGCCCCATCAAGGGACCAGCTGTTTTTACAGCTCGCGGTCAAACAGCAAGACACGCGCCGGGGCGGCGTCGGTGCCGACGAGTTTGAGCGGGGCGGCGACCATGAAATAGCGGCCTTCGGGAACCTCTTTTAGCCGCAGCCCTTCGATGACGATGACACCGGCGCCAAACAGCGTTTTATGGGTCGGGTGGCCTTCTTGCGCTCGCTCAATGCCAAGGGCGTCGATGCCGACGCCGCGGATCCGTTTGTCGGCCAAATAACGAGCCGCGTCTTCGGCGACGAAAATAAACTCGAAATTGAACGCATCTTCCAACGAGTTTTTCGTTTTGAACAAAACGAAGTCGCCTTCTTGAATATCAAGGTGGGCGATATCGTTTTTTGTGATCCGGTCATTGACGTCGGTTAAGTCAAACAATTTGCACGGGCCGACAAGGTGGTCAATGGGAATCGTTTCAAATGTCGCTCCGCCTTCGACCATATGGAGGGGCGCGTCAATGTGCGTGCCGGTGTGCACGTCCATGTCGATGCGCGATTCGGTCACATAGCCGTTTGTGACGGTGGTGCGCTTCGGCTGTTTTTCCGGTTTGTTTTTATACACGGGCATGCCCTCGTAAATCGGGGCGGTGACGTCATACACCTTCATCGTTCATTCGCTCCTTTGCATGAGGGATAAAAGGGGCAAGCGCCCCATGTTGGTTTGTCAAAGAGGACGCGATGGGCGCAACGGGAGGGCCATCGCGTCTTTACGACCGCGGATGCTCGATCGGCCACCAGTGGAAGCCGTCTTTTTTGAGCAGCTCGTCCGCAGCCGCCGGACCCATGGAGCCGGCCGCGTAGTTTGGAAAGTCGGCAGCTTTTGTGTTCGCCCACACCTCAGAAATCGGGTCGACAAACTGCCATGACGCCGCCACCTCGTCCCAGTGGGTGAAGTTCGTCGCATCGCCGCGCATGCAGTCGTACAGCAGTTTTTCATACGCTTCCGGCGTGTTGATGCCGTCGATGCAGTTGTTGCAATAGTCGAGTTGAAATGGAGCTGTTATGGTCGTCGATTCCCCGGTTTTTTTGCCGTTTAAATGAAGGGTGATCCCTTCGTCCGGCTGGATGTGGATGACGAGCAAGTTCGGGGCGATCGTCTCATTCGTCCGGTAATATAAGTTCATCGGTACATCTTTAAATTGGACGACGATTTTCGTCGATTTTTCCGCCATCCGTTTGCCGGTGCGGATGTAAAACGGCACGCCGGCCCAGCGGAAGTTGTCGATCAAAAGCTTCCCGGCGACGAACGTTTCCGTGTTCGAGTCCGGGGCGACGTTTGGTTCCTCGCGGTACGCCGGCACGTGTTTGCCGTGGATGGCTCCGCGCCCGTATTGGCCGCGCACGAAATAGCGATCAACCTCGTCGTGAGAAATCGGGCGCAAAGCGCGCAGCACTTTCACTTTTTCATGGCGGATGTCATCGGTCGTTAATTTAATCGGCGGTTCCATCGCCAACAGGGCGACCATTTGCAGCATATGGTTTTGCACCATGTCGCGCAGCGCTCCGGAATGGTCGTAGTAGCGGCCGCGGTCTTCAACGCCGAGCGTTTCGCTTGACGTGATTTGAATATTGGCGATGAACCGGTTGTTCCAAAGCGGCTCGAAAATGGCGTTTGAGAAGCGGATGACCTCGATGTTTTGCACCATTTCTTTGCCGAGGTAATGGTCGATCCGGTAAATTTCCCGTTCGGAAAAAACGCGGCGAATTTCGTCATTCAGCTTCTCGGCGCTCGCCAAGTCGTGCCCGAACGGCTTTTCGATGACGAGCCGCTTAAAGCCGCGCGTTTCTGTCAATCCTTCCGACTGCAAGCGGGAAGTGACGGTGCCGAAAAATTCCGGCGCCATCGCCAAGTAAAAGATGCGGTTGCCTTCGGTCTCGTATGTGCCGTCGAGCTGTTCGAGGAGCGACTTTAAGCGCTGGTACGACTCGGCTTCCGTCACGTCGAACGGATGGTAATAGAAATGGGTGGTGAATCGGCCGTCGGCGAGCTTTTGGTGAAACGCCGTTTCGACCGAGTCGCGCACATAATTTCGAAACTCTTCCGGCGATAACGGGCGGCGCGCGACGCCGACGACGGCAAATTGTTCGTTCAAATGCCCTTTTTCATACAGGCGGTAAAGGGACGGAAACAGCTTCCGTTTTGCCAAATCTCCCGTCGCTCCGAAAATGACGATGATCGATTTCGGGTTCATGTTGTCCACCGTATGTACCTCGCTTTAGCCAAATTTGTCTCTTCAATGAAACCATTGTAGAGGTTTGCCGGCGGGAACGCAAACACTTTGTTGCGTTCCGGCGGCAAAGCGCCTATGTTCATGAAAGAGTCGGGTGTCAGCCCGGTGTTTTTGAGCGAAAAAGAAAGTTGAAAAGCACTGCCGACATTGGTACGCTAACAACAGGCAATGATGAGCGAGATAAGGAGTGAAGCGCGTTGGAACTGTTGTTTTTAGGCACCGGCGCCGGCGTGCCGGCAAAAGAGCGCAACGTATCGTCCGTCGCTTTGCAGCTGCTCGATGAGCGGGGGACGACATGGCTGTTTGATTGCGGCGAAGCGACGCAGCATCAAATTTTGCATACCGCCATTCGCCCGCGCCGCATTGAGCATATTTTTATTACTCACTTGCATGGTGACCATTTGTTCGGCTTGCCTGGATTGCTCGGCAGCCGTTCGTTTCAAAGCGGCGAAACGCCGCTTACAGTCTTTGGCCCGAGCGGTCTGCGCGCGTTTGTCGAAACGGCCCTTGCCGTCAGCGGGACAAAGCTCCGGTATGAACTGAACATTGTTGAGATCGATGAGGGCGTCATTTTTGACGACGACCGGTTCACCGTCATTGCCAAGCGTCTCGACCACGGCATGACGTCATACGGTTTTCGCGTCGTTGAAAAAGATTTGCCCGGCCCGCTGTTGGTCGATCGATTGAAAGCGCTCGGCGTCCGCCCTGGCCCGATTTATCAACAAATCAAGCAAGGGAAAACGGTCATGCTCGATGACGGCACCGTCATCGACGGGCGCGAATTTGTCGGGCCGCCGCAAAAGGGGAGAATCGTCGCCGTGTTGGGCGACACCCGCTTTTGCGAAGCGGCGATTGAACTCGCCCGCGATGCCGATGTCGTCGTCCACGAGGCGACGTTTGCCGCGGCGGAACAGCGGCTGGCGCATGATTATTTCCATTCCACGACCAAAGATGCGGCCGAGGTGGCGAAGCGGGCTGGGGCGAAACAGCTCATTTTGACCCATATCAGCTCTCGCTACCAAGGTGCGGCGGCGCTGCAGCTGCTTGCCGAGGCGCGCGGCGTGTTTCCGAATACCGAACTGGCCGCTGATTTCGCCTCGTTTCCCATTCCGCGCGAAAAATAGAGGCTAGAACCGCCAGCCGCGCTCATATTGGACTGGAGCTTCGATTTTCACGCCCAGCTCTCTCGCTGCGGCGTATGGCCAATACGGGTTGCGCAGCAGCTCGCGCGCCAAAAAGACGAGGTCAGCGCGGCCGTTATGCAAAATTTCTTCCGCCTGCCAGCCGGACGTAATGAGGCCGACGGCGCCGGTCGGAATGTCCGCTTCGCGGCGGATCAGTTCGGCAAACGGCACTTGGTAGCCGGGATAGGCGTCAATAGCAGCCGGCACGACCGCGCCGGAGCTGACATCGACGAGGTCGACGCCTTGTTCTTTCATCCGCTTGGCGTATGGGACATAATCTTTCGCCGTCAGCCCGTCCGGATGGTAGTCGGATGCCGAGATGCGGACAAAAAGCGGTCCGTCCCACACTTCGCGGACGGCGTCGATTACCTCGCCCAAGAAGCGGTAGCGGTTTTCCGGCGAGCCGCCGTACTCGTCTTGGCGTCGGTTGGATAAAGGCGACAAAAATTCATTGATTAAGTAGCCGTGGGCGGCGTGGATTTCGATGACGTCGAAACCAGCTTCCTTCGCGCGCCGTGCGCCATTTTGGAACGCCTGCACCGTCTCTTCAATGTCGGCTTTCGTCATTTCTTTCGGCGTCCGCGACGATTCGTTGAACGGGATGGCCGACGGGGCGATGATCTCCCCTGGCACTTCCGACTTCCGGCCAGCGTGGGCGAGCTGGATGCCGATGGCCGCGCCATGCTCTTTCACAAGTCCGACGAGTTCGCGAAGCCCAGCGATATGGTCATCGCTCCAAATGCCTAAGTCGCGTTCGGAAATGCGGCCTTGCGGCGTGACACCGGTCGCTTCGACGATAATCAAGCCGACTTGGCCGACGGCGCGCGTCGGGTAGTGGATTTTATGCCACGTGCGTACGGCGCCGTCTTTCGTGTCGCACGAATACATGCACATTGGCGACATGACAATTCGGTTTTTCAGCGTCAGCCCGCGGATCGTATACGGCGAAAACAACATCGTGTTCATGACAAGCAGCTCCTTTCTATGCTAATGAATGGTTCATTACTGAATGATAGCACGCTGCTTATCAAAAACAAAATGAAACGGATTGTCGCTGTGTTCGGACTAGGCGGGAAAGGGAGCGGCGCGCTCCGGAGGTCCGCTCTTTACGCTTCGGCGATGGCAGCGAGAAGAGCGCTGCCGAGCTCTTCGGAACGGGCCGTCGCCCGGCGGATGCAGGCGATGACCGCCTCTTGGAACCGGTATTGCTCAAGCACCTTGATGCCGGCTTCGGTCGTGCCGCCCGGGCTTGTGACTTCGCGGCGCAGGACGGACGGATGCTTGTCGGATGCTTTCAACATTTCCGCTGCACCGATGATCGTCTGCAAAATGAGCGTTTTGGCAATATCGCGCTCGAGGCCGATGTCGGCTGCCGCTTTTTCCATGGCTTCGACCAAGTAATACACATACGCCGGACCGCTCCCGGACAGGCCGGTGACCGCATGCAAGTCGCGCTCCGGCACGACGGCGACGATGCCGACCGTTTCAAACAGCTGTTTCGCGACGTCAAGATGCTCTTTGGAAGCAAAACGGCCGCCGGCGATCGCGGTCGCCGATAAGCCGACAGCGGCCGACGTGTTCGGCATGGCGCGCACGACAGGGATGTCGCATCCGGCGAGCTGTTCGATCGTTTCGGTCGTGATGCCGGCGAGCAGAGAGAGAATAAGCTGGTTTGCGCGAAGGGCCGGCGCGATGGCGTTCATGGCTTCCGCGACATCTTTCGGCTTCATCGCCAAAATGACGACATCCGCCTGTTTGACGGCTTCTTGCGCGGAGCCCGCCGTGCGGACGCCGTATTGGCGCGCAAGCTCCTCAAGCCGGGCGCGGTTTTGTCGGTTGGTGACGATAATGTGCGCTGGATGGCAAAACGCTTTCGTCATGCCGGCGATGAGCGCTTCTGCCATCGAACCGGCGCCGATCAACGCGATTGTCCGTTCGTTGTTCATCGTTCGACTCCTCCTTGCATTGGCGTATAAAGTCAGGCAAAAGAAAAAGGTTTTCCGCCCTGCAAAAGGACGGAAAACCTTCGTTTCCGCGGTACCACCTTTTTTGGCCCAGTTTGGCCCAAGCGCCAAACAGACCCGACTCTGCCCCGATAACGCCGGGGTGGCGTTTAGGTTGGCCTAACAGCTCCTAGGGTAGGTTCAACCGCAAAGAGGGCAGCAAAGCCTTCCAGCCGCGGGCTTCGCTCTCTGTTGCCGTTTGCGGTTTACTGGCCCTGTTCATCGCCGGTTTTGCCGTATCCGTGATTTTACTTGCCATTATGCCGTGGGACAGGCGCGATTGTCAAGAGAGGAGCATGAATTTTTTTGCAATTCCGGCGTGCGGAAGAAAAAGGCATGACAAACGGATGAAATCGGTGTAAACTGTAAAATAAAATATAATGAATAACCATTCATTTTGGCGATGAAACGGCTCGAACGGGATGTTTCATGAACTTAAAGGAAAGAAGGGAACGCAATGAAAGAGGAACGGGTTTACCGGTTAACAGTGCCGACGCCGTTTCCGGTCGGTGACGTGCATATGTATGTGATCGCCGGCGACCGGCTGACGTTGGTCGACGCCGGAGTGAAAACAGAGGAAGCGTGGCAGCTGTTTGTGAAGCAGCTTGGTGAGATTGGCTATGCGCCAAAGGATATTGAACAAGTTGTCATCACTCATCATCATCCGGACCATATCGGCTTGCTTGACTATTTTCCGCATGCGCCGATCATCGGCCATCCGAAAGCTGATCCGTTTTTGCGCCGCGAACGTTCGTTTATGGAGCGGTACGTCCAATTTTTTCAGGAATTTTTTACAGAATGCGGCGTCGACCGCCGCTTGTTCAGCCAGCTGTCCAAAGAAGGCGGATCGCTTCGCTACGCAAGTCGGCGCGGGCTTGACATCATGGTGACGGAAGGGAACGCGGTGCCGGGGATGCCTGGGTGGCAGGTCATCGAAACGCCGGGGCATGCGCAAAGCCATATCGCGCTCTACCGCGAGGAGGACGGGCTGTTGATTGCTGGCGACCATTTGCTCGTTCATATTTCCCCCAACCCGATGATGGAGCCGCCGGCGGAAGGGGAGACGGAGCGGCCGAAACCGTTATTGCAATACAACGAATCGCTGCAAAAAATGCTACAATACGACATCGTTCGTTCGTTAAACGGCCATGGCGACGATGCGACCGACATCCCGGCGCTCGTTCGCGAGCGGCTTGCCAAGCAGCGCCAGCGCGCCGAGCGGGTGCTCGAAATGGTGCAAGAGCGTCCGCACACCGTGTTTGAAGTGTGCCAAAAGCTGTTCCCGGCCGTGTATGAACGACAGCTCATGCTGACGATGTCCGAGACGATCGGCCAGCTTGACTATTTGGAAGCGAACGGATATGTGACGAAAAAGCAAGAAGACGGCCATTACGTTTATGAAGCGGCGGGGGTGTCGGTGTGCGGCTGAAGGGGCGCCGTGTCGTCATTACCGGAGCGTCGGGAGGTCTCGGTGAGCAAATTGCCTATGAAGCAGCGCGCCAAGGGGCGATGCCGGTGCTGTGCGCGCGCAATGAAGAAAGGTTGAAAGAAATCAGCGCGCGAATTGAAGCGCAAACCGGCATTCGCGCCCCGTATGCGCCGCTTGACGTCAGCGACCGCGATATGGTCGACGCTGTATTTTCCCGGTTCATCGCTGAACTTGGCGCGATCGATGTGCTGGTCAACAATGCCGGGTTTGGCGTCTTCCGCTATGTCGAGGATATCAACTTGGATGAAATGGAGCGAATGTTTGCCGTCAACGTCTTCGGCCTCATCGCTTGCACGAAGGCGGTGTATCCACATATGAAAGAGAGAAAAAGCGGTCATATTATCAACATCGCCTCGCAAGCAGGCAAAATCGCGACGCCGAAGTCAAGCGTCTACTCAGCGACGAAACACGCGGTTCTCGGTTTTACCGACAGCCTTCGCCTCGAGGCGGAGCGTTTTGGCATTTTCGTCACGGCCGTCAATCCGGGGCCGGTGGAGACGAACTTTTTTTCGATCGCTGATGAATCGGGGGAGTATGTGCGTAATGTATCACGGTGGATGCTGCGGCCGGAAGCGGTGGCTAGGCGCGTTGTCGCAGCGATGATGACGCCGGCGCGCGAAGTGAACATGCCGCGCTGGATGGATCTCGGCGGCCGCTTGTACCGGCTCGCCCCCGGCCTTGTCGAAAAAGTGGCAAAGCGGGCATTTTTTCAAAAGTAAGCGAGGGGATGACCCAAAAGGGTCATTTTCCTTAAATGAAACACAACATATTGTTTTTAATAGTGGTTTTATGCCTATAGTAATGGGAAAGGGTGTCCCGATCCTTTTGGGACACCCTTTCGGATCATCGGATAGACGCGCGAAATGCCTTTCCTCTTCTTGAAGAAAGAAGGCCTTTGGGGCCAGCCCTGTGTTCGTTTGACACGAGCCGGGTCAAGCGCTGGTGATGAACCGGTAGACGGCGTCATGGACAAGTTCATAAATGTCCGCGTTTGGCTGCCTCTCTTTGGCGGCGGCAATGCGGGTGCAAAGCTCGCGCCAATCGTCTTCGTCAAGCGGCATCATGTCATCATCGTAGCCATAACGCCGCAGACAGTTGCGCACCTGTTTTTGCAGCCAACGTTCATCCATTGGCTTCACCGTCCGTTACTGTCCGTTGGTTTCCGTGGACGGAGCGCGGACGACCGACTGAAAGCGGCCTTTGTGCGAACCGTCGCAAAACGGTTTGTTGTTCGACAGCCCGCACCGACAGAGCGAAAACGTTTGTTTCGTCACAAACGGCTTTCCTTCTCCATCGAGCAGTTCAACATCGCCGGTGACGCGCAGCGAGCCGTTGTCGTTCACTTTGATTTGCACTTTTGCCATCGCTTTTTCCTCCTTGCTTTGTTTTGACAGTTTCTTATGTTGGCAGGTAAAATGAATAAGGAAATCAAAGGGAAAAGGAGCCAGCTATGAGTCTGTACATCACGTTTACGGATGCAGCCAAACGGGCGCTTGCCTCTATTGTAGCGAAATCCGGACGGCAGTTAAAGCTGATGTTTGACACTGACGGCTGCGGCTGTTTGGTCGACGGCGTGCCGGCGCTATGGCTTGTCGACAAGGCCGATGACGATGATTTGGCCGTCGAGACGAATTTTGTGCCGGTGCTCGTGGAACGGTCGCGACTCATCTTTTTTGATGAAACGATGACGATTGACGTCAAGCCGGGGACGACCGTTTTTCAGCTCAAAAGCCCAGGGCAAACGTTGAATGGGCATATGCCGCTTGTCGAGGTGAAATCTGGCCATGAACGGTAAGCTGCAGCAGCTTGCAAAGACGGCGAAGCAAAAAACATGGGTGTCGTTCACCCATGAAAACGATCCGTACAGCTTGCTTCATTGGTCGGTCGCCGGCCCGTATCATGAAGCGAAAGACGTCTGGCTGCTGCAAAACGAAATGACGTTTGAAACGAAAGAGTTTCCGACGCTGGAGGCGGCGATCGCCTGGCTTGGCGAACATATGCCGCACATCACCGAGGTGTTGTAAAGGGGCCGTCCCTAAGCCATTTTCGGCCGGGGGCGCCCCTTTCCATAGTTAGAAGCCGCGTTTTGCGCCGAACGGCGCTTTCCAAATGTTATTGCGGACTGTTTTGCCGCTTAGTCGGGTGGATTGCTTTTTCCAATTCTTCTTTTGCGATCACCGGCTTCACCGTATCGGCCGACGGTTTCCCTTTTTGGGCGCGGTTTTTCGCCATTGGTCATCTCTCCTTTTTGCTGTCGTTTAGTTGTATCGTTTGACAAAATGACAACTGTTATGCAAAGGGGGCATAAACAGTGAAAAAACAAGAAAAGCAGAAAAAAAGAGAGGACGATCAAAGATGGACGCTTGCCGACCGGCTCGGTGCCGAGACGGAAGCGAAACTGCTTGCGAAAAAGCGGGCGCTTGCCGAGGAAGAACAGCGGCGTCGGGCGGCGGAAGAGGCGCGGCGTCGCGAGGAAGCGCGCCGCCGTGAGGAACAGAAATCATTTGCCGAGCTGCTTGAGGAAAGCGCGCTTGACTGGCGGAAGTTTAAGTAGCGAGGGGGATGGATGATGAAACCGAATGCGGCAGCGGAGTGCGCTTCTTCTGTTCCATTATGGATGGCCGGGGCGGTCATCACCTTGGCCGTCAACTTGCGCGCGCCGCTTACGACGGTCGGCCCGCTCGTTTCCGATTTGCAACGGGCGCTTGACCTTTCCTACGCCGCCGCCGGGGCATTGACGACGATTCCGCTTTTGGCGTTTGCCTTCTTGGCTCCGGCGGCAGCGGCCCTCGCCCGGCGGTTTGGGATGAAGCGGACGCTCTTTTTTTCGCTTATCGTTTTGCTCGTTGGCGAGCTTCTTCGCCCGCTCTCTGGCGTCGTCTGGCTGTTTGCCGGCACGGCGTTGATCGGCGCGGCCATTGCGGTGGACAACGTCCTGATGCCGGCGCTTGTCAAAGAGTCGTTTCCCGAGCGGGTCGGCTTGATGATGGGCGTCTATACGGTGACGATGAACATGAGCGCGGCGTTCGCTTCCGGGATGGCCGTCCCGCTTGCCGATGGTTGGGGGCTCGGTTGGCAAGGGGCGTTTCGCTTTTGGGCATTGTTTGCGGCTTTGGCGCTTGTCGTTTGGCTGCCGCAAGCGCGCCGCCGGGAAGCGGGCGGCGCGCCGGCAGGAAGCGGCCGCTCAACGCTTTGGCGGTCGGCGCTTGCTTGGCAAGTGACACTGTTTATGGGTCTGCAATCATTTTTCTTTTACTGCATCGTCACTTGGCTGCCGGAGCTTGGGCAAAGCAAAGGAATGGCGGCCGATGCGGCCGGATGGCTGCTCTTTTTCTTCCAGTTCGCCCAGCTGCCGATGATGTTCGTATCCCCGATGTTGGCGGAGCGGATGGATGATCAAAAAGGGCTCATCGGCTCGGCGGTATTGCTCATGGCTTTTGGAACGCTCATCTTTTTCATTGGCCAAGGATGGCTGCTTTGGCTTGGCGCGCTTCTTGCCGGCATCGGCGCTGGCATGGCGTTTTCCTTGGCAATGATGCTGTTTACGCTGCGGACGCGCCGCCCGCTAGAAGCCGCGCAGCTTTCCGCGATGGCGCAGTCGGTCGGCTACTTGCTTGCCGCTGCCGGCCCGCCGCTGTTTGGCGCATTGTATGATGCGGCCGGACGGTTTACCGCCCCGCTTGGCATGTTGTTGGTCGTCTGTGCGGCCATGATGGCGTTCGGTTTAGGGGCGGCGAGGAATAAGTATGTGGAAGAGGATTGATCGGCTTTTGTGGAGCGACCGGTCCATTTGGAAAAAAGAGCCCGTAACGGACATTGGCAGCCGTTGGGCTCTTTTGGTTTGTTTTTTCGTTTTGTCTCTTGTCAGCGCTATGGCCGCCGGCAAGTTCAGTGACGCACATAGGCAGGGAAATAGAGGCTGCGGCGGCCTGCGGTTGTTGCTGGCTTCGCCGGCAATAGGCGTCGGAATGAAGCACGATGGCGCTTCCTGCGATTATCGGTGCGCCTCATACACCGAGCGCTTTGTCGCTTGTTTCAGCCATTCGTATTCGTCGCGGCTAAGCGGCGGGGCGGAAGCGGCCGCGATGTTTTCTTCGAGCTGCCGAAGCCGGCTTGCGCCCGGGATGACAGCGGCAACAACCGGGTCATGGAGGCAAAATTGCAGGGCGGTGGCGGTCAATGAACGGCGGTTGCCGCTTTTTTCTTTCAGCTTTGGAATGAGCGCCTGCAGTTCCTCGTACGAGTAATCGAGATAGCCGTGTTCTCTCACCGCTGCGCTCGCCGCCTCAAGCGGACGGCTGGTGAGCAGCCCCTTCGCGACCGGACCGCGGGCGATGACGCTGATGTTGTGTTCTCGAAGCAGTGGAAACCATTCTTCCGGCCGGCGATCGAGCAAGCTGTATTGCATCATGACGCTGACGATGTTCGAGCGCTTGACGTATTCGCGAATGACGTTTGGGCGGATCGAGGAGATGCCGTACCAACGGATGACGCCTTCTTGCTTCAGCTCTTCGAACGCTTCAATCGTCTCATCGATCGGGTCGTCGATCGTGCCGCCGTGGAGCTGGTATAAGTCAATGTAGTCCGTTTGCAGGCGGCGCAGGCTGTCTTTGACCGCTTGTTTGATATAGGCTTTTGACGGATCCCAGTCCCAGCCGCTTCCGTCTCGGCGCCAACGGTTGCCGACTTTTGTCGCGATGATGACTTGGTCGCGTTTTCCTTTCACCGCTTTGCCGACAAATTCCTCGTTTAAGCCGCGGTCGTATAAATCGGCTGTATCCAAGTAGTTGATGCCGCGCTCCAATGCTTCATGGATGAGATAGATGGCATGGTTTTCATCAGTGCCGAGCGACATGCAGCCGAGTCCAATTTCGCTGACGTATAAGTCTGATGTGCCGATGCGGCGTTTGTTCATCTTTTGCGCCCCCTTTAGCGATCGATGATGATATGTTCATTGTACAACGGAAGCGAAAAAATGGCCAAACATGTAGTACAATGGAAAAGAGTCCATCAATCGATAGGGGAGAAGAAGAATGGAGGAGTTGTATGAAAAAACCGTCCGCAAAGAGAAATTGTTCAGCGGCCGCATCATTGACTTGTATATCGAGGAAGTCGAGTTGCCAAATGGGAAAACGAGCCGGCGCGAGGTGATCAAGCATCCAGGGGCGGTGGCGGTGCTGCCGCTCTTGCCCGATGGAAAGATTGTCCTCGTCCGCCAATATCGAAAGGCGCTTGAGCGCGCATTAGTCGAAATTCCAGCGGGCAAGCTAGAACATGGGGAAGAGCCGCACGCTTCCGCACACCGCGAGCTCGAAGAAGAAACCGGCTACCGCGCCCAATCGATGCGCCATCTCATTTCCTTTTACACATCGCCCGGATTTGCCGATGAGCTCATTCATTTGTACGTTGCCGAAGGGCTGGAAAAAGTGGAGGATGGCGCCGGTTTGGATGAGGACGAATTCGTCGAATTATTGGAAGTGACGTTGGAGGAGGCGCTTCGTATGCTTGAGCGACGCGAAATTTATGATGCAAAAACGGCGTATGCCTTGCAATATTTGCAGCTGCGCCGCGCGCTAGGGGAGCAAAATGCCGAATAAAAAAAACGAGGGCGGCCTCGGCCGTTATTACGCTGATTTACATATTCACATCGGCCGCACCGCCTCGGGCCGCCCGGTGAAAATTACTGGGGCGCGGACGTTGACGCTGACCAACATCTTGCATGAGGCGGCTGAGGTGAAAGGGATCGACCTCGTCGGTGTCATTGACAGCCATGTGCCGGAAGTGCTGGACGAGCTCGAGCGGGCAATGGAGAAGCACGGTTGGCGCGAACATGAGGGGGGCGGTGTCAGCACCGGAAAGGTGACGCTGCTTTTAGGCAGCGAGGTCGAAGTGTATGACGACCATTGCCATGGGCCGATCCACGTGCTCGTTTTTTTGCCGACTGTGCAGACGATGCGCACGTTTTCCGGCTGGCTTGGCAAACGGGTAAAGAACGTGTCGCTCAGTTCACAGCGCATTTACGTGTCCGGCCGTGAGTTGCAAGCTGCCGCGAAAGAGCAGGGCGGCTGGTTCATTCCCGCGCATGCGTTCACCCCGTTTAAAAGTTTGTACGGAAAAGGGGTTAAGCGCAGCTTGACGGAAGTGTTCGATCCGGATTTGATTGATGCCGTTGAACTTGGGTTAAGTGCGGACACTGCGATGGCTGACCAAATCGCCGAGCTGCACCGGTATCCGTATTTGACGAACTCGGATGCCCATTCGCTGCGAAAAATCGCCCGCGAATATGAACAAGTGCAGCTCGCCGCTCCGACGTTTGCCGAGTTCAAAAAAGCGCTGCGCGGTGAAGACGGGCGCGCGATCGTGGCAAATTACGGTTTAAATCCAAGGCTTGGAAAATACCATCAGACGGTGTGCGAACGCTGCTTGGCTCCGGCGGAGCGGGATGCCGAACGCTGCCCGGCTTGCGGCCATCACCGCTTCGTTAAAGGGGTGTTCGACCGGTTGCAGGAACTGAAAACGGCGGAAGATGGGCCGAAACGGCCGCCGTACATTTACCAAGTGCCGCTTGAGTTCATCCCTGGCCTTGGTCCAAAAGCGTATGAAAAGCTGCTCGGCCGCTTCGGCACGGAAATGCGAGTGCTTCATGAGGCGGCGGAAGACGAGCTTGCCGAGACGGTCGGAGAAAAACTCGCCCGGATCATCGTTCTCGCCCGCACCGGAGCACTCGATATCAAAGCGGGCGGCGGCGGGAAGTACGGAAAAGTGTGGGAGAGGTAATCGCTCAGACAACGTTCCTGCCGTTCATCACCGTGCTGGGCGCGTTGCTTCGTTCGGCCTGATCGTGTGTGAGTGAATCGAGTCGGCGTGCCGTCCATGGAGTTTACTTCATATGGATGGGACGCTGCTTCAAGTGGGCTTGCCTGTGGGCAAGCCTGTTGTTTTTCGAAAAACAGTCATATCGAAAGCGGATGGACATACAATCTACTAAGAGACAAAGTAGGAGGACGAAGCAGAATGAGAACCCATCCGCTGAAATCAGCTGTCGCTGTCCATTGGCGTGAACATGCTTCACTGTACGTTTTTGTCATTGTCTTGTTTCTCATGGGCGTCGTTTTCGGCGCCATGATCGTCAACAGCCTTAGTTTCAGCCAAAAGCAAGACTTGTACTATTACTTGACGCAATTTTTTGGACAAGTGTCAAAAGACAATATCGCAAGCGCCCATGATATGTTCCGGCAAAGCTATATGCACAACATCAAATATACCGCATTGATGTGGGTGCTCGGCATTTCTGTCATTGGCTTGCCGATCATTCTTGTTTTGTTGTTTTTCAAAGGCGTCGTCGTCGGCTTTACGGTTGGCTTTTTAGTCAACCAAATGGGTTGGCGCGGGTTTCTTTTGTCGTTTGTGTCTGTCATGCCGCAAAACTTGGTGTCCATTCCGCTAATGATCGTTATGGGTGTTATTTCCATTTCGTTTTCCTTGTACATGGTGCGCAACCAGTTTATGAAGCGGCCGCATGGATCGATGTTTCCGATGGTGATGCGCTATGCGGCAGCGATGGCGGCCGCTGCGCTCGGATTGCTTCTCTCCTCAGCGATCGAGGCGTATCTTTCGCCAGCATTGATGAAACAGGCGGTTGAATGGACAATGAATATAAAATTAAATATTATATAATAATCATTATCATTACTTTATAATAATTGATTTTACTTTGATACTTCCCTCGTGCATTTGTTATAATGGTGGGTGAATGGCGAGGGAGGAATGAAAACATGGAAGATCGTGTGGAACGAATTAAGAAGCAGCTTCATTCGGCTGGTTACAAGCTGACGCCGCAGCGGGAAGCGACGGTAAGAGTCCTGCTTGAACATGAAGAGGACCATTTAAGCGCGGAAGACGTCTACCTCCTCGTGAAAGAAAAATCCCCAGAAATCGGGTTGGCGACCGTTTATCGGACGCTCGAGCTGTTAACCGAGCTGAAAATTGTCGATAAAATCAATTTCGGGGACGGGGTGTCGCGCTATGACCTCCGCAAGGAAGGAGCGGCCCATTTTCATCACCACCTCATCTGCTTAGAATGCGGGTCGGTGGCGGAAATTCAAGAAGATTTGCTTGAGGATGTCGAAGCGATTGTTGAGGAGAAGTGGAAATTTAAAATTAAAGACCATCGTTTGACGTTCCACGGCATTTGTCACCGTTGCCAGCAAAAGCATGAAGAAAAATAAAAACCTTTTCCAACGGGAAAGGTTTTTTGCGTATAAACAACGAAACAAATGGCATATCCTCATACTAGCAAGCTGACAAGCAGCTGATAGGGAGGATGCCATGAAAACCGTTTGGCAAATGGTGAAAGTGTTTCTTTTATTTACGGGATGCACCATTTTATTTTATTATAGTCTTGTATGGTTTAACCGCGAGTACGAGTATTACCACCGATACGATGAGCCGAAGGGATCGGCGGTCAAAGTATCGGCGGCGGAGAGTGCGCCGCCAAGTTGGCTCGACCGACTGTTATTTTTTTATCGCGATGGGGAGTAGAGAGCGTTGGAATACGAGTTGAAAGATTTTCTGCATTATTTGACGGTGGAGCGGAATTTGGCGCACAATACGATCGTTTCATATGAACGCGATTTGAAAAAATACGTCCGCTATTTGCGCCAAGTCGAGCAGCTTCAGGCGTGGGGCGAGGTGGAGCGCCTCCATATTCTCCATTTTTTAAAGTTTTTAAGCGAACAAGGGCAATCGGCGCGGACGATCGCCCGCCATTTGGCGTCGATCCGTTCGTTTCATCAGTTTTTGCTAAGGGAGAAAATCGCGGCGCAAGACCCGACCGTCCATATCGAAACGCCGCAGTTTGAACGGACGCTGCCGAAAGTGCTGTCGGTCGAGGAAGTCGAGGCGCTGCTTGCAGCGCCGCAAGTGAGCACACCGTTTGGGCTGCGCGACAAGGCGATGCTGGAGCTGTTGTATGCGACCGGCATGCGCGTCAGTGAGCTTGTGCAGCTCAACTTAAGCGACGTGCATTTGACGATGGGGTTTGTCCGCTGCTATGGAAAAGGGCGGAAAGAGCGGATCGTGCCGATCGGGCGCATGGCGATTGAAGCGCTTGCCCACTATTTGGAGCGAGGGCGCCCGCAGCTTGTCAATCCGCGACGACGGGCAACGGAGGCGCTGTTTTTGAACCATTATGGCCAGCGGTTGACACGGCAAGGGTTTTGGAAAATTTTAAAGCGGCTCGCGAAAGAAGCCGGCATCGAAAAAGAATTGACGCCGCATACGCTTCGGCATTCGTTTGCGACGCATCTGCTTGAGAACGGAGCCGATTTGCGCGCTGTGCAAGAGTTGCTTGGGCATGCCGACATTTCGACGACGCAAATGTATACGCATGTTACGAAAACGCGCCTAAAAGACGTGTACAAACAGTACCACCCGCGCGCCTAGCAGCTGCCGTATGCTAGGCGCTTGCCTGTCGTTTTAGTTGTCAGACTTCTGACCAATTGGCCATAGGCGTGTTTTCGCGAACATAAGGGAATGATAGAAAGAGACTCCATTTTCATTGCAGGCAGGGGGAATGAGCATGAAAGCGACGTACCGGCGCGTTTTTTTGATTGTGATGGATTCAGTCGGCATCGGCGAGGCGCCGGATGCCGAGAAATACAACGACAAAGGAGCGGATACGCTCGGCCATATCGCTGAGTATCGCGGCGGCCTCTATATGCCGAACATGGCGAAGCTCGGCTTAAGCCATATTCGCGAAATCAAAGGGGTGCCGAAAGTCGAGCGACCGCTCGCGTACTATACAAAAATGAAGGAAGCATCGGCTGGAAAAGATACGATGACAGGCCATTGGGAGCTGATGGGCCTTCGCATCGACAAGCCGTTCCGCGTCTTTCCGAACGGGTTCCCAGATGAATTGATCGCTGAGCTCGAGCGGCGCACCGGGCGGAACGTGATCGGCAACAAACCGGCGAGCGGAACAGCGATCATCGAAGAGCTTGGCGAAGAGCATATGAAAACAGGGGCGATCATCGTCTATACATCAGCCGACTCCGTCTTGCAAATCGCCGCCCATGAACAAGTTGTGCCGCTTGATGAATTGTACCGCATTTGCGAAATCGCTCGTGAATTGACGCGCGACGAGCCGTATATGGTCGGGCGCGTCATTGCCCGACCGTTCATCGGCACGCCCGGCCATTTTGAGCGGACGGCGAATCGCCACGACTATGCGTTGAAACCGTTCGGCCGCACGGTGATGAATGAATTGAAAGACGCCGGTTATGAAGTGATTGCCATCGGGAAGATCGCCGATATTTACGACAATGAAGGAGTTACCCAGTCGTTGCGAACGACATCCAATATGGACGGAATGGATAAGCTCGTCGACACGCTCGGCATGGACTTTACTGGATTGAGCTTCGTCAACCTCGTCGATTTTGACGCCAAATACGGCCATCGCCGCGACCCGCAAGGATACGGCGATGCGCTCGAGGAATTTGACGCCCGGCTTGCCGATGTGCTGCCGCGGCTGAAAGAGGATGACTTGCTCATCATCACCGCTGACCATGGCAACGATCCGGTGCATCACGGAACCGACCATACGCGCGAATATGTTCCGCTTTTGGTGTACAGCCCGCGCTTTCACGGCGGCAAGCCGCTCCCGGTCCGCGAGACGTTTGCCGATGTCGGCGCCACGATTGCCGATAACTTTGAAGTCAACCGGCCGCCGCACGGAACAAGCTTTTTGGCCGATTTGGCCTAACTTGGGAGGCTGGTGAAAGTTTGTTTTGGCCGTTGAATCGCATCGATCATTTGATCGATTGTCGGGTGACCGAACCACATTGCTTCCAGACCCATGTATCTGCCTGTGAAGCGGTTGGTTGTTCGGTCTTCCGCCGCGCTGCATGGCGAAGGCAAGCTTGTGGCCTGCCTCCGACAGTCGGAAAAATGGGCGGCAGGATATGTTAAATCTTCCAGTTGCATTATATGCCAATCACCAGCCCGATCAAAAATCTTTCAAAATCAAACAAAAACTGCGATGGGGGGAAAAGAATGGATCGACAAGCGATTGAAAAAGCCGCCGGTTATTTGCGCCCATTCATGCCGACGCCGCCTGAAATCGGCCTCATTCTCGGCTCGGGGCTCGGCGTGCTCGCCGATGAAATCGAAGAGGCGGCTCGCATTCCGTATGAACATATTCCCGGATTTCCAGTATCGACCGTTGAAGGACACGCTGGCCAGCTCGTATATGGGCGGCTTGAGGGGGCGGCCGTTGTCGCCATGCAAGGGCGGTTTCATTATTATGAAGGGTATTCGCTTCAGCAAGTGACGTTTCCCGTGCGGGTGATGAAGGCGCTTGGCGTCCGCGAATTGATCGTGACGAACGCTGCTGGCGGCGTCAATGAACAGTTCCGTCCGGGCGATTTTATGATCATTTCCGATCATATCAACTTGCTGGGCACAAATCCGCTCATCGGGCCGAACGATCCGGAACTCGGACCGCGCTTTCCGGACATGACGGAAGCGTACAGCCTGCGGTTGCGCGAGCTTGCCAAGGAAACGGCGGCGAGACTCGGCATGCGTGTGCATGAAGGAGTATATGCCGCCAGTACGGGGCCGTCGTACGAAACGCCGGCGGAAATCCGCATGATCCGTACGCTCGGCGGCGATGCCGTCGGCATGTCGACCGTCCCGGAAGTAATCGTCGCCCGCCATGCCGGCATCGAAGTGCTTGGCATTTCATGCATTTCGAATATGGCGGCGGGGATGTCGGATGCTCCGCTTCACCACGACGAAGTGGTTGAAACGGCCGAGCGGGTGAAGACGGACTTTTTGCGGTTCGTGAAAGCGATTGTCGCCGAAATGGCGAAATCAAAACGAAAAAGGTGATCGCGATGCGAATGGTCGATTTGATTGCGAAAAAGCGCGACGGCAAGGCGCTGACGAAGGAAGAAATTGAGTGGATCATCCGCGGGTATACAAACGGGGACATTCCCGATTACCAAATGAGCGCGCTTGCGATGGCGATCTATTTCCGCGGCATGACGGAGGAAGAAACGGCAGCGCTGACGATGGCGATGGTGCACTCCGGCGAAGTGCTCGATTTGTCGAGCATTCGCGGCGTGAAAGTCGATAAACATTCGACTGGCGGGGTCGGCGATACGACGACGCTCGTTTTAGGGCCGCTTGTCGCTTCCGTCGGCGTGCCGGTGGCGAAAATGTCTGGGCGCGGCCTCGGCCATACGGGCGGCACGATCGACAAACTGGAGTCCGTGCCGGGATTTCATGTCGAGATCAGCAAAGACGAGTTCATCCGATTAGTGAACGAAAATCGCATTGCCATTATCGGACAAACCGGCGACTTGACGCCGGCAGACAAAAAACTGTATGCACTTCGCGATGTGACGGCGACCGTCAACAGCATTCCGCTCATCGCCTCGTCGATCATGAGCAAAAAAATCGCCGCCGGGGCTGATGCCATCGTCTTGGATGTGAAAACGGGCGCCGGAGCGTTTATGAAGGAACTTGACGAGGCGCGCCGGCTCGCTCAGGCGATGGTCGACATTGGCAAGCGCGTCGGCCGCCGGACGATGGCGGTCATTTCTGACATGAGCCAGCCGCTCGGCTATGCAGTCGGCAACGCCTTGGAAGTGAAAGAGGCCATCGCCGCGCTAAAAGGGAACGGTCCGCGCGATTTAACTGAGCTATGTTTGACAATCGGCAGCCATATGGTCTATTTGGCGGAGAAGGCGGCATCGCTTGATGAGGCGCGTCGCTTGCTTGAAGAGGCGATTCGCAGCGGGGTTGCCATCGCGACGTTCAAAACGTTTTTGGCCGCGCAAGGGGGAGATGCATCAGTCGTCGACGATCTGGACAAATTGCCAAAGGCAGCATATACGTCGACCGTCACGGCGGCTGCCGACGGCTATGTCGCCGAGATGGCCGCCGATGACATCGGCACAGCCGCCATGTGGCTCGGCGCCGGCCGCGCGAAAAAAGAAGACACGATCGATTTGGCGGTCGGCATTGTGCTCCATAAAAAAATCGGCGACCGCGTGCGGAAAGGGGAAGCGCTCGCCACGATTCACAGCAACCGGCCGGATGTGCTTGATGTGAAAGAAAAGATCGAGGCGGCTATTCAGCTGTCGCCGCAGCCGGTTGCTCGACCGCCGCTCATTTATGAGACCATCGTATAGAGAAGGACGCCGGCGATCCGCAAGGAAAGAAGCAGTTGTTCAAGAAGAAAACGCCTGAAACGCATGTTTCAGGCGTTTTTTTATGTTTTTTGTATAAAAATATCTCACCTGGAAAAAATGACATGTATAAAGAATGGAGGTTTGGGAGATGAAAACGACAGTCACTCGTCTTCTTTTCTTGCCGTTTCTTCTTTTTCTTCCCCTTTCTGCCTATGCTGAGGCGAAAGGGATGAAAGAGGAGAAGGTGGAGCTGGCGGATGAGGCGAAATCGGCGATTTTGATCGAACGCGACACCGGCAACGTGCTGTATGAAAAAAATGCTCATGAGCCGCTGCCGCCGGCCAGTATGACGAAAATCATGACGATGCTGTTGATCATGGAAGCCATCGATGAAGGAAAGCTGTCCTACGATGAAAAAGTGCGGGCGAGCGAATATGCCGCGTCAATGGGCGGCTCGCAAATTTTTCTCGAGCCGGGCGAGGAAATGACGGTCGATGAGCTGCTGCGCGGCATTGCTATCGGTTCGGCCAACGACGCATCAGTCGCTATGGCTGAGCAGATCGCCGGGTCGGAAGAAGCGTTTGTTGAGATGATGAACGAAAAAGCGAAACAGCTCGGCTTAAAAAACACCCATTTCGCCAATGCGACCGGCCTGCCGGCGGAAAATCACTACAGCAGCGCTTATGATATGGCCATGATGGCGCGAGAACTGTTGAAATATGAAGATATTACGAAATATACGAGCAAATACGAAGACTATTTGCGCGAAAATACGGACAAAAAGTTTTGGCTCGTCAATACGAACCGGCTTGTAAAATTTTATCCAGGCGTTGACGGGCTGAAAACTGGATATACAGCCGAAGCGAAATATTGTTTGACCGCCACGGCGAAAAAGAACGGCATGCGCGTCATCGCTGTTGTGTTCGGAGCGCCGACGCCGAAATCGCGCAATGCCCAAATTACGAAGATGCTCGATTACGCGTTTTCCCAATATCGAACCCACCCGGTGTACAAACGGAATGAGACAGTCGCTCGCGTCAACATAAGCAAAGGCAAACGGTCATCCGTCGAAGCGGTGACCTCGGAGCCGGTGTCGGTGCTGACGAAAAAAGGGCAGTCGGTCGAACAAATCGAGAAAGTGATCAAAGTGAAAGACGATGTGAAAGCCCCCGTTCGCAAAGGTGATGAGCTTGGCGTCCTCATTTTAAAACAGGATGGAAAAGAAATTTTGCATAGCCCGATCGTCGCCAAGCAAACGGTCGAAGAAGCGAGCTTTTGGGACTTGTTTAAGCGGGTGTTCGGCCGCTTCGTGCAGGCGGGATGATGTCAAGTTTTGCGGTCTTTTCGCTCTCTTTGGCGAACGGCCACTAGTTTTGTCGGGCGGCAGGATTTCCGGCGGACAGCAGCGAAATGTCTCCATATCCTGAAATGGACAAGGGGGAACACGCTGTGAGTCTCGCGATCGACTTGGAAGTGAAGCAAGATGTGCTCATCGTTCGCCTGTCTGGGGAGCTTGACCATCATACAGCCGAGGAATTGCGCGAACAAGTGACGGATGTGCTCGAAAACCGGACGATCCGCCACATCGTGCTCAATTTAGGGCAATTGACGTTTATGGACAGCTCCGGCCTCGGCGTTATTCTCGGACGCTATAAACAAATCAAAAACGTCGGCGGGCAGATGGTCGTATGCGCCGTATCGCCGGCCGTCAAACGTCTGTTTGACATGTCGGGGCTGTTTAAAATCATCCGCTTTGAGTCGGATGAACAATTCGCCTTGCAAGCATTGGGGGTGGCGTAAATGCGCAACGAAATGCACCTCCAATTTTCCGCCCGCAGCGAAAATGAATCGTTCGCCCGTGTGACAGTGGCGGCGTTCGTCGCCCAGCTTGACCCGACGATGGACGAACTGACGGAAATTAAAACGGTCGTCTCTGAGGCGGTGACAAACGCGATCATCCACGGCTACAACAACGACCCGAACGGCATCGTCTCCATTTCGGTCATCATTGAAGACGGTGTCGTCCATTTGACGGTGAGAGACGAAGGAGTCGGCATCCCCGACATCGAAGAAGCGCGCCAGCCGCTGTTTACGACAAAGCCCGAGCTCGAGCGGTCAGGGATGGGCTTTACCATTATGGAAAACTTCATGGACGAAGTCATCGTCGAATCGGAAGTGAACAAAGGGACGACCGTGTATTTGAAAAAGCATATTGCGAAAAGCAAAGCGTTATGTAACTGAGGGAGACATGCCTATGGATGTCGATGTCAAGCAAGATCAGTCGCCAATCAAAGATCAGGAGATGAAAGAGCTGATCCGCCGCAGCCAAGAAGGCGACCAAGAAGCGCGTGATGAAATTATTGAAAAAAACATGCGCCTCGTCTGGTCGGTCGTTCAACGTTTTTTAAACCGCGGCTATGAAGCGGATGACTTGTTTCAAATCGGTTGCATCGGTTTGTTAAAGTCGGTCGATAAGTTTGACTTGTCGTATGACGTCAAGTTTTCGACGTACGCCGTGCCGATGATCATTGGGGAGATTCAGCGGTTTCTTCGCGACGACGGCACCGTTAAAGTGAGCCGTTCGCTGAAAGAGATGGGCAATAAAATCCGCAAGGCGAAAGACGAGCTGTCGAAAACGCGCGGGCGGGCGCCGACGGTTACGGAAATCGCCGACCATTTAGGCATTTCGCCAGAAGACGTCGTTCTGGCTCAAGAGGCGGTCCGCTCGCCGACATCGATTCACGAAACGGTGTACGAAAACGACGGCGATCCGATTACGCTGCTTGATCAAATCGCTGACGCCGACGAGGCGTCATGGTTTGACAAAATCGCCTTAAAAAAAGCGATCGAAGAACTCGACGAGCGCGAGAGGCTGATCGTCTATTTGCGCTATTACAAAGACCAAACCCAGTCCGAAGTGGCATCGAGACTCGGCATCTCTCAAGTGCAAGTATCCCGGCTGGAAAAGAAAATATTGCAGCACATAAAGGACAAAATGGACGGATAGTCCATTTTTTTCCGCACTTGGGCGGCGACAAAATGGACGGATCGACCATTTTGTCCGCATGTGGGCGGGGATAACACGGACGGATGTCGATCTATTTTCCGCACTTTAGCAGCGAAAATGGGTCGAGTTCGTCTTTTTTTTTTTGGCGGACAAGAGCAGCGAAGGAGCATCTTTGCACCGCTTTTTCCGGAGCAAAACGACAACAATCGTTTCCCCTTGAAAAAGAACGGTCGTTTTTTTTTTTTTTTTGCCCATTCTTTTCTATTTTTATGAAATCGATGGTGAATGCCGACAGGCCGCATGATCCATGTTTCGGCCAACCAAACTAAAGAAAAACAAAATGGGGACAAAGGTGTGAAGCAAATGGCCAACACCGTATTTATCAAGCCGCGCCATCGCGTGCAAGTCAAGCCGGGGGCGGTGGTGACGCTCGGGCAAGCGGCGCAAATCGCCGCGCCGGATGGCGGGCTCATTCGGCGGCTGAAGACGATTCCACTCTATCGCATCCAGCCGAGCGATAAAAATATCGTCATCATCGATATGATGCAAATGATCCGGGCTGTGCTTGACGTCGATTCGTCGCTCGATTTACAGATGATCGGCCCATCGCAGACGATCATTGAAGTCGTCTATGAAAAACGGAAGTTTTCGAGCGCTTCCTTCGTTCTCGTTTGGCTTCTTCTCTTCGTCGGTTCGGCGATGGCGATTATGAACTTTCACGAGGACGTCAGCATGCAGCAAGTGCATCGCCATCTGTACGAAATGATGACCGGCCAAGCGGTCGACAAACCGCTGCTTTTGCAAATTCCGTATTCGCTTGGGCTTGGCATCGGGATGATTTTGTTTTTCAACCATTGGTTCCGCAAACGAATCAACGAGGAGCCCAGCCCTCTTGAAGTCGAAATGTTCAACTACCAGCAATCGATTGATCAGTACGTCATTTTGCATGAAAACAAAGAAAGCTTGAGGCCCCTTGACGACGCTTGAAATTTTGCTGGTAGTGTTCGTCGGCTTCGCCGGAGGGCTGGCGGTCGGAACCGGATTTGTCGCCTTTTTGGTCGTGCTTGGCGTCATTCCGCGCCTGACGCAGCTGACGAAAACGATGAAACGCGTTCATGCCTATGAATGGGGGGCTGTGGCTGGCGCCATCGTTGGCGGCTGGATGAGTTTGCGCCATTCGGTCTGGCATTTGTCCAAATATTGGCTGGTGCCGATCGGACTGCTGCATGGCGTGTTCATCGGAATGCTCGCCGCCGCTTTAACAGAGGTGTTGAACGTTTGGCCGATTTTGGCGAAGCGGATCGGCGTTGATGACAAAATCGTCATTTTACTTATGGCCATCGCCTTTGGCAAAGTGGCGGGCTCATTGTTTCATTGGCTTTATTTTGTCGATCACTTTCGCTGACAAAGGGGGAAGGAAACGTGGGATTAAAGTCCGATTATCTCCGCGAGGTGAAGGCGTTTCAGCCTTCTCCCTCATACGCTGCCAATGCGGTAAAAGCGTTTCTTGTCGGCGGAACGCTTTGTGCGCTGGCGCAATGGCTCTCTGATTGGTATGGCGGTGTGTTTGCCGCTTCACCGCTCGCCGCCCAGCTGTGGGCATCCATTGTGATGGCCGGATTGGCGATCTTTGTGACAGCTGTTGGAAAATACGACGACTTCAGCCAATTTGCCGGCGCAGGGGCGACGATGCTCATTATGGGGCTGGCCAATGCGCTTGCCAGCGCCGCCATCGAGCATCGAAGCGAAGGATGGACGGCCGGGGTGGCCGGGCAGATGTTCAAAGCTGGCGGGGCATCGGTCATTTATGGCTTGATTGCCGCCTATGTGCTTGGCCTTGTTTGGCCGTGATGAAAAGAGGGATTGGCCATGAAGCGTGTCGGAAAGCAGACATGGGTGTTCGATGACGGCGTTTACATTCAAGCGGCCGCTGCCGTGGTCGGACCGCTTGAAGCAGACGGCCCGCTCGGGAGCTATTTTGACATTTGCCATCGCGACTTATATTGCGGCGAAGCGACGTGGGAGCTGGCCGAGCGGCGGCTGATGCGGGAGGCGGTGGACTGCTGCTTGCAAAAGGCGGGCGTCTCTGCCGAAGAAGTCGATCTGTTTTTGGCCGGTGATTTGTTAAACCAAAATGCGACATCGAACTATGTCGCCCGCGAGCTGCCGATTCCGTTTTTATGCTTGTTCGGCGCCTGTTCGACCTCGATGCAAACATTGGCGGCAGCCGCCGCGCTCATCGCTGGCGGATTGGCCGATCGGGCGCTTGCGGCGACAAGCAGCCATAACGCGACGGCCGAACGGCAGTTTCGCTACCCGACTGAGCTTGGGGTGCAAAAGCCGAAAACAGCGACGTTCACCGTTACGGGCGCCGGCGCCGCGCTCGTGGGCCGCGCGCCTGGACGTTGGCGCGTCCGGGCGGCGACGATCGGCAAAGTCGTTGACGCCGGGCTGAAAAACCCGCTCGACATGGGAGCGGCGATGGCACCGGCGGCGGCCGATACGATCGAGCAGCATTTCCGCGATTTAGGAGCATCGCCGGGCGATTACGATTTAATCGTCACCGGTGACTTGTCGCGCGTCGGCAGCGTCATCGTCCGCGAGCTGCTTGCTGAATCCGGCTATGATGTGACTGATGTTTACAACGATTGCGGGCTGATGATTTACCGGCCAGATCAAAAGGTGTTGGCCGGCGGCAGCGGCTGCGCCTGCTCGGCGGTCGTCACGTACGGGTATTTGCTTCAAGAGCTCGCCCGCGGAACGTTTCGCCGCCTGTTTGTCGTCGCCACAGGGGCGCTTTTAAGCCAAACGATGGTGCAGCAAAAACAGTCGATCCCAGCGATCGCTCACGGCGTCGTCATTGAAGCCGACGGGCAGGAGCCGGGTTGACCGCCGTAGGCTGCCTTTTATTCAAGAACGGTCAGGAGGGAATGCCATATGGAATATGTCCGCGCTTTCTTGGCTGGCGGGGTGCTGTGCGCCATCGCCCAGCTCGTCATCGACCGCGGCAAATGGACGCCGGCTGATGTCGCCGGTTCGCTTGTCGTCCTTGGCGTCCTCCTTGGCTTTGGCGGCGTCTATGATCGATTGGCCGCTTGGGCCGGAGCGGGGGCGACGATGCCGCTGAGCGGATTTGGGTATTGGTTGGCGAAAGGGGTCATGGCAGAACCGAGGCCGGAGGGATTGATCGAAACGGGAGCGGCGGTGTTCCGTTTTGCCGGCGCCTTGTTCGCTTTTATCGTGGCTGGCTCGTTTGCCGCGGCGCTCATTTGCAAACCGAAAGGGTAGAGATGATGGAAAAACGACGGGTCATTTTAGTAACGGATGGGGACGAGTTCGCCCGCCGGGCGATCGAGCGGGTCGCCGCCGAGATCGGCGGCCGCTGCATTTCCCGCTCGCAAGGCAATCCGACGAAACTGAGCGGCGAACAGTTGGTCGAACTCATTTTGCAAACGCCGCACGATCCAGTGTTGGTCATGTTTGATGATTGCGGCGCCCTCGGCGAAGGAGCCGGAGAGCAGGCGCTTCGCTATGTGGCGACGCATGAACAAATCGAAGTGCTCGGGGCGCTGGCGGTCGCCTCCAATACGCACCAGCATGAATGGACAAAAGTGCATGTGAGCATCGACTGCGACGGCGTGATTACCGAATATGGGGTTGATAAAGAAGGCGTCCGTGATCTCGAGGTCGGGCGGATTAACGGCGACACCGTCTATTGCCTTGACCAGCTGAACATTCCGCTCATTGTCGGCATCGGCGACATCGGCAAGATGGGATACCGCGACCATGCAAAATACGGGGCGCCGATTACGCGCAAGGCGGTCGAGTTGATTCTCGAAAGGAGTGGTGGCCATGCCGGACAAAGAAAAAAGACCGAAAGCGCCGATCGCGAAGAGACTCGTTGACAACGAGAAGTTTTTGCAGCAGCGGATCGGCGTCGGGACAAGCTTTGATTTAGGCGTACGGAAAATTGATGTCCTAAACCGGGAAGTACATATTTACTATTGCAACGGTTTATGCGACACGCAATACATCATCGAACTGCTGAAGCAAATCGTGCGCGTCAATGATGACGAGCGACAGGCGGCTCAAGCGTGGCACATCATTGAAAACCGCCTCGTTCATCAGCAAGTCAGTCCGGTGACGAGCCTTGACGAAGCGGTTGACAAGCTGCTGTCGGGCTTGATCATCGTCTTGATCGAAGGCGAATCGACCGGGTTTGCCGTCGATGTCCGCAGCTATCCAGGCAGGCAGCCGCAGGAGCCGGACACGGAAAAAGTCGTGCGCGGCGCCCGTGACGGGTATGTTGAAAACATTATTGTCAACACCGCGCTCACTCGCCGCCGCATCCGCGACGAGCGGCTGCGCTTTGAAATTGTGCAAGTCGGCGAGCGTTCGAAAACGGACGTATGCATCGCCTATATTAAAGACGTCGCTGATCCGGGTCTTGTCGAACTCGTGAAAAATGAATTGAAACAAATCAATGTCGATGGGCTGACGATGGGCGATAAAACAGTGGAAGAGTTTTTAGTGAAGCAAGGATACAACCCGTACCCGCTCGTCCGCTATACGGAGCGGCCGGACGTCGCGGCGACGCACTTGCTTGAAGGGCACGTGCTCATTATGGTCGACACATCGCCGAGTGTCATCATCACGCCGACGACGTTTTTCCACCACGTCCAGCATGCCGAGGAATACCGGCAGTCGCCGGGCGTCGGGACGTTTGTGCGCTGGGTGCGGTTTTTAGGCATTTTGACGTCGTTGTTTTTGTTGCCGCTGTGGGTGCTGTTCGTCCTTGAACCGTCGTTGCTGCCCGAATCATGGGCGTTTATTGGGCCGAACAAACAAACGAACATCCCGATCATTGTGCAAATTTTGCTCGCTGATTTTGGGATTGAGTTTTTGCGAATGGCAGCCATTCATACACCGACGCCGCTATCAACGGCGATGGGGTTGATTGCCGCCGTTTTGATCGGACAAATTGCCATCGATGTCGGGCTGTTTGTGCCGGAAGTCATCTTGTACGTCTCAGTGGCGGCGATCGGCTCGTTTGCGACGCCAAGCTATGAGTTGAGCGTGGCGAATAAGATTTCTCGCTTGGCATTGGTCATTCTTGTCGCTTTGTTTAAAGTTCCCGGGCTTGTGATTGGTACGACCGTTTATTTGCTTTGGCTCGCCAGCATTCGCTCGCTCAATACGCCGTATTTATGGCCGTTCATTCCGTTTGACCCGGCAGCGTTCATGCAAATTGTCGTCCGCCGTTCGGTTGCCGGAGCGAGAGTGCGTCCGAGCATCGTTCACCCGCAAGATCGGCAGAAACAGCCGTCATGACGCGAACGATCCGTTTGAAAGCGGTCGTTTTCACCTAGTAGCGGCCGCTTTTCTCGTTTTG
>NZ_BCQG01000038.1 GCF_001544315.1 Geobacillus jurassicus NBRC 107829
TTGCGGAAGCAACGCGAGGCGGCAGCCGCGGGAGGTGGAGCGGAGGACGATCTTGAGCTGGCAAAGAAAAAGGCAGCCGCGGCAGCGAAGGCGAGAGCCGCTGCATTAGCTAAACAAAAAGCGGCGGAAGCGTCAGGCGGCGATGACGAACTGGCCAAGCAAAAAGCCGCTGCCGCGGCGAAGGCGAAAGCGGCAGCGGCCGCCCGGGCAAAGGCTGGAGCAGCTGACGCCGACGGCGGAACCGGACGATCCGTTGCCCCGTCGCCGAACGATCCGCTGCTTGAGAAATATGTCCGCGTCATTCATGAGCATCTCGGGCCGGATGTGCTTGAGGACGCGTACATCAATCGGCTGGCCAAAGACGTGCCGACGCTTGTCGTGAAAAAAGAGGCGTACTACAAAGTCGCCGAGTTTTTGAAATACAATGAACAGCTTCGGTTTGATTATTTGTCCGAGCTGCACGGCACCGATTTTCAGACACATATGGAAGTGTACGTCCATTTGTACTCATACCCGAACCGGCAGCCGGTGGCGCTGAAAGTAAAAATCGAGCGCGACAATCCGGAAATTGATTCGCTCGTTCCGCTTTGGCCTGGGGCGAACTGGCCGGAGTGCGAAGCGTACGATTTGCTTGGCATCCGTTTCCGCGGCCACCCGAACTTGATCCGCATCTTCCTGGGCGAACAATGGGTTGGACATCCGCTGCGCAAAGATTACGAGCCGTATGATGCGGAGGTGTAGATGATGCTGCGCACAGAGGAAATGATTTTGAACGTCGGCCCTCAGCATCCGAGCACGCACGGGGTGTTCCGCCTCATTTTAAAAATTGACGGCGAGATCATCCAAGAGGCGACGCCGGTCATCGGCTATTTGCACCGCGGGACTGAGAAGATCGCCGAAGGGTTGCAATATACGCAAATCATCCCGTACACGGACCGAATGGACTATTTGTCGGCGATGACGAACAACTACGTGCTTTGCCATGCGGTCGAAACGATGATGGGCATTGAAGTGCCGGAGCGGGCCGAATATTTGCGCGTTCTCGCCATGGAGCTCGGGCGGATCGCCAGCCACCTCGTCTGGTGGGGGACGTATTTGCTCGACCTCGGTGCGACGAGCCCGTTTTTGTACGCGTTCCGCGAACGCGAAATGATTATTAATCTATTAAATGAGCTGTCTGGAGCGCGGCTGACGTTCAACTATATGCGCATCGGCGGCGTCAAATGGGATGCGCCGGACGGTTGGATTGACAAAGTGAAGCAGTTCGTTCCGTACATGCGGGAGAAACTTCACGGCTATCATGAGCTTGTCACCGGCAATGAAATTTTTCGCCAGCGCGTCGCCGGTGTCGGCCGGTATACGAAAGAAGAGGCGATCAGCTATTCGTTGAGCGGCGTCAACTTGCGGTCGACCGGCGTCAAATGGGATTTGCGCAAAGATGAGCCATATTCGATCTACGACCGCTTTGACTTTGATGTGCCGGTGCGCGACGGCGGCGACTGCCTCGCCCGCTATGAATGCCGAATGGCGGAAATCGAACAGTCGCTCCGCATTATCGAGCAGGCGTGTGAGCAATTTCCGCCTGAGGGGCCGATCATGGGAAAAGTGCCCCGCATCATTAAAGCGCCGCCTGGGGAGACGTTCGTCCGCATCGAAGCGCCGCGCGGCGAGATCGGCTGCTATATTGCGAGCGACGGCAAAAAAGAGCCGTACCGCCTCAAATTCCGGCGCCCGTCGTTTTACAACTTGCAAATACTCCCGAAGCTGCTCAAAGGAGAAAACTTGGCCAATGTCATCGCCATTCTTGGGTCGATTGACATTGTGCTTGGGGAGGTCGACGGATGATGGAACAATGGCTTGAATCCGCGCCAAGCTGGTCGAACATCGCCCTCTTTTTCGGGCTTGGGGCACTGTTTTTGGCGGTCGTGCTCACCTTTGTCACGTACGCCATTTTGGCGGAGCGGAAAGTGATGGGGTTTATGCAAGGGCGCATCGGCCCGAACCAAGTCGGCGGCCGCTTCGGGCTATTGCAAACCGTTGCGGACGTGTTGAAGCTGTTGTTGAAAGAAGACACGATTCCGAAAGCGGCCGACCGTCCGCTCTACGTGCTGGCGCCGATCATCGCCTTTACGCCGTCGTTTATGGTGCTGGCAGTGCTGCCGTTTACCGATGCGTTCCGGTTTGCCGATATCGGCGTCGGCCTGTTGTATTATATCGCCGTCTCCGGCTTGACGACCGTCGGCGTCGTCGCCGGCGGCTGGGCGTCGAACAACAAATACGCATTGCTTGGCGGCATGCGTGCGGCCGCGCAAATGATTTCATATGAGATTCCGCTCGTCATGTCGGCGCTTGGCGTCGTGCTTTTGGCTGGAAGCATGAATTTGGTCGACATCGTTGCGGCGCAAAAAGACGTCTGGTTCATTTTCGCCCAACCTCTGGCGTTTTTGATCTTCTTCATTGCCGCGGTGGCCGAGTTGAACCGGACACCGTTTGACTTGCCGGAGGCGGAGTCCGAGCTGGTCGCGGGGTTCCATGTCGAATATTCCGGGTTCCGTTGGGCGTTCTTTATGCTCGCCGAGTATGTGTACATGTTCGCGATGGCGGCGCTCGTGACGATTTTGTTTCTCGGCGGCTGGCATCCGGTCGCGTTTCTCGGCTGGATTCCTGGGGCTGTCTGGTTTGCGTTGAAGTTTTGTGCGGTCGTTTTCGTCCTCATTTGGTTTCGCGCCACATTTCCGCGCGTGCGCGCCGACCAGCTGATGGAGTTCGCCTGGAAAGTGCTGCTTCCGCTTTCGCTCGTCAATATCGTGTTGACGGCGGTCGTCAAGGCGTGGTTTTTCTAAAGGAACAAAGCAACTTGCCTTGCCAGGAAGGGGGCAGCCGCCCATGAGCATGGCCTCCTCCTTCGGACAAAGGTCGTGTCGGAACGCCATTTTCCCATGAGAGGGGTAGACGGATGATCGGGTTGATGAAAGGATTAGCGTATACATTAAAGGAATTGACGCGCGAAAAGGTGACGTACGATTACCCGCACGAACCGCTCCCGCTCCCGGATCGGTTTCGCGGCATCCAAAAGTTTTATCCGGAAAAATGCATCGTGTGCAACCAGTGTGTCAACATTTGCCCGACCGAATGCATCCAGCTGACCGGGAAAAAGCACCCGGACCCGGCGAAAAAAGGGAAAGTGATTGAGACGTACAACATCAACTTTGAAATTTGCATTTTATGCGATTTGTGCACGGAAGTGTGCCCGACGGAAGCGATTGTCATGACGAACAACTTTGAGCTCGCCGAATACAGCCGCGACGCTCTGTATAAAGATTTGGCCTGGCTGGATGAAAACGATACGAACATAAGAAGGGAGAATAAGCCGTGAGCGGAACAGACATCGCCTTTTTCTTGCTTGCCCTCGCGGCGATTGCGGGCGGGGTGACAATGCTCCAGCTGACGAACGTCGTCCACATGGTCGTCGCTCTTGTCATGACGTTTTTAGGCATTGCCGGGCTGTACGTGCTGTTGTCCGCTGAATTCGTCGCTGTCGTGCAAGTGCTCATTTATTCCGGAGCCATCACGATCATCATGCTGTTTGCCATCATGCTGACGCGCCATCATAGAGATGAGAAGGAGCGCCAAACCACCGGCGGCGTCTGGCATAAAGCGGTTGCCGCCATCTCCGTCATCGCCTTCGGCCTTGCCGTCTACTTCGGCATCCGCCGGCTCGACTTTGGCGCTGACGGCAGCGCATTGGCGGGCGACAACGTCAAGACGATCGGCAAATTGCTTTACTCGTATTATACGATTCCGTTTGAAATCGTGTCCGTCATTTTACTTGTCGCTTTGATCGGCGCGATCGTGCTGGCGAAAAAAGACGGCAAGGAGGCGGGGGACAAATGACGTTATCGGCTTATTTGGCGCTGGCGCTCATTTTGTTTTGCATCGGGCTGTACGGGGCGCTCACGAAGCGGAATACGGTCATTGTGCTCATCTGCATTGAGCTGATGTTAAATGCGGTCAACATCAATTTCGTCGCTTTTGCCAAATACGGCGCCCATCCCGGCGTTCGCGGGCACGTGTTCGCTCTGTTTGCGATCGCCGTGGCGGCGGCGGAAGCAGCCGTCGGTTTAGCCGCGCTCATCGCCTTTTACCGCAGCCGGAAGACGGTTCAAGTCGATGAAGCCAATTCGTTGAAACATTAGAGAAGGAGATGGAAACGATGATGAACCTGGCTTGGATCGTGCCGCTGTTCCCGCTTGGTTCGTTCATTCTGTTGTTGCTGTTCGGACAGAGGTGGAAGCAAGCAAGCGCCTATGTCGGCATCGCCGCGACGTTGTTGTCGCTGCTTTTGGCGTTCGCTGTGCTCGTTGACCGCCTCGGTGGGTCGACGTATGAGGCGAATTGGACATGGATGACGTTGGGCGATGTGACATTGACGGCCGGGATTTCCGTCACCGCGCTAAACGCTTGGATGCTTGTCGTCGTCGCGCTGGTCAGCTGGCTCGTTCATGTGTATTCGCAAGGGTACATGGCTGGAGATGAGCGGTTTTCGACGTTTTATGCGTACTTAGGGTTGTTTACGTTTGCGATGCTCGGGCTTGTGCTGTCGCCGAATTTGCTGCAGGCGTACATCTTTTGGGAGCTCGTCGGGCTCGGGTCGTTCTTGCTGATCGGTTTTTACTTTTATAAAGAAGAAGCAAAAGCGGCGGCCAAAAAAGCGTTCATCATGACGCGCATCGGCGACGTTGGCTTTTTCATCGGCATGATGCTCCTCTTTTGGCAGACAAACAGCTTTGATTACGATGACATTTTCCGCGCCGTCGGAGACGGCACGCTGTCGCCGGGGATGACGATGCTCGCGGCGATCCTGATTTTCATCGGTGCCATCGGCAAATCGGGGCAATTTCCGCTCCACACGTGGCTTCCGGACGCGATGGAAGGCCCGACGCCGGTGTCGGCGCTCATCCACGCCGCGACGATGGTGGCGGCTGGGGTGTATCTTGTGGCCGCGTTGTTTCCTCTGTATGAGGCAAGCCATGCGGCCATGATGACGGTGGCAGCGATCGGCGGGGTGACGGCCATTTTCGCCGCGACGATCGGTTTAGTGCAGACGGACATTAAGCGCGTCCTCGCCTATTCGACGATCAGCCAGCTTGGTTATATGATGTTGGCGCTTGGCGCAGGCAGCTATGTCGCGGCCATCTTCCATTTGACGACGCACGCCTTCTTTAAAGCGCTCCTCTTTTTGGCCGCCGGGAGCGTCATCCATGCCGTCCATACACAAAACATTGAGGAAATGGGAGGGCTTTGGCGGCGGCTGCCATGGACCGCGCCGCTATTCCTCATCGGGGCGCTGTCGATCAGCGGGGTGCCGCTGTTTGCCGGCTTTTTCAGCAAGGACGAAATTTTGGCCGCCGCCTGGACGAACGGGCCGCGCCTCCTCTTTTGGCTCGCGGTTGCTGCGGCGCTGTTGACGTCGTTTTATATGTTCCGGCTCTTTTTCCTCGTCTTTGCCGGCAAAGCGCGCCGTCATGAAGATGCTCATGAGGCGCCAGCCTCGATGGTGGCGCCAATGCTTGTGCTAGGCGTGCTGTCGATTGCGTCCGGGTACATGCAAACGCCGTGGTTTGGCTCGTTCCTTGGCGAATGGCTGACCGATGGAACGTACCATCATGAAGCGGCGCCGGGATGGATCGCCGTTATAGCGACAGTCGTGTCGCTCGCTGGGATTCTCCTTGCCTGGCTGATGTACGGGGCGCAGAAAATGCCGCGCGATTGGCTGTCCGCGCGCGTTCCGTATATCGATGAGCTGTTGCGCCGCCACTACTATATCGATGACATATACCGTTTTACGGTTGTGGCGCTCGTGTCATTCATCAGCCGCCTGTTGGCGTATGTCGACCGCTTCCTCGTTGAAGGGCTCGCCCGGCTTGCCGCCGGCATCGTCGGTGCGGCTGCCTCGGCTGGATCGCGCGGGCAAAACGGGCAGGTGCAGACGTATGGGGCGGTGACGGTGTCCGGATTGGCGATCTTGGTCGTCATCTTTGCCTTGACAGGGGGGTACTGGCTATGACGTTTTTATCGTTGCTCGTCTTTTCACCGCTGTTAGGCATCGTGTTGCTGATGTTTGTCCGCAAAACGGATGCGAAGATGATTCAATGGCTCGGGACGGCCGCCACCGTACCGCCGCTCATTTTGGCGTTGTTTGCTTTCATCCAGTCCGGACGCGGGTTTCGCCTCGAGCAGCTCGATGAAGCACGCGACTGGGTGCGGCTTACTGACCTGCCATTTTTGACTGACACGGCGTATGTCATCCGCTATGAGCTTGGCATCGACGGGCTGTCGCTTGTCTTTATCGTTCTGACTGCGGTGTTGGCGACGTTGGCCGCTGTCGCGTCGATGCTTGTCAAAACGGAGAAAAAAGGGTTTTTTCTCTGGCTGTTGGCGCTCGAGATCGGCATGCTCGGCGTGTTTGCCGCCGCCAATTTCGTCTGGTTTTTCCTCTTTTTAGAGGTGACGTTGGTCGCCATGTTTTTTCTCGTCGGCAAATGGGGCGGGTTTGAGCGAGAGCGGGCGGCATACGGCTACTTGCTGTACAACGGGCTCGGCTCGGCCTTGTTGCTTGTCGTGATCGCGGTGCTCATCGCCCGCACCGGAACAGCGAACTTTGCCTTGCTCCATGAGATGTTACATAATCCTGTTGCCCAAGGACAATGGATTGCGCCGCTGACGGAGGAAGGGCGGCGTTGGCTGCTCGGCGGGCTGCTGTTGGCGTTTGCCGTCAAGCTGCCGGCCGTTCCGCTCCACCGCTGGCTCATCCGCGTCCACGTCGAAGCGCCGCCGCCGGTCGTTATGCTTCATGCCGGGGTGTTGCTGAAAATCGCGGCGTACGGGATGATTCGCTTCGGGGTCGGCTTGTTTCCGGACGAGTTCCGCGCATTCGCCGGCGCCATTGCGGTGTTTGGCGTCATCAACGTGCTGTACGGCGCGCTGTTGGCGCTTCGGCAGCGCGAACTGAAGCACGTGCTCGCCTACTCGAGCGTGTCGCATATGGGGGTTGTGCTCATCGGCCTCGGCGCGTTGAATGAGGCCGGCATTCAAGGGGCGGTCTTTCAATCGGTCGCTCACGGGCTCATCTCGGCCTTGTCGTTTTTGCTTGTCGGCGTGCTCGCCCATCGAATGGGAACAACCGACATCAACCGGCTCGGCGGGTTGGCGAAAGCGATGCCGCTTTTTTCCGGGTATTTGCTCACGGCGGCGCTCGCCTTGCTTGGCTTGCCGGGGATGGCGGGGTTTGTCGGCGAATTTACCTCGTTTCTCGGGCTGTTCCAAACGAAGCCGGCTCTTGCCGCAGCTGGGGCGCTTGGGTTGATCTTCGCCGCTGTTTACTCGCTGAAGGCCATCCTTGACATTACATTTGGCCGCGCCTGCGACCGTCAGGAAGCGGTCGTGGGCTGGCGTGATCCGCAAGTATCTGCGGCAAGCCTAGGCGAGCTGCAAGGGGGCGTCGTTGACTTGCAAGCGAAAGAAGCTGTGCCGGCGTTCATCCTCGTCGCCTTGATCGTGGCCGTCGGCGTCTATCCGCAGCTATTGGCCGCGCCGCTGGATGCCGTGGTCGAGACGATGATGAACGGGCTAGGGGGTTGATCCAATGAACAATGTATGGCAATCCGACTGGAGCATGATGGCGCCCGAATGGATCGTCCTCGCGGCCGCCATCGTGCTGCTGGTGATTGATTTGGCGCTGCCAAGTGATCGAAGCCGTCGTCCGCTCGCCTGGGGCGCCGCGGCGGCGGCGGCGCTCGCCATGATCGCGACAGCGGCGATGATCCCGGCCGAGCCGGCGTCGATTTTGCATGATACGTTTCGGCTCGATGCGTTCGCAAAAGCGTTCAAGCTCATTTTGTTGGCTGGCGGAGCGCTCGCCCTGCTTTTAGTGGCTGAGTGGGAGCCGAAAGAAGGCAGTCCTCACCGCGGCGAATTTGCCTATATGATGCTGTTTGCGCTGCTTGGGGCGATGATGGTGGCGTCCAGCGGCGACTTGCTTACACTATTTGTCAGCCTTGAGCTGCTCTCGGTGTCGTCCTACATTTTGGCCGGCTTGCGCAAAACAGCGTCGGCCTCAAACGAGGCGGCGCTCAAATACGTCATTAACGGAGGCATCGCCACCGCCATCATGCTGTTTGGCATGAGCTATGTGTTCGGCTTGACCGGAGCGACGAATCTCGGCGACATCGCGCGCCGGCTGCAGGAGACGAACGAGCCGTACATGCTTGCTTTGGCGTTTCTCCTTTTGCTCATCGGCGTTTCGTTTAAGCTGGCGACCGTTCCGTTCCATATGTGGGCGCCGGACGTGTACGAAGGGGCGCCCGTTCCGGCGACGGCGTTTTTTGCCGTCGTGTCGAAAACGGCCGGCTTTGTTCTTCTCCTCCGCTTGTTGGTGACGATGTTTGCCGCTGCGCCGTCTGAAGGGCGCGAGCCGTCGTCGCTTCTCTTGTCGATGCAGCCGGTCATCACCATATTGGCCGGGCTGACGATGATCATCGGCAGCGTCGTGGCGCTTCGGCAGCGGAGCTTAAAGCGGCTGCTCGCCTACTCGAGCATCGCCCACGCCGGTTACTTGCTCGCTGGGTTTGCTGCGATGTCATGGGCGATGATCGATTCACTCTGGATGTATTTGCTTGTCTATACGTTAATGAACATTGGGGCGTTTGCCATTATCGCCCATATTGTCAATGAAACCGGCTCCGATGATTTGGATGGGCTCGCCGGTTTATACCGACACCGCCCGCTGCTGGCTGCGGCGCTCGGGCTGTTTTTGCTTTCGCTTGCCGGCATCCCGGGCACGGCCGGGTTTATCGCCAAACTGTATATATTCATCGGCCTTGTCGTCACGGAGCCAGGCCATTACGTGCTCGCTGCGGTGATGGCCATCACGACCGTCATCTCGTACGTGTATTATTTCAATTTGATCGTCCAGCTCTTTTTCCGTCCGACGTTCACCGCGCCGCTCGGACGGCTGCCGGCCGGGCTGTCGACCGCCGTCGTCCTTTGCGCGCTCGGAACGTTGGCGATCGGCTGGGCGCCGGGGCTGGCTTACGATGTGCTCGCCCAGTTTGGACATTTTGGCGATTTTTTGCCGTAACAGTAGAATAAAGGGAGAGGGAAGCCTCTCCTCTTTTTTTGCGCCGCTGGCCGCGTGAAAAAATGGGGTGTATGCGCCGGTTGCTTTGTTTTGGGAGACGGGAGTGCTTTGGCTGCGAGGCTGTTTCGGTCTCGGGAAAGAAGGGAATGCTTTGTTTCGGGACCGAAAGGCTTGCCATGCGCCGCTTTTAGTCCATTCGCGGCATTGGCTGCTTGCGGCGTTTCGGAAATGAACAGAAGCGTCATATGCACCGTTTCACGTATACTTGGGAAAGAGGTGAACTTTGATGATGCCGGTCATTGGTCAACAAGCGTTGATTTCGATTATCGTCCACTTAGCGTTTCTAGCGGTGACGTGGTGGACGCTGCAGGCGGTGCGGCTCGAGGTGCTGCTTCGGCCGAACCGCGTCGTCCAAGGGCGTCTGCTGTACATTTTATTGACGATCGCCATCGGCTCGACGGTGGCGAACTTTTTCCTCGACTATTGGGCGTGGTCGACCGATTTGCCGTATTTATTCCGCGATTAAAGAGGCCGGGGCGCCGTATGGCATGAGCTGCATGGCGCCGCTTTGGCCCCCGCTCCTCGCCGACAAGAGGCTTCATCCGTTGCCGCCGCATTTCCCTTCCGTCCTTTTCCGCCCTGCTGTTTTGCCGGTGCGGCATTGGGGAGGGCTTTTTGTTTGGCCCGTTGTTTCGCACGTGGCGGATTATTCTGCCTTTCGCTGTATCCTTGTCTAAAACGGCGGCGAAAGACGTCCCATTTCCCTCAACCGCCTGTTCAGAAACGCGGGAAAGGCGGCGTTGAAAGCGGTCGACGTCCCATTGTTACACTGCCACGGTTGTCTCTTTTCTTGAGCCAGCGTTTGGACGATGTTTAGCGGCAAGCTGATCCTCATCCGACCTCTGTCCTTTCCCCGTCTGCCGCCTCGTTCTTTGCGCCGATAGGTTGCCCGTCTTCTTTGGTTTTTATTCATGAAACCGATTTCAAAAACCGTTATGTGTCGATTTTTTTGACGTATGTTCCCTTGTCCGGTGGCAACAATAACAAGTAAGGAGAGGAAGGGAACGAAGATGAGACAAATGAGTTGGTTGATGGTGCTGGCCGCTGCAGTCTTGTTGCTGGCCGCAGGGCAACACCGGACGGAAGGCGCTCAGGGGAACGAATGGTCCAAACCGTTGGAAATGATGGCGCGCACATTGGCGCAGCACGGTGCTTCGCTCGGCCGCTGGGTCGTGTACACAAGAGAGTATGCCCACGATATTCAAAATGATGCGGATTTTTTAAAAAAAATGGCGGAATTGAAACAAACATACCGCTCCTTTCGCTGGACGTTCCACCATACCCGACATTGGCAAAAAGCGATCGGCACGAACGACCATTCCTTCTTTCGTGAACAAATTCAGCTCGTGACGACCGTCACAAATGGAACGCCGCAAACGTATATCCTCTATGAAGCAACCGGCCCAACGTGGAGCCAAGCTAGCTGGAAAGACGCAGCACAGCACATTCAAGAAACGACGAACGGACTATTTGTGAATCACCCTACATTTTTTGCTTGTATTGAAGGCGAGTTCAATGGTAATATGAAAGGTGGTTTGTTCGATCAAGCCTCTCAATTGCTGCGTGATCTTCAAGCGACGCCTGTCGAGTGGCTGCGGGAAGAGTCACTCGTTTCCCTGTCTGCATATACTGGGCAGTGGAAGAACGTTCTCCCGGCCGCCAATCATCAGCCGATCAACCTGCAACTCGCCTTGAGGAAAAGTTTGGGCGGCAAGACGCGCGTCGTTGCTGGAACCCCAATCATTACCATTGAATACTAATATAGAGAAATTGGACGCGGAGGGGAATACCTTGGAAAAGATCATCGTCCGTGGCGGAAACCGGTTGAGCGGCACCGTCAAAGTGGAAGGCGCAAAAAATGCCGTTTTGCCTGTCATCGCTGCCACTTTATTGGCCACGAAAGGAACAAGTACGATTCATGATGTGCCTGCTCTTTCCGATGTATATACAATCAGCGAAGTGCTCCGCTATTTAGGCGCCGATGTGCACATTGCCGGCGAGACGGTCACCGTCGATGCCACCGGTCCGTTGACGGTGGAAGCGCCGTTTGAATATGTGCGAAAAATGCGTGCGTCGGTGCTTGTCATGGGGCCGCTGTTGGCGCGCAACGGCCGAGCCCGCGTGGCGCTGCCGGGCGGCTGTGCCATTGGTTCGCGCCCGATCGACCAACATTTAAAAGGATTTGAAGCGATGGGCGCGTCTGTGAAAGTCGGCAATGGCTTTATCGATGCGGAAGTGAACGGACGGCTCCGCGGCGCCAAAATTTATTTGGACTTTCCAAGCGTCGGGGCGACGGAAAACATTATGATGGCCGCCGTGCTCGCGGAAGGCACGACTGTGATCGAAAACTGCGCCAAAGAGCCGGAAATCGTCGATTTGGCGAACTTTTTGAACGCGATGGGCGCCAAAGTGCGCGGCGCCGGCACCGGAACGATTCGAATTGAGGGAGTTGACGAGCTCGTCGGCACAACGCATACGGTCATTCCGGACCGCATCGAAGCCGGCACGTTTATGGTGGCGGCGGCGATCACCGGCGGCAATGTCCTCGTGCAAGGAGCCGTTCCGGAACATTTAGGCTCGCTGATCGCCAAACTCGAAGAAATGGGCGTGACCGTCATTGAAGAGGAAAACGGCGTGCGTGTCATCGGTCCGGAAAAGCTGAAAGCCGTCGACATTAAAACGATGCCATACCCGGGCTTTCCGACCGACATGCAGTCGCAAATGATGGCTCTCTTGTTGAAAGCGGAAGGCACGAGCATGATCACCGAGACGGTGTTTGAAAACCGCTTTATGCATGTGGAGGAATTCCGGCGCATGAACGCCGACATTAAAATTGAAGGGCGTTCCGTCATTATTAATGGCCCGTGCCAGCTGCAAGGCGCCGAAGTGGCGGCCACCGATTTGCGCGCAGCGGCGGCGTTGATTTTGGCTGGACTCGCGGCGGACGGCTACACGCGCGTGACCGAGCTTCGTCATCTCGACCGCGGGTATGTCCGCTTCCACGAAAAGTTGGCTGCGCTTGGGGCCGACATTGAACGCGTCCGCGAAGAGATGGAACAACTCGATCAAGTGCAAGCGATCAAATGGAACGGATAACGAGCGAAAAAACGACCGTGAACTGCCTTTCAGCAGGGAATGGTCGTTTTTTTCTTGGAACACGGGCGACCGTCGAAGGACGGTAAAAAACAGCCGTTCGTTCCTAACGGCCTGTTTTGAAGCTCAGAGAAAGACCGTCTGTATGAAATTTCTCCATAAGCTTGATCGCATCGCGCGCGGCAAGTCGCGACGGTGGTGAAACATGTGCTTTCGAAAAGCCCCTTGTTCCATCGCCCCCTATTCAGTCACCGACTTTTTTCAACGGCTTCATGTTTAGGCGGAGGGCGAAACGCGCTCAAGGATTTTCTATGAAAAGAAAAATGTCATACATACTTGTCCGAGCCCATAACTATAGTAACGAACCGAAGCCAATGCAGGCATTCGTTCGCGATGTCCGCTTGTGCTTGGAAAACGCATATTGGGGGCTCGGCTATGGTGAAACGACTGAAACCAGTGATGGTGCTCGCTTTCTCGCTGTTTGTCGCCATCCTCGTCATTCCGACGGCGCTCGTTCTTCCATTTTATGACGGGAAGGTGGCTAAGTTGGCCGAACAACTGCACAAGCAAGAACAAATCCAGCGGTCGCAGGCAGCCGAAGGGCCGTCCATCGACGTGGCGGTCTATCGAAGCAAAGAACAACGCGTCGAACATATTCCGCTCGAGCAATACGTCATCGGCGTCGTCGCGGCGGAAATGCCGGCTGAATTTGAGCTCGAGGCATTAAAGGCGCAAGCGTTGACGGCACGAACATACATCGTCAAGCAACTGCTCGCCAACCAGCCGTTTCGCCTGCCAAAAGGGGCGAACGTGACGGATACGGTGACCCATCAAGTGTATTACAGCGATGACGAATTGCGAAAGCTATGGGGCAGCGACTACGATTGGAAAATCAAAAAAGTGACAAAAGCGGTGATGGACACGCAAGGACAAATTTTGACATACAACAACGAGCCGATCGAGGCGCTGTTTTTTTCGACAAGCAACGGCTACACGGAAAATTCCGAAGCCTATTGGCAAAGCGATTTTCCGTATTTAAAAAGCGTCGCCAGCCCGTGGGACAAACAATCGCCGAAATTTCACCAGCGGAAGACGATGTCGGTGGACGAATTTGAACGGAGGCTTGGGGTGACGTTGCCTGCTGACGGATCAGTCGGCGTCATTGTATCGCGCACCCCCGGACGCCGTGTCGGCGAAGTGAAGATCGGCGGCAAGACGTTTACGGGCCGCGACGTGCGCGAACGGCTCGGGTTGCCGTCGAGTGATTTCACTTGGGTGCGCAATGGAGATGACATCGTCATTACGACGAAAGGTTACGGCCATGGCGTCGGCATGAGTCAATACGGGGCCAACTTTATGGCCAAAGAAGGGAAAACGTACGCTGACATTGTCAAATATTATTACCGCGGCGTCCATATTTCGTCGGCGACGGCGTTTTTGAACAAGCTGACGGCGAAAAATTGATGAGCCGGGGGCCTCGCTCCCCGGTTTTTCTGTCAAACTTTCGGGGCAAAAGGCAGGGAGACGCCCCTCGCCATGCGCCCCCTTATTTTTTTGTATAAAAATCTAGCCTAATGTCAAAAAATAAGTGAAAAAATTATTTTCTATGTGTATATCTTTTCCTCTTTCTGTTCAAAATGGTTGCTGAGGTGATGAACATGAGAGAGGAACAAAAACAATCGTCGCTGAAGCGTCTGTTCCGCAAACGTTGGGTATTTCCGGCGATCTATTTATCATCTGCCGCGTTGATCGTCGCTGGCGCGCTTTGGTTCCAATTGGGCAAAGAGGAGAATACGGGCAGAGACAACGTGGCGAAAAACGGCACCGCCCAGCAAGAAAATCCAGCTGTTCCGGTCAATGAAACGGTCGAAACGATTGCGATGCCGGTGCTTGATCCGAATGCGGTGCAAGTGAAAACGCCGTTCTATGATGACAACGCATCGGAAGCAGAACAGGAAGCAGCCCTCGTCTTTTATGATCATACGTACCACCCGAACCAAGGCGTCGACTTGGTGCGCCAAGACGGCAAAACGTTTGACGTCACCGCTTCCTTAAGCGGCACGGTGACGAAAGCGGAAAAAGACCCGATTTTAGGCTACGTTGTCGAAATCAACCATGAACAAGGGGTTACGACCGTCTATCAATCGCTCGCTGACGTGAAAGTCGAAGCTGGCGACACGGTGAAACAAGGCGAAGTGATCGGCAAGGCAGGGCAAAGCGAATTCAACAAAGAAGCCGGCATCCACGTCCACTTTGAAATTCGCAAAGACGGCCGGGCGGTGAATCCGATTGATTATGTCGACAAACCGTTGACTGCTTTGACTGACAAAGCGGAAGACAACGCAGGAAGCGATCGCGCCGCCACGAGCAAAGAAAAAGAATTGATGCCAAGCGACGAAACAGCGCCGACAGACGAAAACCCGGCGAATGAACAAGCGCCGGCTGACGATCATTCGACGGCGCCAAGCGACAACAATCAAGACGAAAACAACGACGCTTCGTCCTACAAAACGCCAGACGCCTCGATCGGCATGGCAAGAGCGTAATCGACAAAGCGCCTAGCAGAGGAAACGAAAAATGCGACGAAAAGGCCTGTCCGTTTGCCAAGACAAACGGGCGGGCCTTTTTTCATCGTCATGTTGCGCCCTAGAGGGATGAAAAAGCTTTCAACCTGGCAGCCGGAGCGGGTATAATGATAGAAAATGGATGCTAGGCGGGTGACAAGGCAGTGAAACTAGATGACATCGACCGCAAAATTCTTGAGCTGTTGATTGAAGATGGCCGAATGTCATACGTCGACATCGGCAAAAAACTGAATCTCTCGCGCGTCGCCGTCCGCGAACGGGTCAACCAGCTCGTCAAGCACGGCGTCATTGAAAAGTTCACCGTCGTCATTAATTCAGAGAAATTCGGCAAGCAAGTCTCGGCGTTTTTCGAGGTTGACTGCGAGCCGGCGTATTTGGTCGAAGTGGCGCAAAAGCTGGCCGAAAACCCAAACGTGGCGAGCTGCTACCAAATGACCGGCCCGAGCACGCTCCATATGCACGTTCTCGTTGAAGATTTTGCCGCCCTCGAAAAATTCATCAACAATGAGCTGTATGCGTTAGAAGGCATCACGAGAGTCGAAAGCCATATTTTGCTTCGCCGCTTTAAGAGCCGGACGGGGTTGAAGTTGTAGCGGCCGCCTCTGGCAGGGCCGTGAAGCCCGGTAAAAAGCGTCCCGTAAAGGGGCGTTTTTTTTTATTCATAATAAAAAATTCAATTTTTTTAGAGAATTATGTAGAAAAATGATTCGAATTCCTATATAATCATAAAAAACAAAATAAAAATTAACTTTGTTAAATATCAATTTGATTTTAATTAACAAATGCATATAAAATTCTCTTTTATATAAACAACGGAAAGGAGTGAGTATGATGGTAGGGATGATTGTCAGAAGATTTTTTCAGCTTATCCTCCTATTGGTCGGCATCTCGTTCCTCGTCTTTACGAGCATGTATATCGCTCCGGGGGACCCAGCAACGATCATTGCTGGCCCGACCGCATCACAGTCAGACATAGAGGCCATCCGCAAAGATTTAGGGCTTAACGACCCGTTCCTTGTCCAGTATGGCCGTTACATAAACGGGGTGCTCCATGGTGATCTTGGTTATTCGTACCAAACGAAACAGCCGGTGTGGGACGCGATCATGACGCGGTTTCCGAACACGCTTAAGCTAGCCATCGCCAGCATTATTGTGGCGGTCATCATTGGTGTCGTTGCCGGCATTATTTCTGCCATCCGGCAAAATTCATGGTTTGACGTCTCCAGCACCGTCTTTGCTTTGGCAGGCATTTCGATCCCGAACTTTTGGCTTGGCACCGTGCTCATTTTAATTTTCGCTGTCAACTTGCAGTTGCTTCCCGTCGGCGGGTTGGATCAGCCGTTTTATACGGCAGAAGGGTTGAAGCAGCTGGTGCTGCCGGCCATTACGCTTGGGACCGGGTCAGCAGCAATGATTGCGAGAATGAGCCGTTCGTCGATGCTCGAGGTCATCCGAGCCGACTTTATTCGGACAGCACGGGCCAAAGGCTTAAGAGAGCGGACGGTCATTTGGGTGCATGCCTTGCGCAACGCCATGATCCCCGTCATTACTGTCATTGGCCTAAACTTTGGTTTTTTGCTCGGCGGCACGATCATCACCGAACAGGTTTTTGCCATTAACGGCGTCGGCCGCCTGATGGTGCAAGCCATTGCCGCCCGGGACTTCCCGATGGTGCAAGGCTCCGTCTTGCTTGTTGCTACGTTGTTTGTCTTAGTCAACCTGATTGTTGACATTATTTATACATTTATCGACCCGCGTATTAGTTACGATTAAATGAGCGATAGAAAGGGGGGAAAATGAATGGAAACCGGTGCAGCGGTGAAAACAGGCCATGCGACAGCCGACCTTGGACGCAAGAAAGAAAAAATGTACATCACCACGCTCAGGCGGTTGCTGAAAAACAAGTTGGCAATCGTGGGGCTTGTCATCATCGCCATTCAAGTACTCATGGCCATCTTTGCCCCGTGGCTCGCCACCCATGATCCGGTCAAGCAAAATTTGTCAGCGGCTGAGCTGCCGGTTTTTTCCGATGGACATTGGCTTGGAACCGATAACTACGGGCGGGATATTTGGAGTCGCATCGTATATGGCGCCCGCATTTCCCTCGTTGTCGGCATCGTTTCCGTCAGCTTAGGGCTCATCGGTGGGGTGGCGCTCGGCCTGTTGGCAGGGTATTACAAAAAACTCGACGGACTGATCATGCGGATTGTCGACTTGCTGTTTGCGTTTCCGGGCATTTTGCTTGCCATGCTCATCATCGCTATTTTAGGCACCGGCTTGATGAATGTGGCGATCGCCATTAGCATTTGGTCGATCCCGACGTGCGCCCGCATCGTCCGTGGCAGCGTTTTGTCGATCAAAAATCGCGAGTATATTTTGGCGATGAAAGCGCTCGGGGCGAGCAACGCCCGTATCATCATCAAACATATTTTGCCAAACTGTTTGGCGCCGATCATTGTGTTTGCGACGATGCGCATGGCAACTGCCATTTTATCTGCTGCCTCGCTCAGCTATTTGGGGCTCGGCGCTCAGCCGCCGACGCCGGAGTGGGGAGCCATGATTGCCGCTGGCCAGGCGTTTATGTGGACGTCGCCGCACATGACGGTCGTTCCAGGCATCGCTATTATGCTCGTCGTCTTCGCCTTTAACGTCGTTGGCGACGGATTGCGCGATGCGCTGGATCCAAACATGGATATCAATTAATCAAACATAAATAAATAAACCGTTTTGGAGGGAAGAACAGTGAAAAAGAAGTATTGGTCTTACGTCTTGCTTGTTCTCATGCTTGCCATTTCTGGAGCATTGGCTGGATGCGCAGGCAAATCCGCTTCTAACAATGCCTCATCCGGATCACAAGGGAAAGAAAACGTTGCCCAAGAATTGACGTATGCGATGACATCTGACGTCGTTGGCCTTTCGCCGATTTTAACGAACGACTCTGTATCATCGACGGTTATCGATCAAGTGTATGAAACGTTGTTCGTCCGCGATCCAGAGACGATGGAAATCAAGCCGCATTTGGCGGAATCGTATGAAACTCCAGATGATAAAACGTGGGTTATTAAATTGAGAAAAGGCATCAAGTTTCATGATGGCACTGATTTTAACGCCGAAGCAGTCAAGTATACGTTTGATAAGCTGAGAGATCCGAAGACGGCGGCGCCGCGGGCCTCGCTTCTTGAACCGGTTGAATCGGTCGAAGTGAAAGATGATTACACGGTAGTAATCAAAACCAAGTACCCATATGGCCCGATGTTGGCGGCTTTGTCACATACGAATGCTTCTATCGTCAGTCCGACAGCCGATCAAAAGCAAGACTTGATGAAACAGCCAGTTGGCACCGGTCCGTTTAAATTTGTCGAATGGGTGCCGGGCGACCATGTGACATTAGAGAAAAACGATGACTATTGGCAAGGTGCGCCGAAGCTGGAGAAAGTGACGTTCAAAGTTGTTCCGGAAGTGACGACCGCGATTTCGATGCTGCAGACCGGCGATGTGCAATTTATCGACAATATCCCGGCTGAACAGTTGTCCCGCATCGAATCGATGAAAAACGTCCAGCTGATTAAAAAAGAGGGCACGCCGGTCTACTATTTAGGGTTTAATATGAAAAAGAAACCAATGAACGAACTCGCCTTCCGTCAGGCCGTTTCCTATGCGATCAACAAAGATGAGTATATTCAGCAGCTGAAAGGACTTGGGGTGAAATCAAACAGTGTCATCGGCCCGAAAGTGTTCGGCTATGATGAATCGTCAGAAAACGTCGCTTACACCTATGATCCGGAAAAAGCGAAACAGCTCGTTGAAGAGCATGGCTATAAAGGAATAACGATTAAAATGCTTGTAGCCAATACAGCAACCCATATGAAAATGGCGGAGATCGTTCAAGCCCAGTTGAAAGAAGTTGGTATCAACGCCGAAATCGAATCGATGGAGTGGGGAACATTCTTAGATTCAGCGAGACAAGGGAAATATGATATAACATTCCTAAGTTGGGCGAATCTCACTGCTGATGGTAGCGAGTTGTTTTATCCGAACTTTCATTCAAAAAATATGGGGGCAACAAATCGAATCTTCTACAACAACCCAACGTTCGATAAACTCGTAGAAGAGTCGCGCACGGCTATTGACCCAGAAGTACGCAAGCAAAAGTTAAAAGAAGCGAATGAATTCTTGCTGAAAGACGCAGCCGTTGTCGTGATGAACCACGGCGTTGTGACGGCAGCCGTCGATCAATCGGTGAAAGGATTGGAGATCGATCCGACAGGACAATGGTCGCTCTATCACGTTCATAGAGAGTAGGGGATAGCATGGCTGAAACATTGCTGCGTGTCGAGAACCTTGTCACGACCTTCAGCACGACGGAGGGAAAAGTCTCCGCAGTGCGGGGGGTTTCTTTTTCGGTTCGCAAAGGAGAAACACTCTGCATCGTCGGCGAATCAGGATGTGGAAAAAGCATCACCTCGCTGTCTATTATGAGGTTGCTGCCAAACAACGGAACGATCGAGAGTGGGTCGATTGAGTTCGCCGGCCGCGACTTGGTGAAATTGTCGAAAGAAGAGCTGCGCCGCATCCGCGGCAATGAAATCTCAATGATTTTCCAAGAACCAATGACGGCGCTCAACCCTGTGTTTACAGTTGGTTATCAACTTCGTGAGCCATTGATGCTTCATCAAAAACTGTCGAAACGGGAAGCGCACGAACGAAGCATTGAACTGCTCAAGCAAGTCGGCATCCCGTTTCCGGAAAAGCGGATGAAACAATACCCGCATGAGTTGAGCGGCGGGATGAGGCAGCGTGTCATGATCGCCATGGCGCTTGCCTGCCATCCGAGCTTGCTTATTGCGGATGAACCGACAACTGCTTTGGATGTGACCATTCAGGCGCAAATTTTGGATTTGATCAATGAGTTGAAACAAAAATTGAATATGGCCGTCATTTTGATCACTCATGACATGGGCGTGGTCGCGGAAATGGCGGATCGAGTGATGGTCATGTACGCTGGTGAGAAAGTGGAAGAAGGCGATGTCGAAAGTATTTTCGCCAACCCGCGCCACCCGTACACAAAAGGGTTGTTGAAATCCGTGCCGAGCGTCGATGATGAGGAGTATTCGCTTGAACCGATTCCAGGGACGCTACCGAGCTTGCACGAACGAATTGACGGTTGCCGCTTCCACCCGCGCTGTCCGTTTGCGACCGACCAATGCCGCACGGCGCCGCCGCCAGAGAAAACGATCAGCGCCAGCCATTCTGTCCGTTGCTGGCTAGAGGAGGGAGCCCACAGCCATGAGCCAGTCCAAGCAGCCACTTCTTAAGCTGGAAAACGTCAAAAAATATTACCCAATCAGAGGGGGACTGCTGCGGCGTATCCAAGGCTATGTCAAAGCGGTCGAAAACGTCTCCCTCGATGTGTTTGCCGGGGAAAGCATCGGCATCGTCGGTGAATCGGGATGCGGAAAATCGACGCTCGGCCGAACGATTCTCGGCCTTGAAGAGGCGACGGGTGGCGCCATCTTCTTTCGGGGTGAGGAGATCAGCCGCTTGCCGGAACGGCAACGCAAAAAGTGGAAAAAAGAGATGCAGATGGTGTTCCAAGATCCGTACGCGTCGCTCAACCCTCGCCAACGCATCGGCCATGCCTTGGAAGAAGCGTTTGTCATCCATACGAACATGACAAAGGCTGAACGCGAAGAGCGGGTATTGCAATTGCTTCAAGAAGTCGGGCTTCGCCCAGAACATTACGACCGGTACCCGCATGAATTCAGCGGCGGACAGCGGCAGCGGATTGGCATCGCCCGAGCCATTGCCTTGAATCCGTCGCTCGTTATTTGCGACGAGGCGGTGTCTGCTTTGGACGTATCTGTGCAAGCGCAAATCATTAAGTTATTAAAAGACATTCAAGAAAAGCACGAACTGACGTATTTGTTTATTTCCCACGATTTAGGGGTCGTGCGTCATTTTTGTAATCGTGTGCTTGTCATGTATTTAGGCCATGCAGTGGAGCTGGCTCCGTCGCGGGAGCTGTACGCCAATCCGCTCCATCCATATACAAAAGCATTGCTGTCCGCCATTCCTCGGCCGAAACCGGGCGTGAAGCGGGAGCGCATTCGTCTTGAAGGCGACTTGCCGAACCCGGCCAACCCGCCAAAAGGATGCCCGTTCCATACGCGCTGCCCGGTGGCGACAGAACGATGCAAACAAGAGCGGCCGGAGTGGAAAGAAGCGGCTTCAAGCCATTTCGTCGCTTGCCATGAAGTGAAGTGAGGAGGGGTTGCCATGGACTACCTATACCACCCATACCCATCGCAGCGGATGACGGTGTTTGCCAAAAACGGCGTCGTCGCAACGTCGCAGCCGCTCGCGGCGCAAGCGGGGCTTGATGTGTTGAAAAAAGGCGGCAATGCCATTGATGCGGCGATCGCCGCGGCCGCCTGTTTAACGGTCGTTGAGCCGACATCGAACGGCATCGGCGGCGATGCGTTCGCCCTCGTTTGGACGAACGGGAAGCCGTATGGATTGAACGCAAGCGGCTATGCGCCGAAAGCGATCTCGATTGGAGCGCTCAAAGAGCGCGGCTATACGGAGATGCCGAAATACGGCTTCGCTCCGGTGACCGTTCCGGGGGCGCCGGCGGCGTGGGCGGCGCTGTCCAAGCGCTTTGGCCGCCTGCCGCTTGCGGAAACGCTCGCGCCGGCGATCGCCTATGCGGAAAACGGCTATCCGGTGTCGCCAGTGCTCGGAAAGTACTGGGCTGCGGCGTTCCGTACATACAAAGAAGCGCTTCGTGGGCCGGAGTTCGCCGCCTGGTTTGCAACGTTTGCGCCGGGCGGCCGCGCGCCGAAGATCGGCGAGGTGTGGGCGTCACCGGATCATGCCGCGACGCTTCGCTTGATCGCTGAAACCGAGGCAGAAAGCTTTTACCGCGGCGAGCTGGCGGAAAAAATTGCTGCTTTCTCGAAGCAATACGGCGGCTTTTTGGCGGCGGATGACCTCGCCGAGTACGAGCCGGAATGGGTTGAGCCGATCTCTGTCTCCTACCGCGGCTATGAGGTGTGGGAAATTCCGCCGAACGGTCAAGGGCTTGTGGCCTTAATGGCGTTAAACATCATGAACGGGTTTGACGTGCCAAGTGTCCCGGATGTCGAGACGCACCACCGGCAAATCGAGGCGATGAAGCTTGCCTTTGCCGATGGGAAAGCGTACATCGCCGACCGCCGCTATATGAGCTGCAGCCCAGACGAGCTGTTGTCGGAGTCGTTTGCCGCCGCGCGCCGGGCGCAAATCGGCGAGGAGGCGCTCACACCGGAGCCGGGGACGCCGCCAAAAGGCGGAACGGTCTATTTGGCCGCCGCCGACGGCGAAGGCAATATGGTATCATTCATCCAAAGCAACTATATGGGCTTCGGTTCGGGCCTTGTCGTCCCAGGCACCGGCATCGCCTTGCACAACCGTGGCCATAACTTTGTCTTCGATGAACGCCATCCGAATGGGCTGGCGCCGCGGAAAAAGCCGTATCATACGATCATCCCTGGCTTTTTGACCAAAGGCGGCACGCCGGTCGGTCCGTTCGGCGTCATGGGCGGATTCATGCAGCCGCAAGGGCATTTGCAAGTGATCATGAACACGGTCGATTTTGACTTGAACCCGCAAGCGGCGCTCGATGCGCCACGTTGGCAGTGGATGGAAGGAAAAACGGTGTTGGTGGAGCCGCACTTCCCGCGCCATATCGCCGAAGCGCTCGCCCGCAAAGGGCATGACATCCGTGTGGCGCTTGACGGAGGTCCGTTCGGCCGCGGGCAAATCATTTGGCGCGATCCTGACACCGGCGTGCTCGCCGCCGGGACGGAGCCGCGCACGGACGGTGCAGTCGCCGCTTGGTGAGACTAGCGATAAAGGGATGACTTCGATGAACCAATGGCATTTATTTCTCGCTTTTTTCCGCGTCGGCATGCTTGGGTACGGGGGCGGTCCGTCTTCGATCCCGCTCGTGCGCGCTGAAGTGGTGACGAAATACCGCTGGATGACCGATGAAGAATTCGCGGAGATTTTGGCCATCGCCAACGCCTTGCCTGGCCCGATCGCGACGAAGCTTGCGGGATATATCGGCTATCGCGTCGGCGGCGCACTTGGTTTAGTGAACGCCGTGTTGGCGACGACCGCCCCGACGGTCGTGTTGATGATCGTGCTGTTGGCCGTGCTGTCGTCGTTCAAGGATACGCCGTGGGTCGCCGGGATGACGAAAGCGGTCGTGCCGGTCGTGGCTGTCATGCTCGCCGAGATGACGTGGCAGTTCGCTAAACAGGCGCGCGCCGCCCTCGGCTGGCGGCCGGCCGCCCTGCTCCTTCTTGCCTGCTTTTTGGCCTTGCAGTGGCTCGGCCTCCATCCGGCGCTTGTGGTCGCAGTGTTGCTTGCGGCGGCGTTTGTCGGCCGAAGCAAGCCAAAGGCGGCGGATAGAGACAAAGGCGGAGAAAGGAGGGCGTCGTCATGATCTATTGGCAGCTGTTTCTCGCCTTTTTTTGGCCCGGCATTCTCGGCTACGGCGGCGGCCCGGCTTCCATTCCGCTCATCGAGCACGAAGTCGTTGACCGCTACGGCTGGATGACGGTCAACGAGTTCAGCGAAGTGCTGGCGCTTGGCAACTCTCTTCCCGGCCCCATTGCGACGAAAATGGCCGGCTATATCGGATACGAACAGGCTGGCGTCCTTGGCGCTATTGTCGCAGTGTTTGCCAGCGTCGCTCCGTCGCTTGTTTTGCTGCTGGCGCTCTTGCAACTGTTGTACAAATGGAAAGACGCGCCGCAAGTGAAGCGGCTTACCGCCTATATCCGCCCAGCGATCGCCGTGATGCTTGCAATCATGGCCATCGACTTTTTCCGTGAGTCGTATGAAGGGGCCGGGCTCGGCCAAACGGTGTTTCTTGCCGCCGCCAGCGCCTTTTTGATGTTTGGCAAATGGCGCCTGCACCCGGCGTACGTCATCGCCTTGTCGCTTGTGTACGGGGCTTTCTTTTTGTCGTAATGCAGGGAAAATCCTTTCGGCGCTACAACGGGATGCTTCATCCCTGGGTGAGCATCCCTCTTTTTGTGGCAGTGCGGGCAAAAAAGAACATCGATGCATAAATTCCTGTTGGAAAAGGCCGCAAAAAGCGCTCGGGACAGGAGCGTTTTCCTAATTTAGACGCCGGATGGCGAGCACGGCAACAGCCGCGAAGGCGAAACCGGCAGCGCCTTCACTCGACCGTAAACGTCACTTTCGCTCTTGCATTGGGCCAATTTCGGTCAGCGAGCCACCACTCGAGCGCATACTCTCCTGGCTCCAAGCCGCGGAACGTCTCTTGAAATGACAGTTCTTCCCCCGGCTTTAACGTCCGTTCTTCATAAATCTGTGTAAACATTTTCCCTTCGCTGAACTGCTTCACCTTTTGCCCATCGCGATACAAGATGTAATCGTATTTTTTTCCGCTCGTGAATGTCACCGTTTGCACGCGTTCGGTTTGGTTTTTCACTGTGAATGTAAACACATAGGCGCCGTTTTCCTTCTCATATCTCAATGACGGCTCAAGCGTCCCAGCAATGATTCCTTTTCCCCCCGCTTGGGCCGGTTTGCCCGCCGGAGCGGGGCCAAGCAAATCGTCTTTCGCCTGCGGCCGCTCGCTGCCATTTGTATACATAAACAACGCGATCGCTGTCACTCCGGCCAACGCCGCGATGAGACCGATTGTTTTTCCTTTGCCCATGCATTTGTCCTCCTTTTGCCCTTTATACTTATAGTCGTTTCCCATTTCTCTTTCGTTACAAACCGCAAAAAATTGTGAAAAAACCGTTGTCCGCCTTGATATTTCTGGTATATATGCCCGATTTGTCTAATAAAATGTTACAAATTGAACAGCAATGAGAGTGGTTGAGGTGGGGATCGTTCACAACCGGCAAGCGACGCGATGAAGACGCTTCTAAGACATCCAGCGAAAGCGGCGCTCATCATTGGCAAGACGAGTCTCATTTCACACTTCTCACTTCTCACATCCAACTTAGGGAGGGCGAGTGGTGTGCACGATTACATCAAAGAGCGTACGATCAAGATTGGCAAGTATATCGTGGAGACGAGGAAAACCGTTCGCGTCATCGCGAAAGAATTTGGCGTATCCAAAAGCACCGTGCATAAAGACTTGACCGAGCGGCTGCCGGAAATCAACCCGGAGCTGGCCCAAGAAGTAAAACAAATTCTCGATTACCATAAATCGATCCGCCATTTGCGCGGCGGGGAGGCAACGAAGAAAAAGTATAAAAAGCAGGCAGTGAAAAACAACTGACTTTTTCCTTGCCATCTGCCGTTTGCAGTATCATTCCGGCAAGCAAATATGGTAAAATAAACAATTAGGAATGATTTTAGGGCAGAGGCAAGGAGGAGCAAGTCATATGTTTTCACGAGACATCGGCATTGACCTAGGCACGGCGAACGTCCTCATTTTCGTCAAAGGCAAAGGCATCGTGCTCAATGAGCCGTCCGTCGTGGCGATCGATAAACACACGAACAAAGTGCTGGCAGTCGGCGAAGAAGCACGACGAATGGTCGGACGTACTCCTGGGAATATTGTTGCCATTCGGCCGCTCAAAGACGGCGTCATCGCCGATTTTGACATTACGGAAGCGATGCTGAAACATTTTTTAAGCAAGCTCGACCTAAAAGGCTTTTTCGCCAAACCGCGCATTTTGATTTGTTGCCCGACGAACACGACATCCGTGGAACGGAAAGCGATCAAAGAGGCAGCGGAAAAAAGCGGCGGCAAAAAAGTGTACTTGGAGGAAGAGCCGAAAGTCGCAGCCATTGGCGCCGGAATGGACATTTTTCAGCCGTGCGGAAACATGGTCGTCGATATTGGCGGTGGCACGACCGACGTGGCGGTTCTCTCGATGGGAGACATTGTCACCGCCTCTTCCATTAAAATGGCCGGGGACAAGTTCGACTTGGAAATTTTAAACTACATCAAGCGCGAATATAAGCTGCTTATCGGGGAGCGAACGGCCGAGGAAATCAAAATTAAAGTCGCAACGGTATTCCCAGGCGCACGGTCCGAAGAAATCGACGTCCGCGGCCGCGATCTCGTCACCGGACTGCCGCGCACGATCACCGTCCGGTCGGAGGAGATCGAACGAGCGCTGCGCGAGCCGGTGTCGCTCATTGTACAAGCCGCGAAAAGCGTGCTCGAGCGCACGCCGCCGGAATTGTCGGCGGATATTATCGACCGCGGCGTCATTTTGACAGGGGGCGGGGCACTCTTGCACGGCATCGACTTGCTTTTAGCGGAAGAGTTGAAACTGCCGGTGTTCGTCGCCGAAAACCCGATGGACTGCGTCGCCCTTGGCACCGGGATTATGCTTGAAAACATCGATCGGGCGCCGCAATCGCAGCTGATTTAAAACGCCGGCGGTGAAATGGTGAACGCCCTTCCGCAAGGAGATTGTTCACATTGATCAACCTTATGGAGCCAACTTTTTGGTGCATTCGGGCGCAGACCGCTTTGGAAGAACGTTGTCTTCTCATTGCGTGGTGGAATTCGTCATGAAAGTGGAAACGGCTGCCGCTGGGACAAGCGTTGCGGACAAAAAAGGAACGGCTGGGGATGCCGCGGCTGCCCTCGTCCGCTTATAATGGAAAGGAGCGGAGCGGTTAGCCCGCCTGCCGCCTGCTTGGCAACAAGGAAGGCTTTTCTTTACTGATCGGACAAGCGAGGTGCTGGTCATGCTAAGAGGGTTGTATACCGCCGCGAGCGGCATGTTGGCGCAAGAGCGGCGCGTCGATCTGTTGACGAACAATCTAGCGAACGCCGAAACGCCGGGATACAAAGCTGATGCGGCTGCCATGAGAGCGTTTCCGGAACTGCTGATGGCCCGGTTGGAGAAAGAGCCGATTCCGACCAACCCGCCGCGCGCTGTTCCGTCGCGAACGGCGATTGGACCGCTTAACACGGGCGTATATATGCAAGAGCTCATCCCGAATTTCCGCCAAGGGGATGTGAAAGAAACCGGTTTGGCGACCGATATCGCCCTTGTGGACGGACAAGTCCCCATCGATCCGGCGAGCGGGCAACGCGGCGCGCTGTTTTTTGCCGTCGAAACGGGCGAGGGCGAGGTTCGCTACACGAGAAACGGCCATTTCACCTTGAGCCCGAACGGCTACTTGACGACGCAAGAGGGCTGGTATGTGCTTGATGACAACGGCAGGCGCATTCCGCTTTCAAGCGAGCGGTTTTCTGTTCGCGACGACGGAACGATCATCGATGAGAATGGGACGACCACCCGTCTCGGCGTCGTATTCGCCGCCAACCCGCAAGCGTTGGTGAAGGAAGGAAACGGTTTATTCCGCAGCACGACAGGGCCGTTGCCGCAGGCGCCCGGCAACGCGACGTATACGGTGAAACAGCGTTTTCTTGAGCGATCAAACGTCGACATCGAGCGGACGATGACCGATTTGCTCGCGGCTTACCGCACGTTTGAAGCAAACCAAAAAATCGTCCAAGCGTACGACCGCAGCTTGGATAAGGCCGTCAACGAAGTCGGCCGCCTGAAATGATGACAAAAGGAGGACAAGCCCGTGCTTCGTTCGATGCTCACCGCCGCCAACACGATGAACGCTTTGCAACAGCGGCTCGATACGATCAGCCATAACATCGCCAACAGCAACACCGTCGGCTTTAAACGGCGCGAAGCGAGCTTTGCCGAGCTCTTGACCCAGCAAATCGACCGTCTGCCGAACGACGAAGCGCCCCGGCAAACGCCGGCGGGCGTGCGCTACGGCAACGGGGCGCGCCTCGCTTCGACGATGCTCATCCTCGCACAAGGCGCGCTTGTCGAGACCGGACGCCGCTTGGATTTTGCTTTGACGGCCGAGAACCAATGGTTCCGCGTCCGTCTGACCGATCAAAATGGAGCGGAAACGATCGGCTACACCCGCGCCGGAAACTTTTCGCTTGCGCCCATGAATGGCCAGCTTGCTTTGACGACAAGCGACGGTTTGTTTGTGTTGGATGAAGCCAACGCGCCGATTTTGCTTCCCGCCGATGCGCATGACGTGCAGCTTTCCCCGACCGGGACGTTGACGGCGACCAATGCGGACGGTGCGGTCGTCGCCCGCGTGAATTTGGGCGTCACCAGAATCCGCCGTCCGCAGCTTCTGGAAGCGCGCGGCGGCAACGTCTATGCGCTTCCCAACGTCCTAGGCGCGGCGGAAGAACTGAACGGCAACTTGCGCGGCCAAATCAGCGTGAAGCAAGGCGCCTTGGAACAGTCGAACGTCGACCTTGGCGAGGAAATGGTCGGCCTGATGGCGACAAGCCGAGCGTATCAGCTGAACGCCCGCGCCATTTCCATCTCCGAACAAATGCTCGGGCTGATTAACGGCATGCGCTCCTCATAAGGAGGATCGCTATGAGTGATGAGAGGCATCAAGAACGTATGCACTCGCCGTCTTCGCGGATGGCGAGGCGGAAAGGCCGAGTGAGAAAGAGCCCGCCGGCTCCCGCCGAACCGGAAGCCAAAGCCCTTCCGCCGGAAGGGGAGGCGGCCGCGCCGCGCCGGTTCGTCCGCACCCGGCTCATCCCGATCTGGCTTCGGCTGATCATCGTGATCGTCTTGATGGCCGCAAGCCTCGCCGCCGGCGCGGTCGTCGGCTACAGCGCCATCGGCGATGGGAAGCCGCTCGATGTATTCCGCCCGTCCACGTGGAAGCACATCATCGATATCGTCGAGAAAGGAACGGACCGCGGCTGATTAAGCCGCCAAACGAGAGAAAGGAGTTTGCCCATGCTTGACATCCAGCAAATCCAGTCCATCATCCCGCACCGCTATCCGTTTTTGCTCGTTGATCGCATTCTTGAAATCGAAGAAGGGAAGCGCGCCGTCGGCATCAAAAACGTGAGCGCCAACGAATCGTTCTTCGCCGGCCACTTCCCTGAATACCCGGTCATGCCCGGCGTGTTGATCGTCGAAGCGCTCGCCCAAGTCGGCGCCGTCGTCCTCCTGCAAAGCGAGGAAAACCGCGGCCGCCTCGCCTTTTTCGCCGGCATCGACAACTGCCGCTTCAAACGGCAAGTAAGGCCAGGCGACCAGCTTCGATTGGAAGTGGAAATTCTCCGCGCCCGCGGCGCCATCGGCAAAGGCAAAGGCGTCGCTACCGTCGACGGCGAACTCGCCTGCGAAACCGAGCTCATGTTTGCCTTAGGCGACAAACCGGCTCGTTGAACGCTCTCCCATCTACGCAAACGCTTAGAGGTGAGAGATTCTTGGAACACCTGCCCAGCGGCAGGCTGCCAGCCAAGCCATCCCGTTCGTCCCACGATTCCGCTGTTCCCATTTACGCTGATCGCGTTGAAGTGGGGGTCTTTTACGGTTAGAGATGACAAACAGAACGCGCTCTGTCAAGGGGCGCGTTTCGTTGTTTTTCCTGGCTGGTCCTCAAGCTTGAGTGGATTCCGCGCCGCCTCCTTCCTCGATGGTCAGCGAAGTTGTGCATGAAATGCGCCGTTCTGGGAAAGATAAGCAAGGACCGGCCTTACATAAGGTCACAACAACAAACAGAAAGGAGCAGATAGGATGAAGAAAAAAGCGCTGTTGATCCGGTTGTTCAGCGCCCTTGTCGCCCTCTTTTTAGCGGCTGGATGCAATATGAACCGCGACAACAACAATCCGCCGCCGCCGAACAACAACCAAAACGATGTCAACGATCAAGACATGAACCCGGCCGATGACATCAACCAAAACGATAACGTCGACAACGACAAAGACAATGACGGCATCCCGGACACCCGCGATGCCGATCTGAACGACAACCAAAACAACCAACTCCCGCCGGGAGACGACACGAACAACGGACCGGGCGACGATGAGCGTGACGCAGTTCCAGACCGCGAAGACCCGATTGAAGACCCGCGAGACGCCAACGACAAAGACAACAAAGACGAATAACGCAGACAAAGGCTGCCTTCTAAGGCGGCCTATTTTTGTTTGGCCAAAATTAGTACTGATTTCGGCTAGATATGTCTGTTTATATCCGCTATAATGGGAATGTCCATCGATTGTCGAAAGATGCGGATAGGAGATCATAGGGGGGGACACAATGGAAGAAACGATCAGCTTGCGCGAGCTGTTCGACATATTGCGCAAACGGCTTTGGCTCATTGTCTTGATCACGGCACTGGCCACCGTCGTGAGCGGTGCGGTCAGCTATTTTGTCTTGACGCCGATTTATCAAGCGTCAACGCAAATTCTCGTCAACCAGGCGAAATCGGAGCAGCAGCTTTACAACTTCAACGAAATCCAAACGAACGTGCAGCTCATTAACACGTACAGCGTCATCATCAAAAGCCCGGCGATTTTGGAAAAAGTCAAAAACGAGCTCCGTCTCGACCGGACGCTCGATGAACTAAACGAACAAATTCAGGTGTCAAGCGAGAAAGACTCGCAAGTGTTCTCCGTCACCGTCCAAGACCCAGATCCCGCCATGGCGGCCAAGATCGCCAACAAGACGGCCGAAGTGTTCAAAAACGAAATCGTCAAAATCATGAACATCGACAACGTGACGATTCTTTCCAAAGCGGAAGTGAAAGAACATCAAGCCCCGGTCAAACCGAAGCCGCTTCTCAATATGGCCATCGCCTTTGTCGTCGGTTTGATGACTGGTGTAGGACTTGCCTTCCTGCTTGAGTATTTGGACAACACGATCAAAACGGAAGAGGACGTCGAAAAACATCTTGGTTTGCCGGTGCTTGGTTCGATCAGCATCATATCCCCGCAGGCAGCAAACACGACAAGAACAGCCATGAGTATGCAACGAGCAAGGAGGGAGACCATTGGCCGTTAGTAACCGTAAAAAATTTCAAAAGGCAGAACGAAACTTGATCGCCTTTGATGATCCAAAATCCTCAATTTCCGAACAATACCGGACAATTCGAACGAACATTGAATTTTCTTTCATCGATGAACCGCTGCGGTCACTGATGGTCACCTCTTCCGCTCCATTGGAGGGAAAATCGACAACTGCCGCTAACTTGGCTGTTGTGTTCGCACAACAAGGGAAAAAGGTGTTGCTCGTTGACGCCGATTTGCGCAAACCAACAGTGGATTACACGTTCCGCTTAAACAACTACGCTGGGCTGACAAGTGTGCTGACAAGCGCCTCTTCGCTGTCATCTACCTTGCAAGGGACGGCCGTTGAAAACTTAACGGTATTGACAGCTGGGCCGATCCCGCCAAATCCAGCGGAATTGCTCAGTTCCAGAATAATGGACCGCCTCTTGCACGAACTGCAAGAGATGTACGACCTTGTCCTCTTTGATACTCCACCAGTGTTGGCAGTCACTGATGCGCAAATTTTAGCGAACAAATGTGACGGCACGGTGTTGGTCGTTGCCAGCGGCAAGACAGAAATCGCTGCCGCCGCTAAGGCGAAAGAACTGCTTGAAGCCGCTAATGCGAAACTGGTCGGCGTAGTTTTGAACCAACGAAAGCAACGCGACGGCAGCGGCTATTACTATTATCAATACAAATAACAGACGGCTTCCCCCGCGGGAAGCCGTTTATATAGCCAAGGAGGGGGAGGAACTGTTGAGAAATTTCATTCTCATCCTTTTCGTCGCCGCTGCTTGTCTTGCCTTCATTATAACCGGGCACTTGTACTGGGAACGAAAAATCGACGCCACCGTGCAAGCGGCACGGATGAAAATCGACGCATCGGCCAACCAGGAAGAAGCGCCAAGCCGGGCTGAGGAAATCCTCGACCGCGCTAAGCAGCTGCCAGCGGCCGCGCAAGCCGCCATCAAGAGGGCTGTTGAAGAAAACCGCCCGATCCGCTTCGTCGTCGCTGGCTCGGAATCGACGCCGGAGACGGGCGGCTGGCCTGAATTATTGAAACGAGCGTTAGATGACGCGTATGGGAAAGGGGCGTTCCACATCACTGTCCACGAATACGACGGCTTGACGACCGCCGACGCCGACGAGAAGCGCATCGCCGCCGACTGGGCCAAGGACAAGCCGGATCTTGTCCTGCTTGAACCGTTTTTGTTAAACGACAACGGCGTCGTGACGATCGACGACAGCCTCGCCCATATCAAATCAATCATCAGTCAACTTACATCCGCGGCCCCGGATGCGGCCGTGATCTTGCAGCCGCCGAACCCGATTTACAACGCGACCTACTATCCGCGGCAAGTCGAGCAGCTTGAAGCGTTCGCCAAAGAGAACGGTTATCCTTATATCAACCATTGGCCCGCCTGGCCGGATGCAAACAGCGAGGAACTGAACCGCTACGTCGACCCGCAAACCGACTTGCCGACCGCGGAAGGGGCCAAGCTTTGGGCCGACGCGCTGGCGAAGTACTTTATAACCCAATAAAAAGATGCGCACCCCCCCTCAAGGTGCGCGTCCCGTTTATTTCACCGCCGTCGCCTTCAGCTCCAGATGCTCTTTCAACTCGTTCGAAATCGCCAGCCGTTCGCTTTCCGGCACGATCAAGTAATAAATGCCGTTGATTTTCGTCCCTTGGCCGGTGATGTGGAGCTGTTTGATCTGTTTGCGGGCGTCTTTGTAATTCGCTTGAATATCTTTCATTTCCTCAAACGTCAAGTTCGTCTTCACGTTTTTCCCGATGGCGGCGAGCACGTCGCCGTAGTTCGTTAGCGACGAGAAGCTTGCGCCTTTCTCGATAATCGCCTGAATGATTTGCTTCTGCCGGTCCTGGCGCCCGAAATCGCCGCGCGGATCTTCTTTCCGCATGCGCGAATATTTCAGCGCTTCGTCCCCGTTTAATGTAATCTCGCCTTTCGGGAAGTGCGTTCCTTCATACGTAAAAGCGAATGGATTGTTCACCGTCACCCCGCCGACGGCATCGACGATGTCGCGGAAGCTTTCCATGTTGACCTTAATGTAATAGTCAATCGGGATATCTAAAAAGTGTTCCACCGTCGCCATCGTCATCTCCACTCCGCCAAAGGCGTACGAGTGGTTGATTTTATCTTCCGTCCCTTTTCCGATAATCTCCGTTCTCGTGTCGCGCGGAACGCTGACCATCTCAATCGACTGTTTGTTTGGATTGACTGTCATGACGATCAGCGAGTCCGCACGCCCGCGATCCCCTTTGCGTTCGTCGACACCAATCAACAAAATCGAAATCGGCGTCTTCCGCTCAAATGAAACGTCTTCCTGACGTTTCTTTGACTTCCAGTTTACGTCTTCGTGCATTTGGTTCGCCGTCTGTTTCACATTATGATAAATAGAATAGGCGAATATTCCCGCTCCAGCGAATAGTACAACGAACACTCCCACCATCCAGCGGAGCCATTTTTTCTTCTTTTTTCGACGTTCTGCTCTCATCTTCAACCTTCCTTCGGCTGTAAAATCCATCACTATGATTATAGTTTGTTTTTCCGGAAGAGACAACTAAAAGCAATGTATGAGCATATCAACTTTTGGCCAATCATGTCCGCCAAACTGCCAACAGGCAACAAATGGCGCCAGCAAAAAAGTTTTTTCGACAACAACCGACAAAAAACGCGATTGATATGACGAATCTCCTATGCTATAATTAATGATGTTCAAGATGTTGGAAAATAAGGGGGAGATGGAGATGATCGACATCCATAGCCATATCTTGCCGGGCGTTGATGACGGGGCAAAAACGATGGATGATGCCATTGCCATGGCAAAAGCAGCAGTAGACGAGGGCATTACAACGATCATCGCCACTCCCCATCACCATAACGGGAAATACGATAACCCGTCATCCTCTGTCACCACCGCCGTCCGCCAGTTGAACGCACAGCTTGAACAACACCATATTCCCTTGAAGGTACTTGCAGGGCAGGAAGTCCGCCTTCACGGCGATTTGTTGGACAACTGGGAGAAAGGCGACTTGTTGCCGCTTGGCGAGGAAACGCCGTACATATTGGTGGAATTCCCGTCCGACCATGTTCCGCGCTACGCGAACCAGTTGCTGTTTGAGATGCAGCTGAAAGGACTCACTCCTGTAATCGCCCATCCGGAACGAAACGCTGAAATCATCGAAAAACCAGATCGGCTGTACGAGCTCGTCCAAAAAGGCGTCCTTACCCAAGTGACTGCCGCCAGCGTGGCAGGTTGCTTCGGAAAAAATATCCAGAAGTTTTCAATGCAGTTGATCGAAGCGAACTGGGTGCACTTCATTGCCTCAGATGCTCATAATCTCACAAGCCGTTCTTTCCAAATGCGGGCGGCTTATGACACGATCGACTGCGAATTCGGCATTGATGCCGTCTATTTCTTCCAAGAAAACGCCGAACAGCTCGTTAACGGGCAAACTGTATACCGCGACGAGCCCGTGCGGATCAAAAAGAAAAAGTTTCTCGGCCTCTTTTAGGAAGATGCGCCTAAGCCGGATGGCTAGGCCAACTGTTTTAGGTTTTTGTTGACCTGTTTTTCGGTTTGGTCAACAAAACAGAAACAGCTTCCTTATCTTACTTTATCGGTGATGTCTCCTTACCGTTATCAACGGAGGCACTCGGCCATGCCGTGGGTGGGGACGATGACGGTCTGGCCACCTTAGACGCCCGTCGTCGAGGGTGTGGTGTGAGGGCGGGTTAGATGCCCGGTTTTAGGCATTTTTATGCCCAATCAGTGATTATGGGTGAGCCGTATCGTTTATAATAGAAAGATAGAGGCTTCGTAATTCGTAAAGAGAGGCGATACGCGCATGGAACAAACTTGGGCGTTAAAGGTCGAGCGGTTCGGGAAAATTAGACAAGGAGAAATTGACATTGCCCCGTTGATGTTGTTTATCGGCGACAACAACAGCGGCAAAAGCTATATGATGTCGCTTCTTTGGGGGGTATTGTCCGAAGGGCGCAAACTGTTCCCAAAAGACCCTCCGGCCACTCCGATGTACAAGGAAATCGATCGCTTTCTTGAATCGGCCATCGGCCATGACTGTCTCATCCAGAACCGTGAAGCGCAGCTGTTTGTCCAATGGTTTAATGATGTTCTTCGAAACAAAAAAAGCGAGTTGATCAGAACGATTTTTCGCCGCAAAATTCCGATCGGTTCGTTAAGCATCGAGCGTTACCGTCGCTCTGAACCGTTGCGAATCATCTTCGAAAGGAAAGATTCGCTCCAAGGCACTCGTTTTTCGACGGGGAAGCACTATATTCGCATCCCGTATACGGATCGAAGCAAGGGACAAGCGACCGAGCGGTATCGCATGGCTCAATACATTACGTGGAATTTGCTTATGGATGGGCTCACATCGCCGTTTTACCCGCCATCCAGACAAGGCGGCATCCAAGGGCGGGCCATTGGCGAAGCGCTGTATTTGCCCGCTTCGAGAACAGGATTCATGTTGTCTTATAAGGCGCTGGTGCAAGAGATGATGGAGCGGATGATTACGGAAGAGCATGAGGAATCGTTCCTTGAGTTCACCTTGCCGGTATACCGCTTCTTGCAGGCGTTGTTGCGTTTAGAGGAAAGCGGGCAGTCCAAATATGCGGACATCGGGCGGTTTATTGAAACTCGGATTGCCAACGGGACAATGAACCAAGAAAAGGGCCCGATTCCATCGTTTTACTATTGCCCGCAAGGCAAACAAGAGCGCTTGCCGTTATATGTCACATCGTCGCTTGTGACCGAGCTGTCGCCGCTCATTTTGTTTTTAAAATCGAAAGCAACGTATCGCTCGCTTTTTTTTGAAGAAGCAGAGGCCCATCTGCATCCTCGCGTTCAGCGCATATTAGCGACTGCGCTTGTTAAGCTGGTCAACCGGGGCATGCCGGTATGGTTGACAACCCATAGCGATATTTTGTTCCAGCAGGTGAACAATTTGATCAAACTGCATCAACACCCGAAGAGGGAACAGTTGATGAAAACGTACGGCTATGTGGATGAGGACGCCATTGATCCGAAAAAGGTGAGGGCGTACCAGTTCCGCCTTCAAGGCCAAGACACGATCATCACGCCGCTCATTCCAACGGAAAACGGCTTTCCCGCTGAAACGTTCAACGAGGTCATTTTACAGTTGAATGAAGAGACGTATGCATTCCAGAAATCCAGCTTTGCTTCGGCAACCGGTTGGCAAAACGGTAAAGAAGCTGCCGTATATGGATTGGAACGACCAATGCCTCTCTATTTTGGAAAATGAAGTTCCCCATTACCGCATTCAACTCGATGATTCCGGACAAGGAGAATACATGTTGTAACGTTTCCCTTTTGCGCCATGCTATAATGAAAGCAAGGAGGTGGAGCCATGAGCCAAGAGCTGAAGGAGTTGCTCCGTTCGGTCTTGCAAGAAGAACTGAAGCCGGTCCACGAGCGGCTGGAGCGGTTGGAAGGCACAGTCGGGCACATTCGCCAAGACGTATCGCATCTTCAGCAAGACGTATCACAGCTTCAGAAGGAAGTCACCCAGCTGCAACAAGGCCAACGGACATTAGAAACCACGGTTTCCCAAATTCAAAAAGACGTTGCCCAGTTGCAAGAAGGCCAGAAAGCATTACAGCGGGATGTCGCACGACTGCAAGAAGGGCAACGGGCATTAGAAACCACGGTTTCCCAAATTCAAAAAGACGTTGCCCAGTTGCAAGAAGGCCAGAAAGCATTACAGCGGGATGTCGCACAACTGCAAGAAGGGCAACGGGCATTAGAGACGACGGTTTCCGAAATTCAAAAAGACATCGCTCAGCTACAACAAGGCCAACAAAAATTAGAAAACGAGATGGCCGATGTGAAGCAGACGCAAGAACGAATTCTCGAAGAACTGCGCATTTCGAAAAACAATCAAGCGCTCATTTTGAACGATGTAACGAATATAAGGAAATCCGTCGATGTCACTGTCTCGTACTTGCAACGCAGATCCGATGTGATGTTTGACAAACTGATCGATCACGAAAAAGAAATTTTAAATCTAAAATCACGGATGCCAAATTAAGTCCCAAAAAGGGGCTGTTTTTTATGCCCATATGCATCGGCGCATCGGTGTGCAAAGGCCATGCCGATGCGCGGGGGCATATGAGCCACCAATACATAGGGGGGCATGAGTGAAAAAAGTACGCAAAGCCATTATCCCAGCGGCGAAATCCAGCTCACCGACGCGATCCAAAAACTCAACCAAATCCAGCGCGTCTTCGCCTACGAATTCGAAGGCAAACGCTACGACGTCGGCGAAAAGCTCGGATTTATCAAAACGACGATTGAGTTTGCGTTGCAGCATGAGGAATTAAGAGACGACCTTATTCAATTTATGAAAGAAATATTAAACGATGTGAAGGTGGAAGAGAAATAAGAGGGGGATAAAGAGTTGGCGAAGTCGAATACCGCGCAGGATGCGGTTGTTTCTAATCAGAAAGTAGAATACACTTCCTTTCAAAGTTTAGAAGATACGTCTAAACTATACG
>NZ_BCQG01000039.1 GCF_001544315.1 Geobacillus jurassicus NBRC 107829
CGAACGTTTGCAGGCAAAGAAAAACCGACTTCAGCGACGATCCGCTTGCGCCGAAGCCGTGCAAGAAAAGGCGATTGAATTCGTCCGCCTCGTTTTTCCTCAAGGCCAATCGTTCGCCGTGCCGCCGTTTCCCTTGGCTAGACGAGTTTTTTCTCCGAGCGGTCCACAGCCGCTGGCAGCAGCGCGGGGCCGCGGCGGAGCGCCTCTTCGCCGAACACATGGACGAGCACTTCCTCGAGGCGGCGGACGGCGATGATTTGAATGCCGCTGACTTCGCCTAGCAGGGATTGCATATTCTCAATCGGGATGATGACTTTTTTCGCCCCGGCTTGTTTGGCCGCTTTGATTTTGGCGAACACGCCGCCGACCGGTTTCACGCAGCCGCGGATGCTGATTTCTCCGGTCATCGCGACCGTATGATCGACTGGCAGCTGGTAAATGGCGGAATAAATGCCAACCGCAATCGCCACCCCGGCTGAAGGGCCGTCAACCGGCGCCCCGCCCGGAAAGTTGACATGAATGTCATAGCGATCCGCCGGCACGCCCATCGCCCGCAGCACCGTGATGACGTTTTCTGCCGAGCCGCGCGCCATGCTTTTTCGCCGCACCGATTTTTCTGCGCTGCCGATGCTTTCCTCTTCGATAATGCCGGTGACATTGATCGACCCTTTCCCTTTTGCCGGCAAGGCGGTCACCTCAATTTCCAGCAACGCGCCGGTGTGCGGGCCGTACACGGCAAGGCCATTGACGACGCCGACCGCCGGGGCGGACGCGATTTTCTTCTCGCAGCGCGGGGTCATTTGACTCGATTGAATGACCCATTCAATATCTTTGTCTAAAATTTTCTCCCGGTTTTCTGTAATAGCGAGACCAGCGGCGATTTGCATCATATTGACCGCCTCCCGCCCGTTGCGCGCATAGGCGGCAAGAAGGCGGATGCCGCTTTCTGACACGTTCAAGCGGATTTTTTCCGCCGCCTTTTTGGCGATGAGAGCGATTTCGTCTTGGTCCAATTCACGGAAAAACACTTCCAAGCAGCGAGAGCGAATGGCCGGAGGAATCTCGTTCGGCGTGCGCGTCGTCGCCCCGACAAGGCGGAAATCGGCCGGCAGCCCGTTTTGGAAAATATCGTGAATATAGCTTGGAATTTGCGGATTTTCTTTGCTGTAATAGGCGCTTTCAAAAAATACTTTTCGGTCCTCAAGCACTTTCAACAACTTGTTCATTTGGATCGGATGAAGCTCGCCGATTTCGTCGATGAATAAAACACCGCCGTGGGCGTTCGTCACCGCCCCTTGCTTCGGCTGAGGGATGCCGGCTTGCCCCATCGCCCCGGCCCCCTGGTAAATCGGATCGTGCACCGAGCCGATGAGCGGGTCGGCGATGCCGCGCTCGTCAAAGCGCGCCGTCGTCGCGTCAAGCTCCACGAACACCGCATTTTTCTTAAACGGGGAGAGTGGATTTTTTTTCGCTTCCTCAAGTACGAGCCGAGCCGCCGCTGTCTTGCCGACGCCGGGCGGCCCGTAAATGATGACATGCTGCGGGTTGGGGCCGCACAAAGCCGCTTTTAACGCCTTAATGCCATCTTCCTGACCGACGATGTCGTCAAAACTTTTCGGCCGCACTTTTTCCGCCAGCGGCTCGGTGAGCGAGATCGAGCGCAGCTTGCGGAGCTGTTCCATCTCTTTGCGCGACTCTTTATCAATCGAAACTTTTTGCACGCGCTGTCCTCTTAACAAATTCCAAAAATAAAGACCAATGATGATCCCGAAAAACAGCTGAATGACAAGCACGATGTTCGTCCAGTCCATGCCCCGATATCCTCCTGCCTTTAGATGGTATGTAGTATGATAGTATCTCCGCGAACTGGCGGGAATAAACAAAAAAAGCGCCGGCCGGCGTACGGGGCATTTGGCAGTAAAAAAAGAAACCGCCGGAAAAGGGCGGTTTCCCATCAAGCGGATGTTTTCCGTTCCTGCTCGATCACCGTGCCGTCATGGCGGATCAGCGTCGGCGGTTTTATACCGCGCACCGTATCGAGCGTGATGATGCACTTTTGCACATCTTCACGCGACGGCAGCTCAAACATCACATCGAGCATAATGCCTTCGATGATCGAGCGAAGGCCGCGCGCGCCCGTTTTCCGCTCAATCGCTTTTTTCGCGATTTCACGGAGCGCCGCTTCTTCAAACTCGAGCTCAACGCCGTCAAGCTCAAGCATTTTTTGGTATTGCTTCACAATGGCATTTTTCGGTTTCGTCAAAATGTCGATCAACGCCTGTTCGTCGAGCGGCTCGAGCGTCGTAATGACCGGCAGACGGCCGATGAACTCCGGAATCAGTCCGAATTTGAGCAAGTCTTCCGGCAGCACTTTCGACAACAAGTTTTTCTCGTCGACATCCGTCTGGTTCATTTCCGCGCCAAAACCGATCACTTTTTTGCCAAGGCGGCGCTTGATGATCGGCTCAATGCCATCAAACGCTCCACCGCAAATGAACAAAATGTTCGTCGTATCGATTTGAATGAATTCTTGATGCGGATGTTTGCGACCGCCCTGCGGCGGAACGCTGGCAATGGTGCCTTCTAAAATTTTCAACAGCGCCTGTTGCACCCCTTCGCCGGATACGTCGCGAGTGATGGAAGGGTTTTCCGATTTGCGGGCGATTTTGTCAATTTCATCGATGTAAATAATGCCTTTTTCCGCCCGTTCGACGTCATAATCAGCCGCTTGGATGAGCTTTAACAAAATGTTTTCGACGTCTTCGCCAACATAGCCGGCCTCTGTAAGCGAGGTGGCATCGGCGATGGCAAACGGCACGTTCAAAATGCGCGCCAATGTTTGCGCCAGCAGCGTTTTCCCGCTCCCGGTCGGCCCGATCATTAAAATGTTGCTTTTCGACAGCTCGACATCATCGATTTTGCTGCCGGAATTGATCCGTTTATAATGATTGTAAACAGCAACGGCGAGCGATTTTTTCGCCTCATCTTGACCGATGACGTACTCATCTAGAATTTCCCGAATTTCCAACGGTTTCGGCACGTCTTTAAATTCAAATTCCTCTTCATTGCCGAGCTCCTCTTCAACAATTTCCGTGCATAGCTCAATGCACTCGTCGCAAATGTAAACCCCCGGACCGGCAACGAGCTTTCGCACTTGATCCTGTGTTTTGCCGCAGAACGAGCATTTCAACTGCCCTTTTTCATCATTGAATTTAAACATATCATTCACCCCTTGCCAACGAAATCGCGCCTGCTTATGTATCCATTTCCGCCATCTCTTATGTCGTAAAAACGTATGTATTCGCTATTTTACCATAAATGTTCCTGAAAAAGCGAATGAAAAAACTGTTATCTGTTTAGAAAAGTTTGAAAATTGCCGCTCAGGCGCCATTGTTGTGGATAAAGAACAAGGCACGAACGTCTCGCGCCTTGTTCTTTCCTTAAGATATATTATGCCGCAACCTTGCTGTGCTCTACAAGAAAATCGACTGTTTTCCGCCATTTCAAATCTTCTTTGACGCCATCTAAGCTGCCGAGCAGCTCTTTCAGCTTGTCCACGCTCAGCTTGTAGGCTTCCGCCATTTTTTCGAGCTCTTTGTTTACTTCCTCGTCGGTTACTTCAATGTTTTCGGCCTTCGCGATCGCTTCAAGCGTCAACGCCGCGCGCACCCGTTTTTCGGCATCTTCTTTCATTTGCTCGCGCAACGACGCTTCATCTTGGCCGGAGAATTGGTAATACAACTGCAAGTTCAGACCTTGCATTTGCAGGCGTTGGTCAAATTCGCGAAGCATCCGGTCGGTTTCGTTTTTGATCATAACCTCCGGAATATCCATTTCGGCGTTGGCTGCCGCTTTTTCGACAACCGCATTGCGCAAGGCAGTCTCCGCCTCGTTCTTTTTCGCCTCTTCCAAACGGGCGCGAATTTTCGCCTTCAGTTCGTCAAGCGTTTCGACTTCTTCATCGACGTCTTTGGCAAACTCATCGTCAAGCGCCGGCAGCTGTTTCGCTTTCACTTCATGCACTTGCACTTTAAACGTCGCCGGTTTGCCGGCCAATTGCTTCGCGTGGTATTCATCCGGGAATGTGACTTGGATTTCTTTTTCCTCGCCGGCTTTCATGCCGACAAGCTGTTCTTCAAATCCCGGAATGAACGTTCCAGAGCCGATTTCAAGCGAATAGTTCTCCGCCTTGCCGCCTTCAAACGGCTCGCCGTCGACAAACCCTTGGAAATCGATGACGACCGTATCGCCGTTTTCCACCGTCCCGTCTTCTTTCACGACAAGTTCGGCGTAATTTTCTTGCAAACGTTTCAATTCGTTTTCGACATCTTCGTCCGTCACGGTTGTATCCATTTTTTCCACTTCAAGCCCTTTGTATTGACCGAGCTTGACTTCCGGCTTTACGGTCACTTTCGCTTTGAAAATTAAGCTTTTGCCTTTTTCCATTTGCTCAATGTCAATCTCCGGCATTGACACCGGTTCGATGCCTGCCTCTTCGACGGCTTTGGCATACGCCTCTGGCAGCAAAATGTCGAGCGCATCTTGATAGAGCGCTTCGACGCCGAAGCGTTTTTCAAACAGAACGCGCGGCACTTTCCCCTTGCGGAAGCCCGGAAGCGTGATGTTTTTCACCACTTTTTTAAACGCGGCGTCCAAGCCTTTGTTCACTTTCTCGGCGTCGACCTCAACGGTCAATACGCCTTCGTTCCCTTCAAGCTTTTCCCATTTGACTGACATCCTTGTTCCCTCCACCTGAAATCATTGCTCGGACCATAGCGCACTCCGCTTGTCCAGATCTTTTTATGATGCCCAATTATGTAGACAAGTATGCGAAAACAGATACATAGCACAGCCATTATATTATAACATACAACAGCCATGTTTCAACAGAGAACGAGCCATTAGAGGGAGGAAAGTTCCTCTATTTCGTATAGCTTTTGGCAAAGCGTTGCCATCTCCGCCGCCTCCACACCGTAGCGGTCGGCCAAGGCGGTCGCGTCAGCATCCAAGCCTAAAAACCGGCTCGCCATCCAATGGAGAGCAGCAAGCCAGGCCGCTGCATCCGCCGGCTCTGGCGGAAACGGGTACAACACATATGCATAGCGAAGCCAAATGTCCGCCGCCGTTTCATACAAACTCGGGCTTTCCGCCGCGAGCTGCTGTTCAAGCCGACCCAGCAACGATGAAGCAAATTCCGTTTCCGTCTGTTCGTCCAACGCTGACGGGACGACCTCCATGCAACGGCCAAATTTCTCAACCGTCACCGTTTCGTTGACTCGCTTCCCTGTCAACAGGCGAAGGAGCATCGTTTTCGCCATCGGGCTTTTTTCCGGTGCGCGTAAATATTGCTTGAGCAACGGCAGCACCGGCTCGATGTCTTCTTTTTCCAGTTGTTTAATCAGTTGCAGCTGCTCAGCAATGTCCCCGGACTCAAGCAGCCGTCTCACCCGCTTCCACTCCGCGGGCGGAAGCGTGCGGGCATTCATTTTTTCACTAAACCGGAGCAGCTGGTGAAGCTGTTCGCGCAGCGAAACGGATAACGACGGACGACGCAAGGCGTGGCGGATCACGGTTTCAGCCTTGCTGTATCGATTCGTTTGCAACAATATGGCAATATACATTTGCAACAGTTCACCGTTGCCCGGTTGCTCGTCAAGCAAACCGGCAAGACGCCGCTCCGCCTCATCATATTCCCCAAGCTCATAGCAACAGACAGCCAGCCCAAGCCGAACCGGAAAGCTGTGGTCGCCAAGCTGTTCGGCGGCGCGCAAAAAGCGGAGCGCTTCTTTATACCGCTTCGCCTCGAGCGCAGCAAACGCCTCTTCCATCAGCCGTTCTTTCGTTTGCGGAAACATGATGATTTTTCCTTTTTTCCCGGCCATCTTCGCCCGCTCCTATATGTGTTTACCACAAGTGTAACAAGTTTTCTTAGCCGAAACAAGCCAACCCTTTTTGGCGCTTGCTGCCGCCGTCCATTTTCTTCATCCTCCTATATGCAAAACAAAGAGGCTGTTCCTGCCAAAATAACGGCGGAACAGCCGATTTTTGCCGCCGCGCTGCACCGCAAAAAACAGACGCTTACGGCCGCAGGCTATGCTGTTGTTCATACGCTTGAATATACGGTTCATAGACAAACGTTAAATCAATTTCATCCCATCCCTTTAACAGCAACTGTTTTCGATACGGGTCAATGTCAAACGGACGCGAAAATCCTTCATCGTCAAATACCCGCTGTTCTTCAAGCGAAACCGTCAGTTCATAGTCTGCGCGCTCGCTTTGGCGCAGCAAGTAGCGGACATCCTCTTTATCCAGCCGGATCGGCAACAGCCCGTTTTTTAAGCAGTTGTTGTAAAAAATATCGGCAAACGATGGGGCAATGATGACGCGGAATCCGTAATCTTGCAGCGCCCACGGCGCATGTTCGCGCGATGAGCCGCAGCCGAAGTTTTCATCGGCGACTAAAATCGTCGCCCCTTCGTTTTCCGGGCGGTTGAGCTCAAACTCCGGATTTGGCGTGCCGTCGCTCAAATACCGCCAATCGTAAAAGAGAAACTGGCCAAAGCCGGTGCGTTCAATCCGTTTCAAAAACTGCTTTGGAATGATTTGATCGGTATCAATATTCGCACGATCGATGCCGGCGGTTTTTCCGCGATGGATCGTAAACGGCTTCATCGTCCTTTCCCCCTTCCGTTATGGATGTCACTGATGGCAAAGGAGCTCGGCTTCCTAGGATGCCGCGCCGCCTCTTTTGCCATCACGATCGTCAATTTAACAGACCGGCTCGGCTTCAAGCTGGCGCACATCGACAAAATGTCCGTAAATCGCAGCCGCCGCGGCCATCACCGGGCTGACGAGATGCGTGCGCGCCCCTTTTCCTTGCCGCCCTTCAAAGTTGCGATTCGACGTTGACGCACAGTGCTCGCCTTCCGGAATGATGTCCGGGTTCATGCCCAAACAGGCGCTGCAGCCGGAGTCGCGCCATTCAAAACCGGCGTCGATGAAAATTTGCGCCAACCCTTCCGCTTCGGCTTGTTTTTTCACTTGCTGCGATCCAGGCACGACGAGCGCCCGCACACCCGGAGCCACTTTTTTCCCTTTCACGATGCTCGCCGCCGCGCGCAAATCGCTGAGGCGTGAGTTGGTGCACGAACCGATGAAGACGTGCTGCACCGGAATATCCGTAATCGGCGTGCCCGGCTTGAGCCCCATGTACTCAAGCGCCCGGCGCACCGCGTTTTGCTCTGTTTTGCTTTCAAATTGCTCGGGATGCGGCACGACGCCATCGACGGAAGTGCTCATCGCGGGGTTCGTCCCCCACGTCACCATCGGAGCGATCGTCGACGCATCGATTTCAATCGTTTTATCGTATTCCGCCCCCTCATCGCTTGCAAGCGCCCGCCACCGTTCCACCGCCTTGTCAAACTCCTCGCCTTTTGGCGCATATTTGCGGCCGCGCAAATAGGCAAACGTCGTTTCATCCGGGCTGATGAGGCCGGCTCTCGCCCCAGCTTCAATCGACATGTTGCAAATCGTCATTCGCTCTTCCATCGACATGCGTCGGATCGCTTCGCCTGTAAATTCGATAATATAACCGGTGCCGACGCCAACGCCATAGCGGCCGATAATGGCCAAGATGACGTCTTTGGCGGTCACTCCTTTGCCGAGGCGGCCGTTGATGCAGATTTGCAGCGTTTTCGGCTTATGCTGCCAAAGCGTTTGTGTAGCCAATACATGCTCGACTTCGCTCGTGCCGATGCCAAACGCCAAGGCGCCAAACGCCCCGTGCGTCGATGTATGGCTGTCGCCGCAAACGATCGTTTTTCCCGGCTGGGTCAACCCGAGCTCTGGGCCGATGACGTGAACGATTCCTTGCTCTTCGCTGTGTAGGTCGGCGAGCGGAATGCCGAACTCGCGGCAGTTGCGCTCAAGCGCAGCGATTTGGTTGCGCGCCACTTCGTCGGTAATCACAAATCGGTTAATGGTCGGCACGTTATGGTCCATCGTCGCAAAGGTCAAATCCGGCCGCCGCACCTTCCGCCCTTTTTGCCGCAATCCTTCAAACGCTTGCGGCGAGGTCACTTCATGCACTAAGTGCAAATCGATGTACAATAAATCCGGTTTGCCCTCCTCACGGTAGACGACGTGGTTTTCCCAAATTTTATCGATGATCGTTTTCGGCTTCATTGGCTTTCACCTCGCACGTCTTAGGCATAAACGGTCATAATTTGAGCAATGGCCGTATAATCCAGCACCGCCGCTTTGATTTCTTCGACCATTTCGTTCGTGGATACGATGCGGCCGCCGCTTGGCGCCAAGTCGGCGGTGCGCAAACCTAGGGCGAGCGCCTGCCACACCGCGTGCTCTACCGCCTCCGCTTCCGCGGTGAGCCCGAACGACAGGCGAAGCATCATCGCGGCCGACAAAATCGCCGCAATCGGATTGGCTTTGTTCATGCCGGCGATATCAGGCGCTGAACCGTGCACCGGCTCATACAAGCTCGGACCGGAAGCGGATAAGCTGGCCGACGGCAGCATCCCGAGCGAACCGGACAACATGGAGGCTTCATCGCTTAAAATGTCGCCAAACATGTTTTCTGTCACAATGACATCAAACTGCTTCGGCGCACGGATGAGCTGCATCGCGGCATTGTCAACAAGCATATGCTCAAGCGTGACGTCCGGAAACTGCTTCGCCACCTCTTCGGCCACTTCCCGCCATAGACGGCTTGACGAAAGGACGTTCGCCTTGTCGACCGAAGTCACTTTTTTCTTCCGCCCGCGTGCGAGTATAAACGCCATGCGGACGATCCGCTCAATTTCTTCCTTTTTATATAACAAGGTGTCCACTGCTTTTTCTTCGCCGTTTTCGACGACGCGGCCGCTCGGCTGGCCGAAGTAAATGCCGCCGGTCAGCTCGCGGACGATGACAAAATCGACGCCTTGCACGAGATCCGGTTTTAACGGCGAAGCGGAAACCAAACTGTCATAGCAAACAACCGGCCGCAAGTTGGCATATAAGTCGAGCTGCTTGCGAATGGCAAGCAATCCTTTTTCCGGGCGCAAATGCGGAGGGTTGTCATCCCACTTCGGACCGCCGACCGCCCCAAGCAGCACCGCATCGCTTTCTCGGCAAAGGCGGAGCGTTTCCTCGGGGAGCGGCGTCCCCGCCTCATCGATCGCCGCTCCACCGATCAATCCATATTCAAACGTAAACTCGTGGCCAAACCGGATGCCGACCGCTTTTAATACCTCGACCGCTCCGGACGTCACTTCTTTGCCGATGCCATCCCCTGGCAAGACGGCAATCCGATAGTTTCCCATTCTGAATCCCCCCGTTTTTATGGTGTTGCCACTTTCTCGTTTTCGCCGCGCATCGCTTCGATCATAAACACACGGTTGATGGCGTTGATGTACGCTTTCGCCGATGCTTCCAACACGTCTTGTGCAGTGCCGCGCCCGCTCGTCTCGATGTCATGGGCGCGCACTTTGACGAACACTTGGGCCAACGCATCGCGGCCGCCGCCGACCGATTCGATCCGGTAGTCAAGCAGCGTCACCGGCGTTTGGAAGCAACGTTCCAATGTATTGTACAGCGCCTCGACGCTGCCGGCGCCGGTCGCCGCTTCTTGGATTTCATTCCCCTTCCCGTCTTTCAGTACAACTACCGCTGTCGGAATTTGATTCGTCCCGTATTGCACTTGAATGGAAGACAATTGGTAAAAATCTTTAAAGTGGTCGAACTTCTCTTCGAAAATCAACGCGATTAAATCGTCGTCGGTAATGTCCTTCTTTTTGTCCGCCAATTCTTTAAAACGGACAAACAGCTGATTGATTTCTTCATCGGACAACGTGTAGCCGAGCTCCTCAACCCGGTTGCGAAGCGCATGGCGGCCGGAATGTTTGCCGAGCACCATCGAATTCGACGGCACGCCGACGAGCTCCGGCGAAATGATTTCGTATGTCGTTTTTTCTTTTAAGACGCCGTCTTGATGGATGCCCGATTCATGCGCAAACGCGTTTTTGCCGACGACCGCTTTGTTGGGTGGAACGACGACCCCGGTCAGCTTGCTGACAAGATTGCTTGTGCGCTTAATTTCCTGCAAATTGAGGCGCGTTTCCACTTGATAGTAGTCTTTGCGGATGTGAAGGGCGACAGCGATTTCCTCAAGCGCCGCATTGCCGGCCCGCTCGCCGATGCCGTTGATCGTGCACTCGACCTGCGTCGCTCCATGTTCAATGGCCGACAGCGAGTTCACCACCGCCATGCCCAAGTCATCATGACAATGAGCGGAGAGTGAAACCTTTTCAATATTCGGAACATTGTTTTGCAAATAGAGGAAAATTTCCCCGTATTCTTTCGGCGTAATATAGCCGACCGTATCCGGAATGTTGATCACCGAGGCGCCGGCTTTGATCACTTCGGCGACGATTTTCGCCAAAAACGGCAACTCGCTTCGGCACGCATCTTCCGCCGACCATTGGACGATCGGGAAAAAGCGCTTCGCGTATTTCACCGCCTCAACCGCCGCTTCAATCACTTGTTCCGGCGTCATCCGCAATTTATGCACCATATGGATCGGCGAGGTGGCGATGAATAGGTGGAGCCGCGGCTCCGCGCCGCCTTTTAACGCCTCCCACGCCGCATCAATGTCGCTTCGGACCGAGCGCGACAGCCCGGTGACCGAGCATGTTCTCACCGTTTCGGCAATTTGTTTGACCGCCTCAAAATCGCCTTTCGATGAGGCGGGGAAACCCGCCTCGATGATGTCAACCCGCAGCCGTTCAAGTTGACGGGCAATTTCCAACTTTTCTTGCAAATTCAAGTTCACACCAGCGGATTGTTCCCCATCACGCAATGTGGTATCAAAAAACTTAATTTTTCGCACCTGGCACCACCGCCTCGATTTGTTTTGCCTTCACAAACGGCATCATGCTTCGCAGTTCGCGTCCGACAATCTCAATCAAATGCTCATTCTCACGCCGGTTGATGGCGTTGAACTCCGGACGGTTCGCTTGGTTTTCCAAAATCCAGCTCTTCGCGAATTTGCCGGTTTGAATGTCATCGAGCACCTTTTTCATTTCCGCTTTCACAGCGTCGTTAATAATGCGCGGGCCGGTGATAAAGTCGCCCCATTGCGCCGTATCGGAAATCGAATAGCGCATCCACGACAAACCGCCTTCGTAAAGGAGATCGACGATGAGCTTCATCTCATGCAAACACTCAAAATAGGCGACTTCCGGCTGATACCCGGCTTCAACGAGCGTTTCAAACCCGGCTTTGATGAGCGCCGTCAGCCCACCGCACAGCACCGCTTGTTCACCGAACAAGTCGGTTTCCGTCTCTTCTTTGAACGTCGTCTCCAACACCCCAGCTCGAGCAGCGCCGATCGCTTTCGCGTAGGCGAGCGCCGTTTCTTTCGCGTGTCCGGTCACATCTTGGTAGACGGCGATGAGCGCCGGCACGCCCGCTCCTTCCGTATATGTGCGCCGCACGAGATGGCCTGGGCCTTTCGGCGCAACCAAGAAGACGTCAACATGATTCGGTGGGACAATTTGGCTGAAATGGATGTTAAAGCCGTGCGCAAACACAAGCGCATTGCCTGGCTCGAGTTCCGGCTCGATTTCCTCTTTGTACACGGCCGGCTGCTTCTCATCCGGCAGCAGCACCATGACGATATCAGCCTGCTTCGCCGCTTCGCGGACTGAATACACCTCAAACCCGTCTTGTTCTGCCTGCTCCCACGATTTTCCTTTTCGCAGTCCGACGATGACGCGAACGCCGCTGTCGCGCAAGTTTTGCGCATGGGCGTGGCCTTGCGAGCCGTAGCCGATGATCGCGACCGTTTTCCCTTGCAAATATTGTTCGTTTGCATCCCCGTTATAGTAGACTTTTGCCATGATTACCCTCTCCTTTGTTCTGTAGTTTGACAATCCCTACGCTTGGCCGCCCCTTGTTTGGCGGTTCCATGAAGCAATCAGCGCTGTTTTGTATGATAGCTGTTAAATAATGAACGCCGTTTTCTGATTCGTCGTCGCTTTTTGCGCCCCGCGGGTGAACGCGGTCGTTCCCGTGCGCGCCACTTCCTTAATGCCGTACGGGCGCAATAGTTCAATCAACGCCTCGACTTTCTCCGGCTCGCCGGTCACTTGAATGACGAGGCTGTCTTTGCTTACGTCGACGATCGAGGCGCGAAACGGCTCGATGAGCGTGTAAATTTCCTGGCGGACCGCCGGAGGAGCGGCAACTTTAATGAGCGCCAGCTCGCGGGCGACGATCGCTTGGTCGGTGATGTCATTCACCTTCAACACATCAATCTGCTTGTTCAGCTGCTTAATGATTTGCTCCGCCGTCCGTTCATCGTCAACGTTGACGACGAACGTCATCCGCGAAATGCCCTCGATTTCCGTATGCCCGACCGTAATGCTTTCGATATTGTAATGCCGCTTTGTAAACAACCCGGTAATGCGGTTTAAGACGCCGGGGCGGTTGTTGACTGTCATCGTGATGATTCTTCGCATGCTTTCACCCCCACCATTTCATGAAGCCCTTTGCCGGGCGCCACCATCGGATAGACGTTCTCGTCGGCGCGGACATGGAAATCAAGCAGCACCGGCCCATCCATCGCAAACGCTTGTTTTAACACTTCGGCCGCTTCCGCCTCCGTCTTCGCCCGCAGACCTGGCATCCCGTATGCTTCGGCAAGCTTGACGAAATCCGGCTGGTTCGGAATGAGCGAATGGGAGTACCGTTTGTCATAGAACAGCTCCTGCCATTGCCGCACCATGCCGAGCGCCTGGTTGTTGACGATGACGATTTTGATCGGCAGCCGTAGCTCCTGGATGACCGACAGTTCTTGGAACGTCATTTGGAAGCCGCCGTCGCCGACGATCGAAACGACCGTAGCGCTCCGGTCGGCGAGCTGGGCGCCGATCGCTGCCGGAAGCCCGAAGCCCATCGTGCCGAGCCCCCCGGACGTCACCCACCGGTGCGGCCGGTTGAACTTGTAATATTGCGCCGCCCACATTTGATGCTGGCCGACGTCCGTCGTCACGATCGCCTCGCCGTTTGTCATTTCATAGATCATCTCGATCAGTTTTTGCGGTTTGATCGTGCCGGCTTCCGGCTCATAATGGAGCGGGAAGCGCCGCTTCCATTCATCAAGCTGCGCGAGCCACGCCGCGGTGTCCGCCGGCTTGCCTTGCTGGGCGATCAGCTCTTGCAAGGCGGCTTTTGCATCGCTGACGATTGGAATTTTCGTCGGCACGTTTTTGCCGATTTCCGCCGGATCGATGTCGATATGGGCGACGGTCGCTTTCGGCGCGAAATATTTTAAATTGCCGGTGACCCGGTCATCGAAGCGGGCGCCGATGTTGATGAGCAAATCGCATTCACACAGCGCCATATTCGCCGTATACGTACCGTGCATGCCGGCCATGCCTAAAAACAGCGGATGGTCGGCCGGGAAACCGCCAAGGCCAAGGAGCGTATGAATGACCGGAATGTTTTGCTGTTCGGCGTATTGCCGCAATTCATTGGACGCATTGGCGTGCAAGATGCCAGCGCCGGCTAAAATGACCGGCCGCTTTGATTGGCTGACCGCCTCGACAAGCCGGCGGATTTGCCAATGGTTCGGCTGCGTCGTCGGCTGATAGCCAGGCAAATGAACGTCTTGATCGTAATCAAACTCCCCTTCGGCCGTCGTAATGTCTTTTGGAATATCGATCAACACCGGTCCGGGGCGCCCGGTCGTCGCAATGTGAAACGCCTCTTTAATGATTCTCGGCAGCTCGCTGATGTCGCGCACTTGGTAGTTGTGTTTCGTAATCGGCATCGTAATGCCGACAACGTCCGCCTCCTGAAACGCATCCGAGCCGATGACGCTCGTGGCCACTTGCCCGGTAAAGACGACGAGCGGCAGCGAATCCATCATCGCGTCGGTCAACCCGGTGACGATGTTGGTCGCTCCCGGGCCGGAGGTGGCGATGACGACCCCTGGTTTTCCAGAAATGCGCGCATATCCTTCCGCCGCATGGATGGCCCCTTGCTCATGCCGCGTCAGCACGTGGAACACGCCGGCTTTATACAACTCGTCATACAGCGGGAGCACCGCCCCCCCCGGATAGCCGAAGATGACTTCGACTTTTTCTTCCTTGAGCGCTTCAATGAGCATCAGCGACCCGCTCATTCTCGCCTTCGTCCTCGCTTTTTCTTGTTCCTCGACTTTCATTTTTGTCATCGTCGATCCTCCCTGTGATTTGTCATCCATATAAAAAACCTTTCCGCCCACGATGGCTGTCATTTCCAGCCAAAGGGGCGAAAAGGTTTCCTTTCCGCGGTACCACCCTTCTTCACGGCCGTGACGGCCGCCTCAGGAGCGGCCAGCCGAAGCCGGCCGCTCATTTTGGTAACGAGTGAAGCGCGCGTCTCCACTCGTCCAGCCCTACTAGCCGTCCGGCGTTCAGGCTGGCGCTCAGAGGTGAGTTCATCAAGCGGCAACATCACCGGTTCGCAGCTCCCCCGGCTCTCTGTGGATGTTGACCCCGCTGACTACTTATCCTCGTCAACGCTTTTTCGCTATCCACTTGTCATGGACGATCAACCGACATTGGCGTTCGTCGGATACACCTTTACTCCTTCGACGACCACGCGGCGGCGAAATTCTTCAAGCAACCGCTTGGTATGCGGTCCCGGCGTCCCGTCGCCGATCGTCCGGCCATCGACTTTAATGACCGAAATGACTTCGGCCGCCGTCCCCGTCAAAAACACTTCATCCGCGACATAGACATCATGGCGGGTAAACGGCTCCTCTTTCACCGTATAGCCGAGATCCTCCGCGATTTCGATGATCGCTTGACGCGTAATGCCTTCAAGCGCCCCGACATACCCAGGCGGTGTGTAAATGACGCCGTTTTTGATGATGAAAACATTGTCTCCCGAACCTTCCGCGACATAGCCTTGATCGTTTAAGATCAGCGCTTCGCTTACGTTCGCCAAATGCGCCTCGATTTTGACAAGCACATTGTTTAGGTAGTTGAGCGATTTGACTTTCGGGCTCAGCACATCAGAGCGGTTGCGGCGCGTCGCCACTGTCACCACTTCGATGCCGGTTTCATATAAATGTTTCGGGAAGAGCGCGAGCGGCTCGACGATAATCACGATTTGCGGCGTTTTGCATTTGTACGGATCCAGTCCTAAATCGCCGACCCCGCGCGAAACGACCAGGCGGATGTATGCATCTTGATAGCCGTTGCGGCGGATCGTTTCGAGCACGTGGCCAATCATTTCTTCCTTCGTGTACGGAATGTCGAGCAAAATCGACTTCGCTGAATTGTATAGCCGATCTATATGTTCTTCGAGGCGGAATACGTTGCCGCTATAGACGCGAATGCCTTCAAATACCCCGTCGCCATACAAAAATCCATGGTCATACACGGAAATTTTGGCGTTTTCTTTTGTCACAAATTCTCCGTTTAAAAAGATCCATTGTTCGCCCACTTCGGTTCCCCTCTTCCTTGATCAGTCAGCAGTTGCTTTGAACGGCTCGATCATTGTATTGAGTCGTTTCTCTTATTTGAAAATTATAATAATCCGAAACCTTTGCGCCGTCAATAACGTTTTTTGAAAATTCCGATTGGTCAAACTATTTGAATGCGCTTACATTATGATAGAATCAAGGTTTTGCCGATATAAAAAAATTTTTTCTTTCTTTGCCGTCTCATAGAAAACGCGCCCTTGAGCGCAGTTCGCTCCTCATTCGATATGAACATAACGGGCTCAAGGCGCGCTCATTTTTCTGATAGAAAAGATCCGTAAGCAACGTTCGCTTCTCACTCGGACATGAAAATGACGAATCAAAACGATGCGCCTTTTTCCACTTCATCTCCCCAAAACGAAAAAAGGCGGCCCAAACACAGGCCCCCTTTCCAAACACGCTATATGGCACTTCCATTTTGAAAGCGAACCTGTTGAAGCGGCCTTGCTTACCGTAAAAAAGCCGGCGGTTTTGCCGGCTTAGATAGAAAACGTTTGTTCCATTTTGAGAATAGGCTGTCCATCCACTTCATAAAACTGGACGTGCGCCCGTCCGCTGTCGACCGTCAGCACCGCGTACGTTTTTTCTTTTCTTCCCCGCGGCAAGGCGATGCTGCCGGGATTGATGAACAGCAACCCATCGATTTGTTCAGCACCGGCCAAATGCGAGTGGCCGAAACAAACGACGTGAGCCCCTGTTTCTTGTGCGCGATAGGATAAACGCAAAAGCGACGTTTTCACCCCGTATAAATGGCCGTGGGTGACAAACAACCGAACGCCGCCCACCTCTTCGATGCGCTCAGCAGGAAACGCGGCGAAATCGCAGTTGCCGCGTACGACGGCAAACGGGGCAATCTCGTCCGCCCCCACCTCCAACTCCGAGTCGCCGCAATGGATAAACAAATCCGCTTCATGGCGATGACGGTTGACAATTGCAGCAAGTTCGGCAGTCAGCCCATGGCTGTCGCTCACAATCACCGCCTTCATTCCGTCCGCCCCTTTCCACCGACGATCTCCTCCCACTGCTCATCGAGCTTCGTCAGCGCCTTGGCGCGATGACTGATTTGATTTTTTTCCTCGGGCGCAAGCTCCGCCATCGTTTTTCCCCGCTCCGGAAGGTAAAAAACCGGATCATAGCCAAAGCCCCCCTCCCCACGCGGCGCTTCGGCGATATAACCATCGCATGTCGCTTCGACAACGGCGGTCGGCCGCCCTGGGATCGCGACGGCGAGCGCACAATGAAAACGAGCCGTGCGCTGCTCCATCGGCACCCCGTCAAGCTCGCGAAGCAGCTTGGCGATGTTGCGTGCATCGTTTTTATCTTCCCCGGCATAACGGGCCGAATGAACGCCCGGCCGGCCGCCGAGCGCATCGACCACGAGCCCGGAATCATCGGCGATCACCGGCCGCTTTAGACGCCGCGACGCCGCTTCTGCTTTGAGCACGGCATTTTCCGCAAACGTGCTTCCCGTTTCTGCGACATCCGGAGCGTCCGGAAAGTCAAGCAGCGATTTCACTTCGACGCCCCGCTTGGCAAACAAAGCGGCGAACTCGCGCACTTTGCCAGCGTTTTTGGTCGCGATGACAATCTCCTTCACTCTGTGTCCTCCTCTGCCGCTTCTTTTTTTTCGCCGATGCGCGCCGCCCACTCGCCCAATGCGCGGCGCTGAACGGCGATGAGCTGCTCGATGCCTATTTGCGCCGCTTCAAGCAATTCATCGAGCTCGGCGCGTGAAAAAACCGCTTCCTCTCCGGTCCCTTGAATCTCAACAAATTGACCGGCTCCGGTCATGACGACGTTCATATCCACTTTCGCCCGCGCATCCTCGTTGTAATCTAAATCAAGAATCACCCCATGCTCCGGATCGATGCCGACCGAGGTAGCGGCGAGAAAATCGCGGATCGGAAGCGCCTCGAGCCTCCCTTCTTCCACCAGTTTGGCAAGCGCCAACACAAGCGCCACATACGCACCGGTGATCGACGCCGTCCGCGTTCCGCCATCCGCCTGAATGACGTCGCAATCGATCCAAATGGTCCGCTCACCAAGCTGTTCAAGATCAACAACCGAGCGAAGCGCACGGCCGATTAAGCGCTGAATTTCCATCGTCCGCCCCGACACTTTTCCTTTGCTCGCTTCCCTCACATTCCGCTGCTCTGTCGCCCGCGGCAGCATCCCATATTCGGCCGTAATCCATCCTTTGCCGCCGCCGCGCATAAACGACGGCACTTTCTCTTCGACCGTCGCCGTGCAAATGACTTTCGTGTCGCCGACTTCAATGAGCACCGACCCTTCAGCGTGCTTCATGTAATGCGGGTGTATATGTACAGGGCGCAGCTCGCAACTGCTTCGTCCGTCCGCTCTCATCAACTGAGTCCTCCCTCTAGAAATGTTGATCTATCAAGGCTTTTCGGCCTCTCAGGGGTGTCCAAAAAATATTTTTCGACAAAATCCCTTACATCCTTTTTCAGTTTTGTGGATATCTTACAGACCTAGGGTGCGCTTCGCGGCCACGGCTGGTTATATTTCCCTGCCGCGGGGGGGGAAGCATATTCGATGCACCCTTTGGATCTCCGCGTCGCTGATGAGGACGAACCCTCCCATGTCTCCGGGCGTCTTCGCGCCAACATTCCCTCGTTCGGTCTCGTCATCAGGCGGAGGCCGGCCAAGCTCCTTTTCTCCATCTTCAACGGAATGCCAGACGCCGCATTTCTTTCCGCCTAGCGAAAAAAAGAAAGAGGCGGAATACGTTTCCACCTCTTTGTTATACCATAACGTCCTATTCGTTTCCAGCCTGTCAGCACCAACCGGTTAAAATGTCCCGGTATTGACGTTTTGCGGCCGAGCGACCGGTTTGGTGAGCGGCTTGCCGTCTTCCGTGACAAGATTGGCTTTGCCATTGACTGTGATCGCCACGCTTTCGACTCCTTTTTGCTCAGTGAGCGACAAAACGAGGGAATTCAACACGACGTCGGAAATGACATTTTTCTTGTTGCTTCCATAAATGCCTTCGTTAAAGTTGAGCGTCACTTTGCCATCCTCATATTTCGGGGCATCGACAAGCTTCGCGTCCGGCTGAAAGACGCCGACAAGCCCGCTCCCTTGCTCTGGTCCTTGAATCAGTTCGTTGACGGCCGCGGCAATATCATCTTTCTCCTTATTGGACACACGCCGTGTCACCGGCACATAGTATGTGCTGTTCCCTTGTTGGGCGACAAAATAAACGGTGACTGGATGCGTATTCGTAATGTCTGGCACGCCGCTCGCTTCCATATTGATGCCGTCGGCGCGGCTTACCCCATCTTGAATCGGTGTTTTATTGACCGGCATCACGTTTTGATCGTAGCCGTTGATGCGGATTTTGACGCGCTTGATATTGTCAAATTGCGTCAACGTCCACGTAATGGACTGCAAAATTCGTTTTTCGTCCTCCGGCTTATAGTTTTTAAATTCCGGAGAAAAGTCGGCGATCAACGTTCCGTCTTTTTCCAATTTTGTGCCAAGCACCGTCGTTCCGGCCGGAATGACCGCGCGGAAGCCGTTCGGCAACATTTCTGACACAGGTCCGTCTTCAACCAAATATTCGAGTACTTGTTTCGCCACGGCCTGCGTTTTCGGCAATTCCACTGTTTGCGGCACGACAAAGCCGTTTTTGTCAATCAAGTACAGCTCTCTTTTCACCGTCTCGGTGGCCTTCGCTTTCTCCTTCTCTTCCTTTTGGCTTTCCGTCGCTTCCTGAAGCGCTTGGCCGTCTTTGACATAACTCGTCTCTTGCGGCGGATCGATCTCCTTCACCGCCTCATCTCGCCCAAACAAACCGCAGCCGCCAAGCAACAACAGCGAGGCGAGCAGCGGCGCCGCCCATATGTGAGTCGTCCGTTTCATTGACGTTCCCTCCTACTCGTAGTTTGTACTACTATGTATACGAGCCGTTTTCCAAAATAGAATAAAAAAAATCCTTTAGCGCATGGACGCTAAAGGATTTGTTGGTTACAGCCGAATCGCTTCGACCGTGCCGATCGGCTTGCCAAACCACTTCCCGGAAATCTTTTCAAACAGCTCTTTCGGCCCAGTCGTGAAAAACAAATGCTCCGGTTCGCGCTCGCCGGTGTAAAGGAGCTGGCTGTGATGCAAAATCGCGCTCACTTCACGAGCTGTCTCACCGCCTGAGCAAATGAGCTTCACGCGTTTGCCCATATACGTGCGAATGAGCGGCGCGAGCAACGGATAATGCGTGCAACCTAAAATCAGCACATCGATCGGCAGCGGTCGGAGCGGAGCGAGAGATTCGGCGACGATCGCCATCGCCTCCTGCCCTTCAAAGTCGCCGCTTTCCACCAGCGGAACGAATTTCGGACAGGCCAAGCTCTCGACTTGGACGCGCGGATTGATTGATTGAAGCGCCTTTTCATACGCCCGGCTTCGGATCGTGCCAATCGTGCCGATGACGCCGATGTGCCCGCGCCTAGTCGCTTTCAGGGCGGCGCGAGCGCCGGGATGAATAACGCCAAGCACAGGAATGTCAAGCTTCGCCCGCACGTCGTCAAGCGCGACCGCCGTCGCGGTGTTGCAGGCGATAACAAGCATTTTCAAGGGATATTGCCGCAAGTAATCAATCATTTGCCACGTAAATCGACGGACTTCTTCCACCGGCCGCGGCCCGTACGGGCAACGGGCGGTGTCGCCTAAGTAAATAATTTGTTCTTTCGGCAGCTGCCTCATAATTTCTTTGGCGACGGTCAAACCGCCGACTCCTGAGTCAATGACACCAATTGCTCTTTCCAAGTGATCGCCTCATTCTTTCGTCATTTCTTGATGCAATTTGCGCAAACAACGCTCAAAGACGACGATTTCCTCGTCTGAAAAGCTTTCCAGCACATTGGCTAGATCGCGCTGGCGTTTCTCAATCACTTCTTCGATAATGCGCTCCCCTTTTTCAAGAAGGCGAATGCGGACGACGCGGCGGTCGTGTTCATCGCGGACTCTGGCGACAAGTCCGTTCCGCTCCATGCGGTCGACCAAGTCGGTCGTCGTGCTGCACGCCAAATACATTTTGTTCGATAACTCGCCGACCGTCAAGTCCCCTTCTTCAAGCAGCCACTGCAGGGCGACAAATTGCGGTGGGGTGATCGGATAGTTGGTTAAAATTTCACGGCCGCGCTGTTTCAAATTTGCGGCGATATAGCGAAGCAATTTTTCCAACTCGGCGACCGTTCTTTCATTCATCGCAGACGGCATACCATCTCTCCTTGATCGTTTCCGCGGCCAGCCTCAAACGGCGGCTTGCGCCGACAGCTATTCTTACTTTTCATTTTACAACACCGGCAAAGATAATCAACAAAAAAATGCGGCGGCCGCCGCGGACGAAGGCCGGACGGGCGCCAAGCCTCGTCCGGCCGCAAGGGAACATAACAGCCGGCTGTCCAACAAGGAAAGCCGGCATCGTTTATAGTTCAAGTTCGCCCATTCGAAGCAATTCAATGACAGCTTGCGAGCGCCCCTTGACCCCAAGCTTTTGCATCGCATTCGAAATATGGTTGCGGACCGTTTTCTCGCTGATAAACAGCTCTTTGGCGATCTCTTTCGTCGTCTTGTCTTGCACGAGCAATTCGAAGACTTCTTTTTCTCTTTTTGTCAAAAGCGGCTTCGATTGAAACGATTTGTCCTTCAACGGTTGTAACCCTCCTTGCTCTCAATGGGCCCGAACTGCCGGATGGGTATTTCCTCGCCATATCGTATGTGAGAGCAAGAGCGGCGGTGACGAAAATTTGCTTATCTAATAGAAAAATGGGTCTTTTTTTTCTTCATCTTTCGGTTCGCCGGAGACGGTTGGCTGCCGCTTGTCCAGAAAAACAAAAAATCCCCCTCATGTCTATTCGAATGAAGGGGATTTTGATTCTGCCGCTACACTTCGTCGCTGCCAAAGAAATCGCGGAACATTTGAATCGTCGTTTCGCGGTTTAACGCCGCGATCGATGTCGTCAACGGAATGCCCTTCGGGCACGATTGCACGCAGTTTTGCGAGTTGCCGCAGTTGGCCAGTCCGCCGTCGCCCATAATCGCCCGCAGCCGTTCGGCTTTATGCATCGCCCCGGTCGGGTGGGCGTTAAACAGCCGCACTTGCGACAGCGGCGCCGGGCCGATAAAGTTCGACTTGCTGTTGACGTTCGGGCACGCTTCGAGGCAGACGCCGCATGTCATGCATTTTGACAGCTCGTACGCCCATTGCCGCTTCCGCTCTGGCATGCGCGGCCCCGGACCCAAGTCGTACGTTCCGTCGATCGGAATCCATGCTTTCACTCGCTTCAACGCGTCAAACATCCGGCTCCGATCGATGACCAAGTCGCGGATGACAGGGAATGTGCGCATCGGCTCAAGGCGGATCGGCTGCTCGAGTTTGTCAATGAGCGCGGCGCACGCCTGGCGCGGTTTGCCGTTAATGACCATCGAACAGGCTCCGCATACTTCTTCCAGACAGTTCATTTCCCAAGCGACCGGCGTCGTTTTTTCCCCTTTGGCGTTGACTGGATTGCGACGAATTTCCATGAGCGCCGAAATGACGTTCATGTTCGGGCGGTACGGAATGACAAACTCTTCTTCATACGGCGCGGAATCCGGACGATCTTGGCGCGTGATGATCAAACGAACCGTTTTGTTCTCGCTCATCTTACTTCACTTCCTCTTTCTTTTTGCTGTAGTCGCGCTTGCGCGGTTTAATCAACGAGACGTCAACGTCTTCATAATGGAACGCCGGACCATCTGGCGTGTAGCGGGCCATCGTCGTTTTCAGCCACTCTTCGTCATTGCGCTCCGGAAACTCCGGCTTGTAGTGCGCCCCACGGCTTTCATTGCGATGGTAAGCGCCAAGCGTAATGACGCGGGCGAGCTGCAGCATGTTGTACAGCTGGCGGATAAACGTCGCTCCTTGGTTGCTCCATCTCGACGTGTCGGTGACGCTGATGTTTTTGTACCGCTCCATCAGCTCTTGAATTTTCTCATCCGTCTTCAGCAACCGGTCGTTGTAGCGGACGATCGTCACGTTCGCCGTCATCCATTCACCGAGCTCTTTATGCAGCACATAGGCGTTTTCCGTGCCGTCCATCGCCAAAATGTTCTCCCATTTTTCCTGCTCCCGTTTCACATAGCTGTCGTATAACGTCGACGGCATCGCATCCGCCGATTTCTCGAGGCCGCGGATGTAGCGGACGGCGTTCGGGCCGGCGACCATTCCGCCGTAAATCGCCGACAGAAGCGAGTTTGCCCCGAGGCGGTTCGCGCCGTGAATCGAATAGTCGCACTCGCCGGCAGCAAACAGCCCTTTGATGTTCGTCATTTGGTCATAGTCGACCCATAAGCCGCCCATCGAATAGTGAACGGCCGGGAACACTTTCATCGGCACTTTGCGCGGATCTTCGCCCATGAATTTCTCATAAATTTCGATAATGCCGCCAAGCTTGATGTCCAACTCTTTCGGATCTTTATGCGACAAATCCAAATAGACCATGTTCTCGCCGTTGATGCCGAGCTTCAAGTCGACGCAGACGTGGAAAATTTCCCGAGCGGCGATGTCGCGCGGCACCAAGTTTCCGTAAGCCGGATATTTTTCCTCGAGGAAATACCACGGCTTCCCATCTTTATACGTCCAAATGCGCCCGCCTTCCCCGCGCGCCGATTCACTCATGAGGCGGAGCTTGTCATCGCCCGGAATGGCCGTCGGGTGAATTTGGATGAACTCGCCGTTGGCGTAGTAAACGCCTTGCTGGTAAGCGATCGAAGCCGCCGAACCGGTGTTGATGACGGAGTTCGTCGATTTCCCGAAAATGATCCCCGGGCCGCCGGTCGCCAAAATGACGGCATCCGCTGGAAACGCTTTGATTTCCATGGACCGCAAATCTTGTGCGACGATGCCGCGGCAAATTTGCTCGTCATCCAAAACGACGCCTAAAAACTCCCAATGCTCGTACTTCGTGACGAGCCCGGCCACTTCATGGCGGCGCACCTGTTCATCAAGCGCATACAAAATCTGCTGGCCAGTCGTCGCCCCCGCATATGCGGTCCGGTGGTGCTGCGTCCCCCCGAAGCGGCGGAAATCAAGCAGTCCTTCCGGCGTCCGGTTGAACATGACGCCCATCCGATCGAGCATGTAAATGATCCCCGGCGCCGCTTCACACATTGCTTTGACCGGAGGCTGGTTCGCCAAGAAGTCCCCGCCATAGACGGTATCGTCAAAATGCTCCCACGGAGAGTCGCCTTCCCCTTTCGTGTTGACCGCTCCGTTAATGCCGCCTTGGGCACAGACGGAGTGAGAACGCTTTACCGGAACGAGCGAAAACAGTTCGACAGGCACTCCTGCCTCGGCGATTTTAATCGTGGCCATCAAGCCGGCCAAACCGCCGCCAACAACGATGATTTTCCCTTTTTTCATAGCTACTCACTCCCTAATAGATTGCTGCTTTTGCTTGCATGCCGCACGTTTTGCCTTGCCGTCCCGCCATCGACCAAGCGATCGTTCGGAGAGCGGCTAAGGCGCGATCCATCACGAGCCAACGCAGCGGTTCATCATCGAATCATTCCCTAGGAATGGAACGCTTGTCTTACGCAAACGCCAAAATGGCGCGAATACCGACAATGGAAAGCGCAACGAAAATGATCATCGTAATGTACGTAAACACTTGCTGCGAACGAGGCGACACTGTCAAACCCCAGCTGACGCAGAATGACCATAAGCCGTTGGCGAAGTGAAATACGGTGGACAAGATTCCAACAATATAGAATCCGAGCATAAACGGATTGTCGACAATGTTGGCCATCATGTCATAGTTCACTTCAACGCCCAATGCAGCTTGCACCCGCGTTTCATACACATGCCAGACGACAAAAATCAATGTAATGATGCCGGTGATCCGCTGAAGCATAAACATCCAGTTGCGGAAATAGCCGTACTGGCGGGTGTTGAATTTCGCTGTAAACGCGATATAAATGCCGTATACAGCGTGGAACAACAATGGAAGAAAAATAACAAAAATTTCAAGAAAATAGCGGAACGGTAAGTTTCCCATAAACTCCGCCGCCCGGTTAAACGCTTCCGGCCCGCGCGTCGCAAAATGGTTGACGACCAAGTGCTGCACCAAAAAAATGCCAACGGGAATAACCCCAAGCAGCGAATGGAGCCGGCGGTAATAAAACTCGCGATTCCCTGCCATATGTAAACCCCCTTCAACTGATAAAAAATATGTGCCTCTCGCTCGCAGTGCGGAAACGGAAACATCTTCCATTTCCCTATTCGCTTTGTCACATTCATTGTACTCCCACATTGTACAAGCGTCAAGAAAACACTGCCACAAAATGTTCAAACATTCTTATAGTTGTGCCACCTCAGGAAAGAAGATGCACTCCGGCGGCAATTCAGCTATAATGAGGAAATAGAGAAAGAGGGGAAAACGATGAAGCAGCCACCATTAGAGGACCAATATCAAACGTTTGGGTCGATTGCGCTTTCCGCATTCGGGGCTGAACTGCTCCGGCATTCGCTTCTTCCCGAGCTGCTCGGCAAAGACGCCGCCCCGCTGCTGTACTGGGCCGGCAAACAGCTGGCGCGGCGCTACCCGCTCGAAACGCTCGATGATGTCGCCCTATTTTTTGAACGGGCCGGCTGGGGGGCGCTGTCGGCTGACGAAGAGCGAAACGACGAACTATATATCGAGCTGTCCGGCCCCATCATCGCCGCCCGCTTTTCTTTGTACGGCAGTTGCTCGTTCCAGCTTGAGGCTGGATTTCTCGCTCAGCAAATCGAGCGGCAAAAGCGGTTCGTCACCGAGGCGGTCGAACTGCCGCCAAAGCGGAACGGCAAAGCGCGCATTTTGGTGAAATGGGACCGGAAGCAAGCGATCGAATGAAGGGAACGGGCGCCCGTTTTGCGGAGGGACGCCCGTTTGACCGTTATTTATGCAACTTTTCGTATATTTTCTCCGCTACCGCCCTCGGGATGTTCGCCTGCTGCAATTCTTCCACCGTCGCCTCTTTTATCTTTTTCACCGAGCCGAAATAATTCAAGAGCGCTTTTTTCCGCTTTTCTCCGACGCCCGGGATGTCGTCAAGCGCAGAATGAAACATCGTTTTCTGCCGCGTCTGGCGATGGAATGCGACGGCAAACCGATGCACTTCGTCCTGAATGCGCTGCAGCAAATAAAACTCTTGGCTTTGCCGGTCAAGCGGCACCACCGTCGGCGGGTCGCCGGCCAAAAGCTCCGAAGTTCGGTGCTTTTCGTCTTTTGCTAGTCCGACAAGCGGCACGTCAAGGCCGAGCTCGTTCTCAATCACATCGCGCACCGCCGATAAATGCCCCTTGCCGCCGTCGATGATAATGAGATCCGGAAGCGGCAGCCCTTCTTTCAGCACGCGCGTATAGCGGCGGCGCACGACTTCGCGCATCGTTTCATAATCGTTCGGCCCCGCGACCGTTTTTACCTTATATTTCCGATACTCTTTTTTCGCCGGCTTGCCGTCAAGGAAAACAACGAGCGCCGAGACTGGATCGGCCCCGTAAATGTTGGAGTTGTCAAACGCCTCGATGCGGCGCGGCGCTGGAATGCCGAGCCGCTCTCCGAGCCGTTCGACCGCTTTGATCGTCCGCTCCTCATCCCGTTCAATGAAATAAAATTTCTCCTTTAAGGCGATGGCGGCGTTTTTGCTCGCCAGCTCGACAAGCTCTTTTTTCTTCCCTTTTTTCGGCTGGACGACCGCAATGCCGAGCAGTTCGCGGGCAAGCTCGCCGTCAATGTCCGTCGGGAGGACGACTTCTTTCGGCTTCAAATGGTGCGACTTCGCGTAAAACTGGCCCAAAAACGTGAGCATTTCCTCATCCGGGTCTTGATAAAGTGGGAAGATCGATACGTCGCGCTCGATCAGCTTTCCTTGGCGGAGGAAAAACACTTGCACGCACATCCAACCTTTGTCGTACGCGTAGCCGAACACATCGCGGTCGATGAAGTCGTTGAGCATCATTTTTTGCTTTTCCATCGTCATTTCAATCGCCGCGATTTGGTCGCGGTATTCTTTCGCCCGCTCAAACTCGAGCGCTTCCGCTGCCTGGTGCATTTTCTCAGCCAGCTCCCGCTTGACGTCTTCATACCCGCCGTTTAAAAAGCGGACGATTTGTTCGACCATCGCCTTGTTTTGCTCGTCTGACACCGGATGGACGCACGGGGCGAGGCATTGGCCCATATGATAATACAAACAGACGCGCGAAGGCAGCGTCGAACATTTGCGGAGCGGATACAAGCGGTCGAGCAGCTTTTTCGTTTCGTTCGCCGCCTGCACGTTCGGATACGGACCGAAATATTTGCCGCCGTCTTTTTTCACTTTGCGGGTGATCAATAGGCGCGGATGCTTTTCCGCCGTAATTTTAATAAACGGGTAGCTTTTGTCATCTTTCAGCATGACGTTGTATTTCGGATCATGCTTTTTGATCAAATTCATCTCCAAAATGAGCGCCTCGGCGTTTGACGAGGTGACGATGTATTCGAAATCGGCGATTTCCTCTACGAGCCGCTGCGTCTTGCCGTCATGCGTCCCGGTGAAATACGAGCGGACGCGCGCTTTCAACGACTTCGCCTTGCCGACGTAAATGACCGTTCCGTGTTTGTCTTTCATTAAATAGCAGCCCGGCTGCTCCGGCAGCACAGCCAGCTTTTCTTTCAGCCGCTCATTCATCGGCCATCACCTCACTGCTCCATCCACCCATTCGTACAGCGTGATCGTCCCATACACTGGATCGGCAAGCAAACTGGAACGATACGTTTTCACTTTGCGCACATGGCTAGAAACATCGACCCCTTGGGCGCGAAATCCATCAACGACATGGTCGGTCATATAAATGGCAGCATGGCGGTAGTTTTCTTTGTCTTGCAAAAAGAAAGAAAAATGGAGCACGTCTTTATGTGGAAACGGCACGCGCAAATAGTCGAATACACGCGTCTCTTCCCACGTATATACCACAAACGGCTGCCGTTTGTCACGCAAATCGTTTGCGAGCTGATACACGGCCGGCGGCGTCCTGACTTGCTCGCGCAGTTGCCCGATGCCGACTGTAGCCTGCAGCAGCACAACCGCCGCGGCCAGAACAAACCGCCATGTCCGGGGCGCGGCCAACAGCCGCCCCCACACGTAAACGAGCGCGATATGAACGAGCGGGAGGAGATGGCGCGGCTTATCAATGTTTTGTCCGAAGAGCGCCCACACAGCGTACAGCAAGGCGGAAATCACAAGCGGGCGCGGCAGCCGAAACGGCCCAGCGCGCCAGGCGATGGCGCCGACCACCGCATAGGCGGCCAGCAGCCAAACGTTTTGGCTGGCCACGCCGGTCCAAAGAAAGTTGTCAACGAAAAAGCGGCGCACCCGTTCGAAAAATGGGAGCGTGCTTGTTGCCGCCGTTCCGCCCCAGTCGCTGAAATGGCCGACGACAAACGCCCAGCCGAGCTTCATAAACGGCCAAAGGCCGCCTTCCGTCGCCGCGACGGCCGCCACCCAAATGAATTGAAAAGCCCCTGCCGCCAACAAGGACGCCGCGAGACGACCAAACCGGCGGTGCGCCTTCCAGTCTTCATGCCAAAGGACCAACAGCGCCGCGGCAAACGGGGCATACGACAGGCGAATCCCCATGAGGATGCTAAATAACGCCATCGGCAACAGCTGCGCCGTCCATGCCGTTCGCCGCCGCGCCCATTCCACCGCCCAAATGTACCACCAAAGCACACCAAGCGCGGCGCCGTCTGACATCGGCCGGGCGGCGGCAAGGAGCACGTAGCTGGAAGAAATCACTGAAAGCGCGGCGAGCAGCGCCGCCGGGCGCGGCATATGCCGAGCGAACAGCCAAACGATGGGAAAGGCGGCGGAAAACAACACGAGCACATTCAAGATCGAAAGCGCCTTTGCCGGATTGGCAACTAGAGTGTGCATCGCCATGCCGCCAAGGATGAAATACGGATAGCCCGGGAAATGCGGCTGCATGGCCAACACGTCATAGCGCTCAAGCGCCAAGGCAAAATCGACTTCATCCCATGTGGCCGCATACGGGCTTGCCCAATATAGGCCCGCGCCAACCAACAAAACAGCCGTTCCGATACTAAAGCCGATCCAAAGACGGTCGCCAAACCGTTTGTTCACCGTGTTCCCCTCCAAAGAAAACGTACAAGGCGTTGCAGCCTTGTACGTTTACATGACGCATTTTTTGTTTTCATCCAACGCGGCGGCCGGCGGTTTCTCGACCGCAACGTTCTTTTGACCGCGGCGGCTTGTCACAAGCAAATACACGACAACAAAGTAGCCGATATAAGCGATCACTTCCTCAAGCGACGGCATCGATGAATAGCCAAACAGCGCTTTTAAAAAGACGCCGACTTCACCGGAAAAGACGGGGGCGACGCCATGGTCGCGCACATAATGCTCATAATCGATCGGATGTTCCGGAAGCAACCATGTCAAGTCATATACGTGCGGCATGACGCTCCCGATGAGGCCAATGTCCTGCATCATGGAAATGGCTTGCACGAGCAGGCCGGCGGCGATCAAGACGATAAAAGCGCCGGTCACTTTAAAGAACGTCTTCAGCGGGATGCGCATCGTCCCTTTAAAGAAAAAGTAGCTGACCAAAGCGGCAATGACGATTCCTGTCGCCGCCCCCCAACCTTGCAGTGCGGCACCGATGTTGCCGTGCGTAATGGCGGCGAAGAAAAAGACAGTTTCCACTCCCTCGCGCAGCACAACTAAAAACGAATGAATAACCATCCCGATGACGTTGCCGGTCGTAATAAATTGGTCCATTTTCCCTTCGACGCTTTTTTTCATATCGCGGCTATGCTCTGCCATCCAAAACACCATTTGCGTCAACAAAAGCGTCGAGACGACCATAATGCCGATTTTTAAGTAGATTTCACTTCCCATCGCGGCGAAGCCGGTGAACACAAGTTGAAACAACATGGCAACGCCGACGCTCGCCGCCACCGCCAAGGCGGCGCCGAGCCACACATATTTCGTATATTCACGATGGTTCACCCGTTTCAAATACGACGTAATAATCCCGACAATGAGCAATGCCTCGAGCGCTTCGCGAAACGTGATGAGCAGCGCTTGAACTTCCATGCCCCCGCCTCCTCATTAAGTTTAGACTAAGCACGCTTCCGGCGACGTACGTAAATCAAGACGGCTCCGATGATCACAACAGCGATGACGATGAGCGGAATCCAGTTTTTTGCTTCGGACAAATCGGTCCATTCTTTTTTTTGCACCGCATCCGGCTTTTCTGCGGCGCTTTCCGAAAAGTGGCCGATTTTTACACTTTTTAGGCCAAATTGTTTTTGCAGCGTTGTTAAAATCGTCTCTTTGCTTTTCTTAAACACGTTGATATCCGATTTTTTCTCGCCGACGCCGAACAGCCCCGGGTTGCCAAGCGACTGCAGCGCTTTGTCAAACTCGCCGCGCAGCTGTTTGTCAAGCGCCGGGTCTTTCCCTTGGATGACCGGCGACAGCGCCTCATACGTCGCAAACGCCTTCGCCAACAGCCGCTTGCTCGTATCGTACTGGTCAAAGTTTGTCTCAATATTGTCCAAACGGCGGGCGATATTGAGCACTAAAATTTTTTCCATGTCCTCGATCACCGCTTGGCGGTCTTTGGATTCGAGGGCTGAAAGCACCGCCTCGGACGGCTCCGTCCCCATATGCATGTCAATTTCGTCTTTGACCGTTTCAAAAATATCCTTGGTCGCGGCAAAATTCGGCGGCTGTTCATTCAGCTTCTCTTTCATCTGTTTATACGCCTCGGCGACTGCTTCTTTGTTCGGATCTCCGTACGAGTAGGCGAACGCTTTCAGCGGAATGAAATTGAGAATAACTATCATTACTATGTAAAAAAAGAAACGGAACGATTTCACGCGTTTTTCTCCCTCCTATCAAGATTAATGATAATCATTATCACCGATGTTGTCAATCATAAAAAACATCGCCCGGCGGCTAGGCGCGGCCCGCCTTACGAACAATGCCGCGCCCGCTTTCGTGAAAGCACATGCGCTTCACGATCGATGGCCGCTTTTTTCACCGGGCGGCGCATTTCTTTCCAGATGGCTGGGATGACCGCGGTCATATAGGCCGTAAACTTGATGAACGAGCGGCCGGTCGTCCGCACCTGATAGCGGATCGGCACTTCTTTCAAGCGAAACCCTTTGCGCACTAAATTGAGCGTCAACACTTGGGCATAGTTGTAATCGTGGATGATTTCCGCCTCCTCCATCGCCTGGCGCGAAAAGGCGCGCATTCCTGACTGCCCGTCATACAACCGCTGGCCGAGAAGAAGAGACTGCAGCCAAGTGAACAAATAGTTGCCGAGGCGGCGATGCCATTTCATGCCGCGAATCGTGCCAAGGAAGCGCGAGCCGATCGTATAGTCAGCTTCACCGGCGAAAATCGGCGCTAAAAGATCCGGAATTTGCTCCGGCGGGTATTCGTTGTCGGCATCGATCATCACACCGATATCCGCGCCAAGGCGGACGCACTCTTCAAGCCCGCGCCGCACCGCTGCGCCGAGGCCGCGGTTTTCCGACCAGCGGCAAATGTAATCAGCCCCCGCTTTTTGCGCCGCTTCAGCGGTCCGGTCGGTCGACCCGTCATCAATGACAAGGACGCTCACCTCGACAGCGGGATGAAAATGGCGCGGAATGCGGCGAATCACTTCCCCAATCGCTTCTTCTTCATTGTGCGCTGGCAAAAAGACGATGACGCGCTGTTTCTTCATCGTTCTCCTCCTTTCGAATCGCTTCAATTAAGACCGGCCCGCGGCTATGGCTCGGATACGGCGCGCCAAGCAAGTAGGCGATCGTCGGCGCGAGCGAGACAAGGCTTTTTTTCTCATCGATCCGTTTTCCGGCTTCAATGGCCGGGCCGTATAGGAAAAACGGCACATACCGCTCCCCTTCATCGAGGTGGCCGTGACCGCCGATGCCATCCGCCTGCCCGTGGTCGGCGCAGACGATCAATGTCGCGCGCTCGAGTTCGCCGCGGTCGGCAAGCCAGTCGACAAACTCAGCGATCAACGCATCAGCCTCTTCAATTTTTTCGATATACTCGTCATACAGCACACCGCGGCTATGGCCTGTCTGATCGGTGGCGATCAATTGCAAGACGAGCAGATCCGGTTGCTGCTCTTCAACAATGCGTTTCGCCCGCTCGATAATATAACGGTCAGCAAGATCGTTCGGCATCACCGCCGTCACAGTTTCGACATCATCGCCAAAGGAATCGACTAAATGAGCGATGCCAAGCAAGCGGCCTGTTTTCCCTACTTTTCGGAGCGAGTCGAAAATCGTCTCTACTTTCACTCCGAGCTTCCATACCATATTCGAGCGAATGCCGTGCTCAAACGGATACGTGCCAGTAAACATCGACGTAAAGCAGACGACCGTGCGCGCCGGGTAGACGGTCTCCATTTGCGCAAATTCCGTCCCTTGAGCGCGCAACCGTTTCAAAAATGGAGCGTTTGCCGCCTCAAACCGGTCTTTGCGCATCCCGTCAATGACGATGACATACACTTTCTCACTGATCGGCATGGTCGGAACCGGCACGTTGTTCGTGTAAGTCGGAATGGTCTCCGGCTGCCAGTCGAACAAATTCCGGTGCAACACCCATGAAAACAGCCATACCCCAGCGGCAAACAGCCAAAGCGCGCCGTACAGCGGCCCCAAATCCGCCCCTCGTTCCACTTGGATCGACGCATATTCCCAAACAGACAAAAGGAGAAAGACTTTCGGCAGCTGTTCTTGGGCGTTGCCGCTTGTTGAATCGCTGTTTTTCAGCACCAGCTTCCAAAAGCGGGTGAAATTCCACCATGACGTGCCGATGCGCAAATGGTAATAGAGCGTTCCCCAAAAAAAGACGGTAAAGAAAAAGTAGAGTCCCGCCGCCAGCAGCAATAGCGCAGCGTCGGCAAACGACCAAATGAGGAGAAACACGACATACGGGATCCATAAATAATTGCGCAAAAACAATGGATAATCATACACATAATAGACAACAAACAGCGGCAGCGCCGCCGCCATGCCGAGCAGCCACGCCCATGCATGGCCGCCCATAAGATCGGCGGCATGGTAGATGACCATCGTTCCCACGACAAAAATCGGCGTGAACGGCTTTCCTTCATTCAGCAAATTCCAGCAGCGCGCCGCGATTTTTTCGAATCGTGATGCTTCTTTCATCGCTTCTCCCTTCCCTTTTTCCATATGCTCCGCACCGCCCTCCAGTCGGACGGCGAGAACACCAACACAAGAGCGCCAGCCGCATAAGAAAAGAGAAATTTGAACGCATGGGTGAGCACGGCAGCTGTATACGCTGTCCCCCACGGCGTTTCCAACTGTGCCAAAGCGAACGCCATTACCGACTCATATGTTCCCAGCCCGCCCGGAGCCACCTGGGCGACTTGACCGGAAACTGTGGCGCTGTTGACCCACACCGCCTGCCAAAAAGAAAGCGGCATGTCGACGGCGCGGGCGATCGCGCCAATCACGACGGCCTCGCACACTCAGCTCACCGCCACTGCCGCCACAATGGACACGCCGCGCCAGTCGCACGCAATGCCGCCTTGGCGGCCCATTTACCGCTCATGCTCGCGCGCCCACGCCACCGTCCGAGCCAACCCTTCGGCAAACGTCACTCTCGGTTTGTAGCCAAACGCCCGCTCCGCCTTCGTAATGTCCGCCCACGTCGCTTTCACATCGCCTTTCCGCTCCGGCGCGCGCACGACCTTCATGTCCGGAAAATGCTTCCGCAGCTCGGCAAGCAGCTGCTCCATGGTGACAGGCGCCCCGGCGCCTAAATTAAACACATCGCTCTGCCCGCCTCCGCGATCAAGCGCCGCGACCATGCCGGTAACGATATCGTCAATGAACGTATAATCGCGCGCCGTCCCTGTGCCGTACACGATAATTTCTTCACCGGAAAGCAGCCGGCGAAGAAACGTGCCAATCGCCATATCCGGACGCCCCCACGGCCCGTAAACGGTGAAATAGCGAAAAATGGTCATTTTGTAACCGTACAAATGGGCGTACGCATGGCAAAACGATTCCGCTCCATATTTCGCCGCCGCATACGGCGAAACGACGCGGCCATCCGCCATGTCTTCTTTGAGCGGCACATTGCCGCGGTCGCCGTACACCGATGACGATGAGGCAAACAGCACATGCGCCGCCCCTGCTTCCCCTGCCGCCGCCAACACGTTCACCGTCGCTTTGATGTCATAGTCGATATACGCGAGCGGCTCCTCAAGGGAATACGGCACGCCCGGCAGCGCCGCCAAATGGTAGACGACATCAGGGCGAAACTTGACAAACCATTTTTTCGTCTCTTTTCCGTCAAGCAAATCAAAGCGGACAAGCGGCACCCGCCCGCCGGTGAGCGCCTCGAACTGCCGCTCTTTCCGTTCTGTGGAATAATACGGATGAAAACAATCAATGACAGCCACTTCATATCCTTGATCGCTCAAACGGGCGGCCAGATGGCTGCCAATAAACCCTGCCCCTCCAGTGACAACAACTTTCACCTGTTTCCCCCCATCGCCAAATTCCCTTATCCATTAGCATCTTACCATAGCAGCGCCGGAAAGTCGCAAACCACAACGAAAAAAATGTTTCCATCTGCATTGACACCGTTCCGGCGCTCATTAAACAAGGGTGCCTTGCCGACACCCTCATTTGGCAGGTTATTTCGCTTTTTCAATCACTTGCTGCAAGGCGGCTTCAATTTGCGGCAGCCATTTGTCCGACTCGGCTTTGTTTTTCGCCTTTGCCGCCTCCAAGTAGCGCGCCGCTTGGTCGTTCAGCGCATCATACGCCTTATCGCCGAGCAGCGTTTTGACATCATTTTCGATCATGTTAATAAATAGCGCGCCTTCTAAGGCGGTGATCACCGACTTGTCTTGCCCCCAATTTTCTTTGCTTTCTTCATACTCATGAAGCGCCACTTTCGCCCATCCGCGCACGAACGCATGGTTCACCGCTTTCGGATCGAGCGTTTTGACATCGGTCTGCAAGTCAAACTGTTTCAAAATGTAGTCGGCTTCTTCAGCGGCATGCCGTTTCATATACGGATAGACGGACTGATAAAACGCCCAGCCTTCCGCCTGTTCCACCTTCGCCTCTTTTTCGTTTTCCTTGGCCGCAGCCGCCGCCTTCGCCGCATAACCGTGCGGCAGCGCCCCGCTCGCTAAATAGAACGTTTTCATCAATGTTTTGTCCACGACTTGCTTGCCGAGGGCAAACGCCAGCGCATCATCGTTTTGGACCGCTTGCTCCATTTGGGCGAACGCACCGTTAATGGCGTCAACTAACTTCGTCCCATACGCCGCATCGCGCTTTTCCACCGTCGACTGCAAAATCGCGTAAAACGCTTTGGCCTCTTCCATCTCTTCTTTTACTTCTTCTTTATTGGCCCAATGTTCTTCTGCCTCGGTAAACTCATGCTTGATCGTCGTGTAAAACACTTTTTGCATCAGCTTGTCGAAAATTTGTTTGACGACCAATGGCTCGAGCGACCCGTCTTTGCCGGCGGCCAACGCAGTGGTAATATGTTGGTCAAGCGTATCTTCAAATTCCGCGTCGCGTTTTTGCACGAGCGGCTGCAACGTTTTTTTGTAGATGCTCTCCACTTTGCTGAAGTCGACCTTTCCGCCTTGCTTCGCTTTGTCGAGCTCGGCAAGCGCTTCACCGAAGGCAGCCGCGTAATCCACTTCCGCTTCTTCTTTTTCCTCTTTTGAATTCTCTTCCGTTTTTGGCTCTTCTTTCTTCTCTACAGCCGCTTGGTTGCTATTCTCTTTTTCCGTTCCTGCTGTCTGTTCGCTTTGGCCGCACGCTCCAAGCGCCAGTGCTGCCGACGTGAACAAAGCGATCCACTTCCATTTGAACAACATCATGTACCCCCCATCGACTAGTTTTTGATAATGAATTTCATTAACAATAGTGATTATAAAGAATAATGATTTTCAATGTCAATTCCTTGCGAAAAAAAAATAGAGGGATTCCCTCTTTGGAGAACCCTCCATGCTAAAGAATAGTCACACCTTAATAAACGTCGGAAAAAACTCATTGCCCACAACTTCCCCTTGAATCGAAGAACTGGAGTGAGGGGAAGTCACCGGCAACAGCGGGAACAACAGCTCCGCCACCGATAGGCTTCCTCTAAATGCGGGTAACCGGATAGAATGAAATAGCGGATTCCCAGCTGTTCATACTCGCGAAGCCGGGCCGCGACCGTGTCCGGATCGCCGACGAGGGCCGTTCCCGCGCCGCCGCGCACCAATCCAACCCCAGCCCACAAATTTGGGTTGATTTCCAAATATTCCCTTTCCCTGCTATGCAACTGCCGCATCCGTTGCTGTCCAACGGAATCGTAGCGGGCGAACACCTGTTGCGCTTGGGCGATCGTTTGTTCATCGACATAGCGGATGAGCCGTTCCGCCGCCTCCCAAGCTTCTTCTTCTGTTTCGCGGACAATGATATGGAGGCGGATGCCGAATTCCATCTCTCTTTCCTCTCGATGTCAACCATTTTTTTGATTTAAAAATTTAAAAAAC
>NZ_BCQG01000040.1 GCF_001544315.1 Geobacillus jurassicus NBRC 107829
GGCGCTTCCGCGGTCACGGCCTTTACAAACACGGCGACCCGATCGGCATCCTCAGGCCATGCCGTCCGTACGACGATCGGTTGGCCGCTTGTCGTTACGAACCACCTTGGCTGGATATTCCCCATGGCCATCCCCCTTGCTTTTTGTTTCCCTACTCTTCAAGCAATCCCCGAACCTCTTCCTCTGGAAGATCCACCAACCGGGCAATGTCTTCCGCCGTCATTCCTTTTTGCGCCATGTTATGGATCAACCGTTTCATTCCCTGTTTCATCCCTTGCTGAATTCCGCGTTTGATCCCTTCTTCCAGCCCTTCTTTCTTCCCTTTTTTGTTCATACGAAATCATCAGTTCCAGCACTTTCTCTTTTTCTTTCGTTTCCATCGCCTTCACCTCGCTTCGCAGTTGTTGCTCTTCCTCCTCCGACAACTTCACATACGTTTCGAAAAAACCAAGCAGCAGCCGCTGCCGCGCTTCATCCAATTCCAACCGCACGAGCATGCGCAAAAACTCTTTTTTCAGCTCGATTCGTTCACTTTCAGTATACCCCATTTTGCCAAGCAGCGCAGCCGCAACTGGATTGTCATGCCGAATGTAATGACGCCAATGTTGCTTGCGCAGCTCCACCGGGAAAAAGCGAAACTGCAGCACTTCGCCAAAGGGAAACTCGATCGAAAACACGGACGGTTCCTCGCGGAGGGCATCATAGCTGAAGACGGCGATCGGAACGATGCGGGTGCGGTATTTTTCAAACAAGCGGCTGAAATAAAGAAACATCCGCTCTGGGAATGACGGTTGAATATACGCCTGGTTTTCTACGTGTACAATGACCAATCCGTCTTCTCCTTTCAGCTTCGTCTCGACTAACAGATCGACGCGGTATTTTTCACCTGCCGTGACATCGGTGAACAGCTCTTCGGATAGAAAGGACAAATGGCGGAAATCAATATGTTCGTGCATGTCGGGAAAAAGAGGAGAATAAACTCTTCGAAGAACGTTTGGATCAGTTCTTTGAACAACCGGTCATGGTCAATGGCCATCTGATCACCTCACGATGAAGATGTTCACCAAATATCATTCGTGAGCACGAGGCGAAAATCCTGCATGGAAGAAGAAAAAATGGAGAGCCCGGAAAGGCCCTCTGTCATACAAATGGCAACGACCGCCCGTGCTGCGGGCAGAGGGATGGAACGAACCCCGCGTTTATGGAAGACCGACCTTAAGTTTGAGTAGGACACAAAGGCATCTTATTCGGGAATATAAATTTTTTGCAGCGGCAGCAACGCTCTCGCATCGTTAGGCATTTCTTCATACCAATGGACAATCAAGTTGACCAGCTCTTCTAAATCAATCAATTTGACTGAATTATGTTTGGCGACTGCCTCTGCCTGAGAAGTAAATCCCCCTGTCGAGACGAACAGACAATTGGCGTCAATCGGGTTGGCTCCGAGAAGCTGTTGGATTTCGGGAGCCGAAGCAGCGCTTTTTCGGTGTTTGACTTGCACTTTGATAATCGGCTTTTCAAAACCGAACGCATCCTTATAGGCTAACACATCCACACCGCCATCAGGGCCTTTCGGGCTGACTTGCACATTGTACCCCATAGCCCGAAGCAAGCCCGCCACTAAATCTTGCATTTGCCACGGATCAAGCTGATCGACCTTATCCTGGATCATCATCAACGCTTTTCCGACAAGATCTTCGACGATTTCATCCTCTTCCGATCCACTAGTTTCATCGACAGAGGTTGATGACGGTTTGCCCAGTTGTCGTTCGAACTCATCGCCCCATTCATCGATCCGAAAAACCGTTAAGGTGGAGCCTAAACTGTTTTTCGCCGCCTGCGGCAATGAATCTCTTGAGATCCTGGCATTTTCCCAACTTACCCGAATGATGTTCGGATAATACGGATGCCCAAGGGCAGGATCGTACCGATGCTCCTCTGTGACCGTTCCGACAATGTATTCCCTTTTTTCTTTAGAGTACGTGATCACACGATCGCCTTTTTTAATATCATGGCTGAAACGCCACACTTGATTAACCCAGCTCTCTCTCGATTTTGGCTTAGCCTCGTTAAACACTTCGTCTGCCTTTTGTTGAAGCTGCTGCTTTGATGAAAAATGCCTTGGATTCCCTAACTGCGCCCAGCCGATCGATGCGATGCCTTTTTCCAGCCAAAGCGGAATCAGTTCATTGCGGTCGCCCGCGCGGATCATCCACCATTTTGTCACTGGCTTTTCCCCCTTTTCACAAAAAATGGCTCCATCTGCGAAACCAACAGTTTTCTAAAAACGGGGGCTTAAAGGATGGGCAGACAGCCCCCTCCTAGTATGATGCAATAATTCAAAAACTAAGCCCCCCACCAGTGTTCTCAGTCTATTACAAACTGCTTAACCGATTTCGTTCAATTCTGATCGTATTATCCTTCCCATCCAATACATCCGCGCGTTTGCTGCCGTAGAGGCGCAACTTATGGGAACCTTTAACTGCTTTTATGGAGAGCCGGGGAGTTCCTCGAACTTGCGCTTTTTGCAGATCCACGCACTCGAGAAACTCATCCCAACGGACAATGGCAATTATTTGATTGGAATCGCTCGGCTGTTTCTGGGCACAAATGAAGGCAAAAATAATTTCTTTTTCCTTGCTGTTTTCGAGATGAATCTTGCTAATTTCCGAAATTTCATTGTCACCGAATACAAACGACCAAGTGAAATCCTTAGAGCCGAATGGATTCGTGTTGTATTTCGTGTAAATGATATAGCTCGCTTTATTCGTCGTTACTTCATAAATTTGTCGATTGTCACTTTCCTTTTCAAACAGCGCCGGTGCCAGTCCGCCGTTGACCAATGCAGAAAGCAACGCTCCATAGTAGTAATCCGCTTTGCGGATCGTCGTCATCCGGTTTCCCCTCCCTTTATCATGGACAGAAAGATTTGGCTAATTTAATTGTATCAACTTTTGTAAAACATTGCCGTCGAACTTTGTCGACCGCCGAAAAATGCAAAAAAAGCGGTGCGATGCCGCTCCTGCATCTGACAGGGAAGCAATTAAAACCCGTAATTCTCCCGCTTTTGAAACCCTCTTTATCAACTCCTATCCCTTTTACCCCTATTGATGATAATCTTTTCATACACTAATATTCTATTGTTGTCCGAAGAAGACCTTTTTGATGTCCAAAGAGGTTTTGCATTCAACTGGATCAATATTAATGTGATGCTAATGAAGACAAAGCAGAAGCCAACCCGGCTTCTGTTTGTCCCCACCTTCAGCGGCTTATGGCTCGTAACATAAACCGCTCGACATCATTTTCCGGCCCAATGAATTCCACGTCCGTTCCAATGGCTTGGAAGTGTTTGCGGGCGAAAGCGATTTTGCTTGCTTCGCCGGGGCGCAGTTCGCCCTCCCATTCCTGTCCTTTCGTCTCGAGGACGAAGTACAGTTTTTCCTCGCCATCCTTTTCGATGACAAGCGCCCAGTCGGGATTGTAGGAACCGATCGGCGTGTCAATTTTAAACCAGCTCGGCAGTTTGACGTATACTTTCACGTTTTCATCGTTTTCAAAACGTTTGGCGAACCGTTCTTCCACCTCGGAATCGTAAATGATATGGTCAAACGGCGATTTGACGCTCGGGATGGCGTTGTCGTTCAAATAAGCGAGCAGCTCTTCGTTTTGGAACAGTTCGACTGCATAATAGGCATCATCACCGATTTTGTAATATTTCACGCCATCTTTCAGCAACAGCTTCATTTGACGCTGGATGATGTTCGCCACTTCTTCGATAAACTTTTGCGGATTGTTTTTAAAATCATCGAGCCGCTTGCAGCCTGTCAAAATGCGCACGATCGTCTTCCGCGTTAAATTCGTCCGGTTTTGCAGCTCGGTGACGACGTCCGGAAGCGTATGGTGCAAGCTTACGTAATCTTCCACTTTTTCACTGACCGTTGGCGCTTGCACGCCTGTGACGTGATCGATCTCCACCCGTCCTTTCCGGCTGACAATGCGGATTTTCTCAATGGGCTTCATTTCTTGAATGGCGGCGATGCACAGGTCAATGAGCTGTTCGCTGTCAAAATCGACCGAATAGACCGTTTTGTATTTGATTTTGTCCCACAATTGCCTAAACTCTTCCTGATTGAGAACCGCCATATTGACATTGACTTTTTTCTTTTTCGTCCCATCTTTGATCGGCAATGCTTGCAAATGCCGTTTGATCTCCTTTACGATGGCCGATCGCCACAGCTGGAATTCGTCGCTCAGACGGAGATCGTAGTCTTCAATGGCCTGCTTGAGTTTTTCCGTTGCTTTGCTCTGTTTGTCAATATAACCGTTTTGTTTCAATTCCTCATACAGCTTCAACGATAAATCATAACCCATTTGTACTGGCTCATCCGTTGCCTCGTCTAGATAGACGAGTTTGGCAAATACATGTTTTTCAATTTTGCCGAACCGGATGCCCGCATCTTCTTCAATTTCTTTTTGCAAACTGGCGACAAATTCTTCATAGGACTCATTCGCCATCACCGTCAATACGTTGATATGATCATCATGCACCCGCTCCCCGTTCTGGTCGACGGCCAATCGCAACCCGCGCCCAATTTCCTGGCGTCTCGATACATACGTGCCTGACGAGTCTTTCAACGTGCAAATTTGAAAGACGTTCGGGTTGTCCCACCCTTCGCGGAGCGCGGAATGGGAGAAAATGAAGCGGAGCGGCTCATCGAGGCTGAGCAGACGTTCTTTATCCCTCATAATTAAGTTGTATACATCCGTATCCGCCTCTGTATTGCCTTTCGTATCTTTCAACCGTCCTTTTTTATCTTGGGCAAAATAGCCGTTATGCACTTTCTCTACATCTTGATCAATGCTCGGATCGTCCCAAAGCGGACGATATTTCGGCTTTTGCATTAAATTCCGGTACTCTTCCTCAAACATGACCGCGTATTTTCCTTTTACCGGCTGGCCTTCTTGATCATAGTCGCGGTAATGGGCGACTTTGTCGATAAAGAACAGGCTTAACACTTTAATTCCTCGCGGGCGGAGCCACAATTCTTTGTTTAAATGCTCTTCAATCGTTTTGCGGATTTGATACCGCTTGATGGCATCATCATCGACATCCCCGATCACATCGCCCACGCCGAGTCGGCAGCCGTTGATTTCAATCGCTTCATTTCCTTCCGTCCAATCGATTTGCTCGACGATATAGCCGCGGTACAGTTCGCGCTCTCCGGAAACGTCATACAAATCATCGCCGCATTTGACCGTTTTCGTCGTTCGTTTGACCTTTCCGCGCGATTCGACATCAAGCTCGATTTTTGCTTTTCGTTCTTTCACCTCGACAAGCTTGATGTACGGCACATTAAAAGACGGTTCGGAGCGGACGGACATGACTTCGATCTTTTTGACTAATTTTTGATTGTACGCGTCGACTGCATCAAGGCGATACACCATATTATATTTGTCTACATGCGTCGCCGAGTAGCGCAGCGTGCAAAGCGGGTTAAGCGACGCGATCGCTTCCTTCGACTTCGGCGTCGTATCGACGCTTTGCGGTTCATCGATAATCACGATCGGATGCGTCTGTTGAATAAACTCAATCGGACGATATCCATTCAGACGGTCGTTCGGCCGATGAATGACGTTCGCCTTATCCTCCTTTTCCGGATCTTCAAAGCTTTTGCGGAACGCGTCAATATTGATGATCATGATTTGAATCGTCGTCGCCGTCGCAAAATTGCGCACCTGATCGAGCTTTTGTGAATCGTAGATAAAGTACTCAACCGGGGTGCGGTCGTATAGTTCATCAAAGTGTTCGCGAGTGATTTGCAGCGATTTGTACACCCCTTCGCGAATTGCCACGGACGGGACGACGATGACAAACTTCGTAAACCCATAATGTTTATGAAGCTCATAAATCGTCCGCAAATATACGTACGTCTTCCCCGTCCCCGTTTCCATTTCAATCGTAAAATGCATGCCATCGAGCCGCTCACTGCGCGGCAGGCCGTTTCTCACTTGAATCTCTTGGACATTTTTTAAAATTTCCTCAGGCGTCAGGTCAAGCCGATTCCCGACGCCCAAGTCCGTTTGAAGCATTCCCGCATCAGGGCCGTACGACACAGTGAAGTTCGACTGGCTCATCTCCTGCCCTTTAAAAATGTGCACCACCGACTCAATCGCACGCCGTTGGTAGTCCAAATCCGCGTTAAACTTGAGCTTCATCGATTATACACTCCTAACATCCGTGATGCCATGCTTTTTCAACGTTTGCAAGGCGTTCGTTTTCACCGCGTCGCTCATAAAGCCGGATTCTTTAAAAATGACTTTTGGCGGCATATGCTCAGAGCGGTGCTTTAACATTTCTTGAACGAGATCAAGATCGATTTCGTCTTCTAAGCAGACGAGCACGGAACCGTAGGCGACGTTGTAAATCGTTTTGCCGCGGCAGTCGATTTCCTCAATCGGCACCGTCAACGGCAACCCGATTTTCAGCAAAATCTCATACAACAAGTCTTCTTTCGTCCGATCTTCCTTAATGTTGTTCTGCAAATCGAAAAGCGTTTGTTCGAGGTTGTCAAAGTCCGGATCCCACTCTTTGATATTGGAGGAGTCGAGCTTAAACACTTTAAAGCCGATATCCAAATCGGTCTTTCCGGTTTCTTGAACGATTTTCTCACCTGCCCGACGGATGCGTTCCTTGCCGATTTCGCAAATGTTTTTATACCCCGCTTTATACGCATCGGACGTTTCATCCGTTTTTTCCGGCAGCTGGACCATAATAAACTTGCGGCTGCCTCCGTCTTCTGCGTTTAACTGCATCACCGCATGAGCGGTCGTGGCCGAGCCGGAGAAGAAGTCAAGAACTATATCATCATTCTGAGTAGCTGTGAGAAGCAATTGAGCAATCAAACCTACAGATTTAGGTGATGGAAACAACTTAGATTTTGTTGAGAACAAGGAAGAAAATACTGCCTGTCCTTTTTCTGTATAGAATGACTTATCCAAAAAAATTGTTTTTAACATTTTTGTCGCGCCATTAGCATAGTTTTTTCTATAAATTTTCCATTTATCCTTATTAGTTTTTCTAGCAACCAATAAGTGAATATCTTTTAGAGCTTTTGACTTATCCCACGTCCAACACCCCTCGTATCCGTCATCCCAGATAGGTTCAACCTTTATATTGTAACCATCCTTATATTCAAGGGATATTTCTGATGTAACTGGGTTTACATAAATAGGATAAAAGAGGTTTTTACGATTATGCTTACCGAATTCCCTATGAGTGTTTCTTAATTCAATCAGCCTGTATCTCCCTTGCCCATCTTGTTCCGGGTAATCATTAACTATTTGTTCTTCGTCTTTTTGAATGGAAAAATAACCTTGCTCTAGATTATTTTTTGAGTATACTAGTATGTATTCGTGATTAGTTGCAAAATATTTATCTTGCGAACGACCTTTCGGATTACATAAAACCGTGATTTGAGCAATAAAATTTGGTTCTCCAAATATTTCATCACAAATTTTTTTTAGGTTAGTAACCTCATTATCGTCAATACTTATAAATATAACCCCATCCTCCCTCAACAAATTCCTCGCCAACTTTAACCGCGGGTACATCATATTCAACCAATCGGTGTGGTATCGCCCATTCGTCTCCGTATTCGCCTTGGTCGTTTGCTGCGTGATTTCTTTATAATTTTTGATATTGTCGCGAAAATCGTCTTTGTACACAAAGTCTTTCCCTGTATTGTACGGTGGATCGATGTAGATCATTTTAATTTTGCCGAAATACGATTTTTGCAGCAATTTCAGCACTTCCAAGTTGTCGCCTTCAATATACAAGTTTTCTGTTTTCTCCCAGTTTTTGCTTGATGCTTTGTCCGGCCGCAAGGTGCCGGTCGATGGCGTTTGTGCGAGTTTCATCGCTTGTGTTTTGCCGTGCCACGTGAATTCGTACTTTTCGTTGCGCGTTTCAATCTCTTCGCCAAGAACAAGCTTCAGTTTGTTAAAATCGATTTTTCCTTCCGTGACCACTTCCGGGAATAGCTGCTTTAACGCTTCAATGTTTGTTTTGACGAGATCCAATGATTTTCCGTCCAGTTTCTCCATATTATGCTTCCCCTTTCAGCGCAATTGTTGCTTCCATTGTTCGATTTGCTTCGTTAGCTGTTGAATTTTCATATGGTATTCGACTTTTCGATTAAACTGTGTTTCTTTTTTCATTTCGTTTTTCCATTTGGCGATTTCGGTTTCTGCCTGTTCGATTTGCGCGACGAGCTGTTTTGATCGTTCATCAGCGGCGATGGAAAAGGCGCCGACTGCTTTGGCGCGCTGGAACGCCTGCACGGCCAAATGGATGTCTTGATAAAAGCGGAAAAAGTTGGCGAACGAAAGCCTCGTCATATGGACGGCGCCAAGAAACTGCTTGACCGTCTCGTCAGCATGATCGAGTGAAAACCACGGGATATACGCCCATTCTTCCGCCACGACTTTTGTCCGGTCGTTTTTGTTCAGCCGCTTGCGGCATGTTCCAATTCGAACGTTTCCTTCTTTTTCAAACACGATAACGGTCGGGTTGGGCACCGTTTCTTGGATGATTTCCCCGATAACGGAAAGGTGCGCATCCTTTGTTTCCGCCCGCAGCCGAACGGTGATAAACATGACCCCTTCGTAATGATGTTCCTCGTTGACGAACGGCTGAATGTTGATGACGCCCGGGGTCAACAAATACGCCAGCTCGATCCGCTCGATGTCTTTCGTCATATAGTCCTTTTCTTTTTTCGTCAAATCTGCATAGTCGTAAAACATTTTTTTGTCGAGCTTTTTATGCAGCGGGCGGACGCGCTCGTCCAGCCCTATTGTAGCATAAAACGCGGAGGCGGCCATGACACTCACCCTTCAATGATCAAATACGAAACGATCTCAAAATCTTGCAAACTCGTGTTGGCATTCGTCGCTAAGGCGTCCAAGTTTCCAAGGCTAAATATGTTCAGCATCAATTGCTGATCCATCTTGCCGACGATCTCTTCCACTGCTTTTTCAAACAGCGCCTTATACGTTTTCATATCTTTTCCGTTTTTCGTCTCTTGGTAAAACGCCTCGTACAAGCCCCATTCGACGTCTTTTTTGCCGTCGCAAAGCGAACGATACAGGTCCAAAATTTAGCGGTCTGCGGCTAAAATGTTTCGCTTATCATTTAAACGGTAGATGGCCCAGTTTTCCCGCAATTTTTTCGGCGCCAATACGAGAACGCGATGGTTGCACAATTCGTAATATTTGATCACCGCCAACGCTTCGAACGTTTTTCCAAGCCCGACACTGTCGGCGATGATGCAGCCCCCGTACGTTTCAATTTTATTGATGGCCCCAAGGACCCCATCGCGCTGAAAGTCATAAAGTTTGTTCCAAATCACCGTATTTTGGAAACCGGTTCTCGTCTGCAACGTTTCGTAGTTTGTCGCTTCCTTTAAAAAATCTTTGAATAGGTGATAAAGTGTGACAAAATAAATAAACTCTGGCGGATGTTCTTGATACATGACTTCCAAGCGCCGCAAAATTTCATCTTTCACATCTTGCAGCGCCTGTTCATCTTGCCAAATCGCCTCAAACTGGCGAAGCAGCTGGGCGCTGGAATCTCGATCATCCATCATATGAGTAAAATAAAAATGGGAGGAGTTGCTGTAGCCGAGCCCCGGGCTGGAAAACGGCGCCCCGCCGATCAAGCCGATTTGTGATCCGTCCTCATTTCGCACATGGTATAAACTGCCTTGAATGCGCTGATTGACAACCGACTTTACTTTGGCCTTCCGCTTCAGCCATTTCGCCAGTTCCCTTGCTATGTATGCTTGGTTGAGTTCGATTTTGTATTTTCGTTCTTCTTCCACTCCATACAGCGCCGCTTCGTTTTTCTTCATCCATTCATTGAATGAACGATCACCGCGCACAAAGGCAGGCTCTGTGAAAATAAAACGGAATTCATCGATTTGCGCCAGCTCTTTTTTCAATTCTGCAAACGCATATAACGTAAAATGGGCCGCCGCAATCGATAGTTTGCTGCCTTTTTAATATGCGCTTTTAAAACATCTCCCACTAAACCATTTTGTTTGTTGTCAATCAATCCTTTTGCCTTCATGCAACGATTGCTCCCTTGTCCCTGTCTTATATCATTTTATTTTACTAAAACAACTTGCGGAACGTTGTTGAAATTTGTCGAAACATAGATTGATTATCATAGACACTACTTGCTAATCGGGAAGGGGGACGAGGCCTCTGTTTTGGATCATAACCGTATGATCTTCCATCGTTCACCCCTCCCCCATCATCCCCACCACTTCGCGAAACACGGCCGACGGTTGTTTGCGGAGCAGTTCGGCGGCGATCGTTTTTTGCTTCGTGCCGTTCGTGATCATGAGCAGACCGTCTTCTAGGCGGATGAACAAGTTTTTGACGCGGTACGCGGTGATTTTGGACGCCTGATCCAAGTAGCGGGCGTCAAGGTCGAAGCGGATGCGGTCGGACAGCCGCCTCAGCAAGCGCCAAAGGGCGATTTCCTCGCTTGATTTCATGAACAGCTCAGGCAGTTCTTTCGCCTGTTTGAGCGTGTTGAGCGTCGTCATCGCATAGACGGCGATGCCGTAGCCGACCGGGCGGATGACGTTTTTCAGAGGCTGCCAGTGTTCGACTTCGAAGCGAACGTATTCCTCATCGCTTCGTTTCGGCAGTTCGGTGATGGCCGAGCGTTTGACGATTTTCACATCGGCGATTTTGCCGAGGCACGTGACCCCGTTTTGCGGGGCGGCCCCTTGTTTCGGGTAAAGGGCGATGTAACGCGCGTCTTGCCAGCCTTTTTTCAGCCGTTTCGCCGGGATATGGTAGAAACGGTGCTTCAAGTAGGCGTGATAATGCTCAGCGCTTGGCACCATGCCGACAAGCACATGCTCATCGAAAGCCGACCGCCATTCTTCGATGATCCCTTGCGGCAAAATGCCTTCGTTTTGCAGTTCTTCGGGATTCTTTTCAATCAACCGCTCGATGAACTGCTCGACCAGGCGGGTGGCGTTCGGCAAAAACGGCAGACCGCCGATGTTGACGTCGTTGATGCTTTTGTACAGCGGGTGCTCTTGGTAGCTGTCCTCGTCATGCCACGGGAACAGCACGTAGGCGCCAAAGGCGGTGCGTTCGTATGGGCCGCCGCGGCGGGCGACAAGCGAATCGCGGTAGCGGTGCATCGTGTTGATGTCGTCTTCCATCGGTCCCGGCATTCCGTACCGTTTTTCGTATGAGCTGCCCGAAACGGCGAAGTCCAGGCGGTATTTGGCGTCGAAAATGTAGTTGAACGTATAGTCTTTTCCCTTCTTTTCAATCGCCAGAACCGTGTCGGGCATTTGGGGGACGGTTGGCAGCCTTCCTTCGTACGGCTGATAGGTCAGCGTGATTCGCTCGCCGGTGTACGGATGTTCGTACACCCGCTTGGCGGAGCGGTTTTTTTCGAGATTGACGAACAGCCCTAAGCGGTTCACTTGGATGACATTTTGGCTGATGAGTTTGTATTTTTTCCCAAGGAGCTGTCCGAGCTTCAGAAACGTCCAATACTCGTACAACGTGGCGACGTCTTTTACGGACATTCGGTACAGCTTCCCTTGCAAGGCGAGGCCGCGGGTGATGATGAGAAACAGCTGATAGGCGTCGCGGTACCCGGGCGCCATTTGCAGGACGAGGCTCATGACGGAGCGGTCAAGCCGCCCGATCGGCCGCCAAAAAGAGTGATGAAGCCGGTTTTCGAGCGCACGGATCATCGATTGGATGCGCTCAAGCAAATCCGGATCCGGTTCAGTTTCGTACCGCTTTTGTTTCCCTTGCACGTGTTCGAACAAATCGAGCAGCTTCTCGACAAGGCGCATCATCATCCATTTGACGAACTGGTTTTCGAGCGTGTCGTACGTCAGTTCTTTTTTCGCTTTGAGCCCCGATTGCGGCATGACGGTTCGACTTCCGATGTCGATGCCGCGCTTGACGTCACGGAACACTTGCGGCCGCTTGCGCAAATCGTTTCTTCCTGCCGCATCCAAACGGCCGAGCTGGTCGCCGCGCACCCTCACATGGACGGTCGACAGTTGATGGTGCGGCTGCCGCTCAATATGCCGAATGGCATGCAAAAAGTCACCGATATGCGCTTCCATGAGCCGGAAAAATTCACTTCTTGACGGAACGCCGTCGCGTCTCGCTTTTGTCCGCTGGTACGTGCGCTTGATGAAGTGAAACGCCAAGTTGTAGATTTCTTCGCTTACTTCGTCAAGAAGGATTTGGTAGTCTTGTTTATATGTCAGCTTCGTCGGAAAAATTTCGATCGTCACATCCAAAATGGAATGGCTGCCGTCGCGGATTTCGAACGTGGACAGCCCGACTTCATTCGGGAAATAGAGGTTGCCCATCAACACCGCCTGTCCGCCGATGCCAACGCGGCTGACGGCGTTCCGAAGCACTGGCGATTCATGGTAAAACGAGAGCATCCTGTCGGTTTTCGGAAACACGAGCAGCTGATAGACGCCGTTTTCAAAGAAAATCGGGCGGTGGCCGCCCGACCAGTCGACCAATGCACCGGCGTCAACGTCAAACAGTTTGACGTCCAAGATGTCTTCGCCGCTGACGAAAAACTCCATCGTCTCATGGAAATTAAGGCGGCGGTACTGCTGAAGCCCTTCGTATTGTTCGTGGTACGGCTTTCCTTTGATCACCAGCGTGAGCTGTTTCGTTTCGATATGAACAAGCTCGCGGTCGTCACGCCCCGAGCCAGAACGAAGTGAAGCCATCGTCTTCCAACCTCCGCAGCATCTGCCAAATTTTCTCCGCACTTTTTGGATAGTTGGCATACGAAACATCAAGCATGCCGCCGTATTCGCCGTCCGGTTCAAAGCCGGCGCAAAGGACAAACAGCTGCTTGAGCGCTGTTTCCAGCCGCGCGTCGCTTCCTGAAAGACGCGGCAAAATTTTTTGCATCAAGCAATAGTCGAACGCCTTGGCAAATTCCATCAGCTTTCCTTCTTCGTTATAAGCAAGGTAGAAGCAAATTTCATCGCGGACGCGGTAGCCAATATGCGCGCCGAGCGGCTCGAGGATGCGGTTGATCTCCACGAGCTTTTTCGTCACGGTTTCAACAAGCTCTGGGTAGCGTGGATACACATCTTTCAAATGCAAATACCGCGCCGCAAACAGCTCCTGTCCGACGGGCAGGGGCGCGACGGTTGGCAAATCGCGCAAAAAGTCAAGATGATCGAGCTGGACGCGGTTGAACTCGATCGTGTTCGCTCGGTCGAGCACTTTTTTGCTGAAGGGGTGGGTCGTTTCGTCCATGTTGACGGTGCCGATGATATAGACGTTTGGCGGGAGAAAAAGATCGCACCCTGCTGTTTCTTTCGGCAGCACCCGCGACGATGTGATGCGCCCGTTTTCCCAGCGGCGGCTTTCCATGACGCTTAAGACGTCGCTGAAGTAATGCTCGACGCGGGCGAGGTTCATCTCGTCCAACACGACGAAATACGGTTTGTCCGGATGCTTCTCCGCTTCGATCATGACGTTGGTGAGCGGTCCAGGCTTGAAATCGCCTTTGATATCGACATAGCCAAGCAAATCAGAGCCGTCGTTCCAGTCCGGGCGGACGGGAATTAAGGTGAAGCGGCCGTTGTCTTCCGTCGCGCCGACGCTCTCGGCCAACCATTGAACGATTTTTGTTTTCCCGGTTCCAGAAATGCCCGATAGAATGACAAACGGTTTTGTTTTTAATGATAGAAAGAGGTTGGTCACTTCCTCTTCCGTATAATAGAACCCTTTGGACGCGATGTACGAGTGAATATGCTCCACGACCGTTTGATAGGAAAGCCGAGCCCCAGGCGGCGCCATCATTTCTGTTCGCTCCACATATTGTTGGTAATAACCGATCATCGTTTCGAGATCGCGCGCGAGTTGTTCATCGGATGGCAGATCGTCAAACGAATAGGCGATATACGCCGCCACCGACCGTTCGTAATCTTTCGCCCGTTTGCTTTCACCAAGATGGATGTCATCATCCGTCCGCACGCGTTCTTCAGTGGGAATGAGTTGGCGGATGTCCCGCTTCACCCGCTCCATTTCGTCTTTCGGCGTCTCCGTCACCCCTTGGGCGAGCGTCAAATACAGCCGACGCATATCCTCGCTGAACAAGTAGACGATATAATAGCCGCGCTGCGTGGAATCCGTCACTTCTTGGTCCATCACCGCCACCCACGGTACAGCGGCCCAATTGCCGCTCTTCCCCACCGACCCTTTCACCACATACCGGTCAGGCGGCAGAAACGGCAACGCTTTCAACGCCTCTGGAATTGCTCGCGTCACCAACTGAAACGACCGCCGCTCTTTTGACAGTTTTTCGCGTCTTTCTTGTTCGTAAATGGCCATCACTTGGCGGAAAAGATCGTGCAATGACATTGGGAATAGCTCCTTCGTGTAGAAATTTCATTCTTCGTTTCTATTTTTCTTCTATTCTACTAAAAAAGCGGCCGTCCCCACCAGCGGGAAAGCCGCTTTTCCGTCAGGAGCCAGCATCTTTTGTCATGCTTTGCCGTCAATTCGCTTGTTCGCTATTCAGCCGCCAGGGCGTCGGCCTTTGTTCGGTGCACAGTACCGCGCGGATGCTGCGGAGGTGCATAGATGGAATAGAGCTTCAGCGGGACATTTCCGGTGTTGATGACATTGTGCCATGTTCCAGCTGGAACCATAATCGCGGAACCGGCGCGCACGTTTCTTTCCAACGTCAACTCGTCTTTCCTCTTGCCCATTCGAACAATTCCTTGACCTTGTTCAATGCGCAAAAATTGATCGACGTGATGGTGAATTTCCAATCCAATATCTTCCCCGACATTCAGGCTCATCAACGTCACTTGCAAATGCGGCCCGGTCCATAAAGCGGTGCGGTACGTATCGTTTTGTTTCACGGCCTCGTTGATCTGAACGACAAACGGCTCCGGCCCGTAATCTTTCAGCTTTATGTTCTCTCTTTCCAGCCTGTAAGGAACCGGCCAGTAAACAGGCGGCCTTCCATAGTAGTGCACAGGCGTGTAGGCATGGGACGGATATGAATAAGCATACGGGTAGGCGGGCATAAAAGAAACGGTGTGCATCTTTTCACCTCTTTCTAATTTGATCATCTTATCTTATGCACAACGGTGAGGAATTCGACTAGCGTTTTTGGCAAGTCTTTTCCCACATGTGATCACCCGCCGCCTTGCGAAAACGTTGCGTGACGATGGAACGATGAAAGGGCCTTTTATGTTACACTAAGTGTAAATGCGCAAACGGTAAGGAGGAATGGACAATGAAAGCCCCTGCCCTGTTTCTTGCACACGGTTCGCCGATGTTGGCGATCGAGGACAATACGTATACGGCGTTTTTGAAAAAGCTTGGGGAAGGGATTCGCCCGCAGGCGGTGGTGATCTTTACAGCGCACTGGATGACGCGCCAACCGACGGTTTCGGCGGTTGAGGGGACGTATGACATGATTTATGATTTTTCCGGTTTTCCGCGCGAGTTGTATGAAGTGGTTTATCCGGCGCGCGGATCGGTCGAGTGGGCGGAACGCGTGCGGGAGCGCCTAGGTGGCGTGGCGGAAGTGGCCGTTGATCCCACGCGCGGGTTGGATCACGGTTCTTGGGTGTTGTTGCACCGCCTATTTCCCAACGCCGACATCCCGGTCGTGCAAGCGTCGGTCGTGCCGTGGTGGACGCCGAAGCAGCTGTTCCAACTCGGGGGAGCGCTGCGCCCGCTGCGGGACGAGGGCGTGATGATCATCGGCAGCGGCGGGACGGTGCACAATTTGATGGCGCTTCGCTGGGAAGGGCATGCTGAAGCGGACGCATGGGCCGTCGCGTTTGATGATTGGCTTCTCAGCCAGTCATCCTTCCATAGCGAAGAGGTGTTCGATTATGAGAACAAAGCGCCGTACGCCAAGCAAGCCGTGCCCACACCGGAGCACCTCGCGCCGTACTGGATCGCTTACGGCGCGGGGAGTCGTGACCAAGCGCCGCGCGTGTTGTTCCGCGAGTACCAGTATGGGAGCTTAAGCCTGATGGCGGTGGCGTTTTAAACGGAAAGCCCGCTCCCCGTTTCAACGCGTGGGGGCGGGCTGTTTCCTTGATCGAAAGCAGCGTTGTTACTTGCCGCAGCACTTTTTATACTTTTTCCCGCTGCCGCACGGGCACGGGTCGTTGCGGCCGACTTTCGGCTCTTCGCGGCGGTATGGAACGTTTTTCAGCAAAGGCGGATTTTGCAACACCGCTTGAAAACGGCGGTATCTTTGATCGGCGATCGCCTTCCATTTTTCTAATTTCGGATGGTCGAGCCCTAGAATCGTATAATATCCGTAAGCGGTTTGTTCCACATCGACCATCCCGGAATGCCCTCGTTTTTCCACTCTTTTCAAATATTCTTCCACTTCCGGAAGCGCTTCTTTATCCAGCTGGTGGCAAAGCGCCTCAAAGCAAAACGCGCGCATGTCATCGTCGCGCAGCTTGGAAAACACCTCCCGCAATACACGGACGGCCTGCTTTGATTTGATGTTGGCGAGCACATGAATGGCCGAAAATACCGTTTCTTTTTGAAAGGCATACGGGCGCACGGCTTCGACGACTTCATCGTTTTGGAACGCCGACAACGCATAAACGACTTGATCGAGGAGCACATCGCCATCCTGTTGTTCCAACAACCGGGCTAGTCTTGGAATATACTCGGCAGCGCCGATCAACGAGAGCGCATACACCGCCAAAATGCCATCGTACGAAAACCATGGCTGCTGTTCATTTTTCATCCACGTGAGACTCACATCTTCCTTCGTCATCCACCCGCGCTCAACGAGAATGCGTGCGACTTGCTTGGCCGCGAAAAACAAGTTCTGGTTAAACACCTCTTCCCGTTCCAAGCGGGAAAGCAAAGAAAAGTAGTGATCCCATACGTCATCTTCCGCTCCCTCGGCCACAAGCCGGACAGCGCGTTGCCAAGCCCGTGGGAAGTGGCGGAGCAGCTGTTGTCCGTATGTTTCAAGTTGCGCAACCGAAAACGGGAAAAACCAACGGACGTACTTGGTCGCATCTTTGATGGTCAACAACTGTTCAAGCGCCCGGTCGGTCAACGGTTGTTTCGATACGCCATGCAAAATCATGCTTCGCGTTTCCTCGTCGTCGGTTGTTACGGCCTCGTCAATGAGACGCTCAACCCACGCGGCTGGAACGCCCGGATACTCCTCAATTGCGTAAAAGGCAAACTGACGGAGGATAGGATCTTCACTAAATAAATATGGTTCGATTGTTTCTAAAAAGGACATGGTCGCACCTGCCTTTTTCTTCATTTCACCCGTGGTGCCGGCTGGGCGTCGACGTTCAGCTAGCCCCACGACGGGTTCACGATTTCTGTTTTAACACTCTAAATACAAGAATACCAATGAAAACACTGACAGCGACAGTGGCCGAAACGATTGTGATAGGCAGCCAATCAGCTGCAAAAGATGAATAAGTGATCATTTCAGCCATAGCAGCGCACCCTCTTTTCTTTATCCATCATAGACGAAATCCCGTCAGTTTGAAACCGCTTTTCTTCTCGTGAACTTGCTTGTCTGATATACTAGAGTGGAAAGGAGGTGAATGTTATGGAAGAAAAAACGATATTGGCGCAAATTTTGCAAGTACTTGATCTGTACGCGGCTGACGTGCGCAAGCAGTTCGAAGCGCTCCATGAGAAATTCGACTCGCTTCAACGCCAAGTCCAAGCGTTGAACGAACAAACGAACACCATGAACAAGCGCATCGAAAACATGGATGAGCGCATCGAGGAGATGGATGGACGGTTTGAGCGGCAGATCGCCCAGTTGGAGCGCACCATCAACGAACGGTTCGAACGGCTTGAAGCGAAACTCAGCCACGTCCGCATCGAACTAGTTGAAACACAAGAAACGGTCGACTTCCACTCCGTCAAAATCGCCCAGCATGATCGAAAAATCCGCCATTTGCTTCACGCTCGATAACATCTCCACCATCATCATGCCCCCGCTCTTCCATCAGGGCGGGGGCGTTCGCATCAAGAAAGCTCTCGGGCAAGGTCGGCCGCCAAGGCGGCGTTGTTTTTCACTAAGGCGATATTCGCTTGCAAGCTTTTGCCCCCAGTTAACGTTTTCACACGGTCAAGCAAAAACGGGGTGACCGCTTTGCCGGTGATGTGTTGCTGTTCTGCCTCTTTGAGTGCTTGTTCGATGATGGCAGTGATATACGACTCCTCGAGTTCGTCTTCTTTCGGAACCGGGTTGGCGACGACAATGCCGCCTTGAAGCCCGAGCGCCCATTTTGTTTCAATGAAGCGGGCGATCTCTTCCACGCTGTCGAGGCGATAGTCGACGCGAAACGGGCTCGTCCGCGAATAGAACGCTGGCAGGACGTCCGTCTGATAGCCGATGACCGGGACGCCGTGCGTCTCTAGGTATTCAAGCGTCAATCCTAAATCCAAAATCGATTTCGCCCCGGCGCAGACGACCGCGACGTTGGTGCACGCCAGTTCCTGCAAGTCGGCCGAGATGTCCATCGTCTGTTCGGCGCCGCGGTGCACCCCGCCGATGCCGCCGGTCGCAAACACGCGGATGCCGGCCATCTCAGCGCAAATCATCGTCCCCGCCACGGTCGTCGCCCCGTGTTTTTTCATGGCGACGACATACGGCAAGTCGCGGCGGCTCACTTTTTCCACATCGCGGCTTGTCCCTAACTGTTCAAGTTCCGCTTCTGTCAATCCAATTTTAATTTTTCCATTTAAAATTGCAATCGTTGCTGGCACGGCGCCGCGGCCGCGGATGATCCGCTCGACGTCTTTCGCCGTCTGCACATTTTCCGGATACGGCATGCCATGCGAGATGATCGTCGATTCCAAAGCGACGATCGGTCGTTGTTCCGATTTCGCTTGGGCAACTTCGTCGGAAAAGACGAGAAAGTCATTCATCGCTTCGTTCCCCCTTCGCGAAAATACCGCGCATAGGCGGCTTGCAGCATGTATTCATTCAAAGCGGGATGCACCGTTTCGGCCGTTTGCAGCGTAAGCGCCGCATTGCTCATCCCGAAGCGGCAGGCAGCTTCGAGCGGATAGCCGCCTAAGACGCCATACAAAAATCCTGCCGCAAAGGCGTCGCCCGCTCCGGTGGCATCGGTGACCGCAACCTTCGGCGCCGCGATCACCCCTGTTTCCCCTTGCTTGGTGGCGTATGCGACGCCGTTTGCGCCGCGCGTGACGACGACGTTCTCTGCGCCGGAGCGAAGAAGCGTCTCCATCGCTTCGTGCACGCTGCAATGATCATTGCCCGCAAGCGCCATAGCCTCTGCTTCATTCGTCACAAGCCATGTCACTCCTGTTAAGTCGGCAGGCAGCCGTTTCGTTTTTGGAACGGACACGGTCACGACACAAAGCAACACATCCTCTTGCCGGCACTGTTTGATCACCCACGAAAGGATATCCGCAGGGAAATTCGCATCAAGCACGACGGCGGTCATCGGGCCGAGTTCAGACCACCGCTGCTTTATCCACTCTTTTCCCACTGTATCATAAATCGCCATATCCGCCAAGGCGAGGACCATCTCGCCGCGTTCATCGAGCACTGCTGTATACATCCCGGTGTTCGCTTTTGACGTTCGCACGATGTGCCGTGAATCCACGTACCGACTCGTCACGTCAATGAGCCACTGTCCGTCCTGGTCGTCGCCAACGGTGCTGACGAGCGAAACAGCTTGGCCGAGCCTTCCCAGGTTTTCGGCGATGTTTCTCGCCACCCCGCCCGCGGTTTGCGTCGTGGCGACGGGATGGGACGTGCCGAGCCGAAACGGAGTGAGCAACCGCGCCTTTCGGTCGACGTTCGCCCCGCCGATGCAGACGATCGATGCCGCTTTCCCCATGCCTTTCCCCTCCCTTCCAATGATCACAGCCGCGCGATCCCGCCTCTTCCCAAACAGAGAAAACGATTTCAAAAAAGCGGACAGCTGCACGCTTCGAAGCCTCACCACCCATTGTACCACATACCGACTGGCAAGAACGGCATAAAGAAGGCACCCCGTCAAAACGACGGGATGCCGATTTTCGGACGTTTAGTTTTTGTACGCGCAATACGGACGCAGTTTGACGCCGATCAGGCTGCCGAGGAAAGCAAAGACAAACCACGCCCAGCCGTGGGCGCTGAATGACGCAATGCCGCCGAAATACGCGCCGATGTTGCAGCCGAACGCCAGCCGGGCGCCGTATCCCATCATTAAACCGCCAATGAGCGCGCCGATCGTCATGCGCGTCGGACGCTTCCACTGAATCGGCTTTGTGTAGCGGCCCGCCAGCGCTGCCGCCAATAAGGCGCCGACCATTAAGCTGATGTCCATCACGGTCGTTGTATCGTAGTAGAGTGGATTCGCGAGCGCCTGCCGTTTTGCTTCATCTTGCCAGTACGCCCAAGCGGTCGGATCGACGCCAAACAGCTGCACGAACTTCGCGCCCCAAAGGGCGAAAGCGGATGTAATGCCCCACGGCTTACCGCTAATCATCAGCACAAGTGCGTTCGTGGCCGCCAAAAGCAACGCCCCAACCAGAAGCGACCATGGCCCTTTGTAAATCGCTTTCCAGCCATGACGATTCTCAAGCGATGTAGCAACGAGTTGGCCATAGCGCCGTTTTTCCGCCACGGTCACCACATAGTAGACCGCTGCCAGCAAAACCAACTGAAGCAAAAACCCTCCCAAGGCGCCGAACTCGCCAATGAACGAGAACGGCTCCAATTGCGGCATCTTCGCCCACACGTCAAAGTGGGCCGTCGCAATGACTGAGCCAGCGATGAACCCGATGAGCGTCACAATGCCGTTTGCATCGCCCCCGCCGATATGGTACAACGTCCCCGAGGCGCAGCCGTCGCCAAGCTGCATGCCGATGCCAAACAGGAAGGCGCCGACGATGACCGATACCCCGACACCAAATACATAACCTGACACCGGGTGCCCAAGAACGGACCCTTTCACGAGCAGCGGCAAAAACAGCGCGCTGGCCACAGCCATCATGATCATCTGTGCCCGAATGCCTTCCCCTTGACGGTACAAAATGAATTTCCGCCATGCCGAGGTAAAGCCAAAATGCGCCTGGTACAATACAAATCCACCAAACGCCCCTAACACGTACAAAAGCGCCTGTTGCCAAGAAACGCGGCTATATAAGAACAACGTTCCGCCGATCAAGATGAGGCAGGAAACCGCAATAATCCACGCAGTCGGATGTTTCGGGGCGTTCGCTGCTTGTTTCGCGCGAACGTCTCGTTGTTGTGCGGTCAACTCCATGATGCATCATCCCCCTTTTCCATTTTGTTCACCTACTTTATAATACTATAAAACTTATTGATTTTCTATGATTTAAACTACAAATGTTTCACCTCAGCGGCTGATCGGGTATAATGCAGACGAGCACTTTCTTAGGAAGGAGATTGGCATGTGGAACGAGTTTAAAAAATTCGCCGTCCGCGGCAATGTCATCGATTTGGCCGTCGGGGTCATTATCGGGGGAGCGTTCGGCAAAATCGTCTCCTCGCTCGTCAATGACATCATCATGCCGCTCGTTGGCTTAATTTTAGGCGGCGTTAATTTCAGTGACCTGTCGTGGAAAGTCGGCAAGGCCGAAGTGAAATACGGGGCGTTTATTCAAACGGTCGTCGATTTTTTGATCATCGCTTTCTCCATCTTCCTGTTTGTCAAACTGATCAATACGTTGTACGAACGAATGAAGAAGCAGGAAGAGGTCAAAGAAACGGCACCGACGCTGACAAAGGAGGAGGAATTGCTGACGGAGATTCGCGATTTGTTAAAGCAACAGCGGGAAACGATGTAAAAGCCTGTCCTCGGGGGTGGACAGGCTTTTAGACATAGTAAAAAAGCAATCTCTTATTATATGAATATGTGGTATAATGAGGAAGGCAATAGTACGGCAACTTAAGGGTGGATCAGCTACCCCTGATTTGGAAGGGGGTGATGCCGATGACAGTATTTGAAGCATTGATGTTTTTTCGCAAGTCGCATGGTTTCAATACTGTCGCACAATCAAAAGAAATAATCCACCCTTAAGTTAACGAGGCGCTTAGGCGGATTATTTCCTTCTGCTCGCGCCGATCCCCTTTATGGGAACCGTCTATTGCGGGGGCCGAAGGTGCGGCAACACCTTTGGCTTCACTTGTTATTTTGTCATCTCGAACCGAGAAGACCGCCACTTCCCAGCGTGAGCGTAAGTGGGAGAGCGTTCAATTTACGTCGATTACAACGTAATCCCAGTACGTTTTTCCAAGATAGACGAGCAACGCCCATTTTCCAGATTCAACCAACCTCATATTTGATGGTATATGTGCGTCTGCACCATTATTCGGACCTCCTGGAACTCCCGTTGTCCAAACGGTTTTTCCGTCTAGTGTTAACGCAGGAGCTATATCGTTGCTGCCTTTTTTCACTGCAACGATTGTCAGCTTTCCTTCTGGAATGGAGTCCCCCCAGAAATGCCACATGTATTTGCTATCTTTGTTTGCTATAAACGGTTCATCAATGAAACCCACTTTGTTTGGTACTCCGCGCATTTTATAATTTCCAGATTGAAAAACCGGGCTTACTTCCCAATTGATATGACTGATTACTTTTTGATCTATTTTAACAGGTATTTTTTCAATATCACTCATCTCTTTTACCGAAGCTGTAGATTCAGAATTTTGGGCTTGTTTTTCATTCTTTTCCCATATACTGCATGCGGATAAAGAAAAAAGGATTACGATGACTAGCAAATGTTTCACATTTTCACCACCTTTCACTAATTTAATGATATCATATTTTTAGCGATTCCTCCCCGACTTTCGCTATCGCTTAGAAGTCGGGTTCTCCTCGCTTATTCCCAAGATGAAAGGAACATAACCCCCTTCTGTCCAGGCGCCAACTCATTGTCAAAGCAGCCAGTACGCAAGCGGAGCGGTGAGGATGAGCGTCAATACGGTCCGCTCGAACCAAATGACAAGCAGCCTCGGCAAGCTGAGCGGAATTTCCGTAGACAAAATGCATGGAATGACAGCGGAAAAGAATAGGATCGCCGATACGGATACGACAGCAATAATGAATTTCGTGACAAGTGGAGCTTCGGTGACAAGCAAAGCCGGCAAAAACATTTCCGCGATTTCAATGGCCGATGCTTTCGCCGCCAACAGCGGCTCGGGAATTTGCAAGAGAAGGGTGAATGGATAGAATAAACAGCCCAACCAGTCAAACAATGGCGTATATTCAGCGAGCAACAGCCCGATCAGTCCGAGCACCTTCAAGATCGAAAAAACCGCCGTCACCGCATCTTTGTTCCATGTCTTCTTGTAAAATGGATAAATTGCTCCTAACATGATAACAATGAGTGCATAATACGGAACAAGTGCTGAAAACTGTGAGCGAATCCATGTCACGATGTGATCGAGCAAAATGGACGATGTGCTTCCGATCACACGGGGACGAAAAACACGAAAATCCCGATGGCACTGTAAACGAAAAACTTCCATGCACCGCTCGCCGGCGTTGGCGTCGGCACGGATGGTGCCATATTTGTATTCGCTTTCATTTTCCTCCACCCCCATTGTTCTTCTACAGGCTAAAGACGACAGCGCGGCCGGAAGCATAACCGCTCCCGGTCACCAAACGCCTCGACGAAAGACCACTCCTCCTTCAGATGTACACCTTGCCTTCCTTCACCACCACCTTTCCACCTTTGATCACCATCTCCGCATGGTTGACGCCGTAATAGTACATGATTTGCACATAATTCGGCACATTGAACATGACCAAATCCGCCTTTTTTCCCGGCTCGAGGCTGCCGATGAGATGCGCGCGGCCGATGGCGTGAGCGGCATTGATCGTAGCCGCCGCCAGCGCTTCAGCGGGAGTCATGCCCATATGCAGGCAGGCAAGGCTCATGACAAGCGGCAGCGAGACGGTCGGCGATGAACCGGGGTTGCAGTCGGTCGCCAAGGCGACAGGAACGCCGGCGTCGATCAAACGGCGGGCGTCGGCGGCTTTTGTCATTAAGAAAAATGCCGTGCCCGGCAAGAGAACGCCGATGACGCCGCGCTCCGCCATGCGGCGAACTCCTTCGTCCGACGCGCGAAGCAGATGGTCAGCGGAAATCGCACCGACTTCGGCGGCCAGTTCCGCCCCGCCATACGGTTCGATTTCATCGGCATGGATTTTCGGCGTCAAGCCGTACGCTTTCCCCGCTTCCAAAATGCGGCGCGCCTCATCGGGAGTGAACACGCCGCGCTCGCAAAAGACGTCATTGAACTCGGCCAACCCACGCCGGCTCACTTCGGGAATCATTTCGTTGATGATGAGGCGGACGTATTCATCCGGGTCGTGCTTCCATTCCGATGGAACGGCGTGGGCGCCAAGAAAGGTGGAAACGACATCAACTGGGTGGGTGTCATCAAGCCGCTTAGCAGCTTCGAGCTGCTTGATTTCGTGCTCAAGGCTTAAGCCGTAGCCGCTTTTCGCCTCGACGGTCGTGACCCCATGAAGCAAAAACTGATCAAGCCGCTGTTTGCTTTCTTCATACAACGTTTCTTCCGACGCTTCGCGCGTCGCCTTCGTTGTCGCATGGATGCCGCCGCCGGCGTTCATGATCTCCATGTACGCCGCTCCGCCGAGTCGCATCGTCCATTCGCGTTCGCGGCTGCCGGCGTAAACGAGATGGGTGTGCGGATCGACAAGCCCAGGCGTCACCGTTTTGCCGCGTGCGTCAATCACCTCTGCTTCGGCAAGCCGATCAGCAAAACGGCGGACGAGTTCATCGTCTGGACCGACCGCAACGATCGTGCCGTTTTCGATCCAGACGCTGCCGTTTTCGATGATCGCAAGGTTGCTCATCTTCTCTCCTACAAGCGGGGCCGCGGAGCCCCCCGCCAGCGTGACGAGCTGACGGGCGCGGCGAATGAAAAGCGGGCGCATGTGGCTCTCCCCTTTCTACTTCAGCATCGGCATATCGATGCCTTTTTCTTTCGCCGTCCGGATGGCAAGCTCATACCCGGCATCGGCGTAGCGGACGACGCCAAGCCCCGGGTCGGTTGTCAACACGCGTTCCAACCGTTTTTCCGCCTCTTTCGTGCCGTCGGCGACGATGACCATGCCGGCGTGAATCGAGTAGCCCATGCCGACGCCGCCGCCGTGGTGAACCGACACCCAGCTTGCGCCGCCGACGGCATTCAACAGCGCGTTTAAAATCGGCCAGTCGGCGATGGCGTCGCTTCCGTCTTTCATTCCTTCCGTCTCCCGGTTCGGCGAGGCGACCGAGCCGGAATCCAAATGGTCGCGGCCGATGACGATCGGCGCTTTCAGCTCGCCTTTGGCCACCATGTCGTTGATGATTTTGCCAAATTTCGCCCGCTCGCCGTAGCCGAGCCAACAAATGCGCGCCGGCAGCCCTTGGAACTTGATTCGTTTCCGCGCCATGCGGATCCAATGGCAAAGACGTTCATTGTCGCTGAATTCGCGCAAAATAACTTCATCGGTTTTATAAATGTCTTCAGGGTCCCCCGAGAGCGCCGCCCAGCGGAACGGCCCTTTTCCTTCGCAAAAGAGCGGACGGATGTAGGCCGGCACAAAGCCCGGGAAGGAAAAAGCGTCCTCGACCCCTTCGTCTTTCGCCACCTGGCGGATGTTGTTGCCATAGTCAAACGTCACCGCCCCTTGCTTTTGCATCGCGAGCATCGCCCGCACATGCGCGGCGATCGACTGTTTTGCGCGGGCGATGTACTGCTTCGGATCGCGCGCCCGCAGCTCGGCCGCTTCTTCAAGCGTAAGACCAGCCGGGATGTAGCCGTTTAGCGGGTCGTGGGCGGACGTCTGGTCGGTCAATACGTCCGGAATCCATCCCATTTCGACGAGACGCGGCAGCACCTCGGCCGCATTGCCGATAAGGCCGATCGAGAGCGCTTTTTTCTCTTTCTTCGCCTGTTTCGCCATCTCGAGCGCCGCCTCCAGGCTGTCAGTCATCGTGTCGAGGTATTTCGTGTCAAGGCGGCGCTGGATGCGGGCCGGATCGACTTCAATGGCGAGGCAAACGCCGCCGTTCATCGTCACGGCAAGCGGCTGCGCCCCGCCCATGCCGCCAAGGCCAGCAGTTAAGGTGATCGTCCCGGCCAGCGTGCCGCCAAAGTGCTGGCGCGCCACTTCGGCAAACGTTTCATACGTCCCTTGGACAATCCCTTGGCTGCCGATGTAAATCCAGCTTCCGGCCGTCATTTGCCCGTACATGATCAATCCTTTTTTGTCAAGCTCATGGAAATGGTCCCACGTCGCCCATGCGGGCACGAGGTTGGAGTTGGCGATCAGCACGCGCGGGGCGTCCGGGTGCGTGCGAAACACCGCCACCGGCTTGCCGGATTGGATGAGCAATGTTTCATCGTTTTCTAAACGAAGCAGGGTGTCCACAATCGCCTCGTAACATTCCCAGTTGCGCGCCGCCTTGCCGATGCCGCCGTAGACGATCAACTCATCCGGCCGTTCAGCGACATCGGGATGCAAGTTGTTGTGTAACATGCGAAGCGCCGCTTCTTGAATCCATCCTTTCGCCCGCCGCTTTGTTCCCGCAAGCGGTTGGACTGTCCGTTTGCTCGTCATCGTCATCCTCTCCTTTTTCCTCTTTGCTTTTGATTGTAAAAGAAGCCGAGAGGTCGGAGATAGATTCTCGTCTTTTAAAGATGATCCGATTTTTTAGAAATTTCAATTTTCTTTCTGTTTCATCTGTCCGTTTTTTTCGATATATGTCCATTTCTTTCGAAAAAAACCGCCTACCGCGGCGATGACGGTTTCAGCCGTTGTTCATCGCGGTAGGCAGTTGGCGTCTGGTTCATTTCTGCTTTAAAGACGCGGGTCAAATAATGGGCGGTGCGAAACCCGGTTTGTTCGGCGATTTCTTTGATCGACAAATCCGTCTGCCGAAGCAGCCGTTTCGCTTCCTCGAGCCGCCGGTTCGTCAACCATTGGCGAAACGTCACGCCACGCTTCGTTGACAACAAATGGCTGAAATACGCGGGGCTGCGCCCGGCGGCGGCGGCCGCTTTCTCAAGCGTCAACGACGGATCGCGAAAATGCGCCTCCATATAACGGAGGCCGCGCTCCACGGCGTCGACGCGCGCGTCTTCCTCGGCCCGTTTCGCCTCATAGAGCAGCCGGTATAAAAACAGAATCAATTCTTGGACGATCCTGTATAAGACAGTATTGTATAAAATTTCCTTAAAGATGTACATATACTCCCGCTCGGTCTCGCCGCGGTCAAGGCCGTACGTTTTCATAAACCGGCGGATTTGCGCCAAAATGCTCGTAAGCCGCGTCCGCACCATCTCCGGGCTCGGAAACGGCGGCGACCGATGCCAAAACTCGCGCTGCAGCCATCGCTTCACTCGTTCGTGGTCGAACCGCTCCAACATCTCGATCCATTGCCGCTGCTCCTCGGGCGTCAAAAACGGATCGAGCTCGCGCCACTGTTCGTATTCCGAAGCGGGAGCGATCACTTGCCGGTAGCCGATGAAAAACGTCGTCTCCAGCAGCCGGCGGGCCGCTTGGTATTGCGCACGCACCGTTTGCTTGGCATCAGGCGGCATCACGACTACCGCGAGCGGCTCATGATGTTCTTCCTCCCAATCGCGCAACAGCTTCCATGCCTCTTCTTTCCCGTCGCCCGGCAAATCGGGAAGCAGGCAAACTGCCATCTGGGTAAGCGGCAATACCCGCGCCCGTCCGCGAAACGGATAGTTCGTTAAAAAGCGGATCACTTCTTGAGACAAGGCAGGCTGTTCCGCTTGCACAAGCCATACATGGGTGGAAGCTGCGGCGGGGTCATCGTAAAATAATGCGCGGTAGTCGCCGTGATGGCCGTCAAAACCCGCTGGCAGGCTCGAGCGCCCGCAGACGGAAAGCGAAGCCGCCGTCCTCAGCGCTTGCTTTAGCTTCGCCGGCTCGAGCGGCTTGACGAGCAAATCGACGCACTGCCAGTCGATGGCTTGCTTCGCCCGCGCAAATGTCGCCTCGGCGGTCACGGCAATGACGCGTTGGCAAAACAGACGGACGCGGGATGTCGCCTTCGGCCATCGTTCATATGGAATCATATCCAGTTCGACGTACAATAGCTCCGGCGCCTCCCGCTCAAGAAGAGCCATCATCTCCTCCACGGTGGCCGCCGTGTACACCTGCTCGATTGGCAGCGAATACGCGGAAACGAGCCAGCGGATCGCTTCCCGTTCCTTGTCGTCCCGTTCGGCAATAACCAATTTCACGTTCTCACCGCCCTAGCTGCAAGCGTTGAAAATGAAGGAGCGCTTCCATGCAAAAGGCGGCGGCCAACGCCACCGTTTTTCCGCCTTCATCCAAGAGCGGATTGACTTCGCAAAGGTCGACGCTGACGGTGTTCGGATGGGAGACGATTCGGCGGATGAGAGCGCGCGCCAAAGACGGAGCGAGTCCAAACGGCGACGGCGCGCTCACTCCCGGCGCAGCCGCGGCGCTGATGGCGTCCATGCAAATGGTGAACATCACGGCATCGTGCTTCGAGGCAAACTCCTCGATTTGTGCATAGGCGGCCTCAATCGGCCCTGCGGTCAGCTCGTCTTCCATCATGTACCGGCAGCCGTACTTCTCGGCCGCCGCAAACAGCGCCGCTGTGTTGCTGAGACGCTGAATGCCAAGGCAGAAGTAGCTGGCTCGGTCGTCTTGATCCAATATTTGCCGAAACATCGTCCCCGATGTCGGACCGTCATCGTATGGACGCAAATCGAAATGGGCGTCAATGTTGATGATGCCGATCATTGACGCTGGACCGATCGCTTCGCGAACGCCTAAATAATGGCCGTACGCCGTCTCATGGCCGCCGCCGATCACAATAGGCGTAATGCCGCTTCGCAACAGGCGGGCGACCATCGTTCCAAGTTCCGCCTGGCTTTGTTCGAGCTGTTCATCAACGCAAACGACATCGCCTGCGTCATAGACGACCACCCCTTCCGGAAGATGCCAAGGCAGCCGCGCCAGCGCCGCTTTAATGGCGGCCGGAGCCTCTTTCGCCCCTTGGCGGCCTTGGTTGCGGCGCACTCCTTCGTCGCATGCAAACCCAATGAATGCCGCCGCTCGTTCCACCGGCTCCAATGGCTGCGACAAATCGAGCAAGCGAATGCGCTGATGAAGGCGAAACGCCCGCTCATCGCTCACGCTGTCAATCCGCCCCGTCCAACGTCCAGCGTCTGGCGGTTGATACATGAGACCATCTCCTTTCCATCATCAGCTTCTTGTTTCTTTCGCTGCCGCTTTGCCGTTCTCCTCCTCACGGACGTGAAAAGAGGAAATCGCCGCCGTTTGGCGAATAAAAAAACATGATTGACAACAGAAAGGGTGTTCCAGATGAAGCCAATGACCAACTTGCACGACGTCATCGCCGGTCAAAGCGCGCCGCCGCCATGCGACAAGTCGCTTGGCGTCCGCTTGACGGAAGCCCGAGACGGCTATGCGAAAGGCGTATGGGCGATCAGCGAATCGCTTCTCAACGGCAACGGGGTGATTATGGGCGGATTTGTCGGAGCGGCGGCGGACATTCTCATGGCTTATGCGGTGACGACCTTGCTTCGCGATGACCAAATGCACGCCTCCATCAACTTGCAGACGACATTTCACCGCCCGGCAGCGGCTGGGGAAGCCGAAATCGAGGCTAGGGTGGAAAAGTTCGGGAAAACCGTCGCTTATGTGACCGCCATCGTGCGGCAAAACGGCAAAGACGTGGCGAGCGCCACATCGTCAGTGCTGATCATGGACAAACCGTGAAGATGATGGATCTTCGAAGGAAAGAGCGTTTTTGCACATCGTCTTCCTTGAACTCGACGGGGAGAAACAGCAGCGGCAGAGGTGATCATGAGAGGCAAGCGCATGGCGAAACGAGGCAGGCACAGCCGTTTTCAATCAGTGGCCAAGCGCCGGAGAAAGCGCTGTCAAAAAACCTCTCTCCGGCGCTTTTCGTCGCTTGTTACGCACGGACAAACGTTTTCGGCATGACGACGGCCACGACTTGGCCGCGGGCGCACAGTTCGCCGTTAGCGAACACTTCCGTATCAACTTTCCATTTTTTCGGATGAATCTCCGTCACGGTGCCGACGGCGACAAGCGGCACACCGTGCGGCGTCGGCTTGACGAAATCAACGTGAAGCGACGCCGTGACAAAGCGCGGCGGCGTTTCCCCGCTCCCTGGTTCATGGCCGTTTTTCCGATGCAACGCAAGCGCCGCCGACCCGGTGCCGTGGCAGTCGATGAGCGAGGCGATCAGCCCGCCGTACACAAACCCGGGGATCGCCGTATGTTCCGGGCGCGGTGTATAGACGGTCACCGTTTTGTCCCCTTGCCAACCGGTGCGGAAGTGATGGCCTTGCTCGTTCAATCGCCCGCAGCCGTAGCACCAGGCGAATTCATCCGGATAGTCGTCTTGAATGGCGTGAACGATCGTTTCTTCCACTTGATCCTCCCCCTCTCTTTTTCTAGTATATCATTGCATCAGGAAGACGGCGAGCCCGAACATAGCAATAAGCCACAGGCCTTGCCGAACGAGGCAGCCAGACGGCAAATTCATAGGCGGCCGAAACAGCGGGCCGCCTGCCGTTTGTTCAATTATTGCGCCGGCTCGTAAAACTCGATCCATTCCCCATCCGGGCCAAGGAAAAACAAATATTTCGCCCCGTTCGGAAGCGTCGTAATGTCGTCCCAAACAAGCGGGACGCCTAGCGATTGAAGCCGTTCTTTCTCTTGCTCGATGCCTTCCACCGTAAACGCCACATGGTGCACTTTTCCTTCCGTCGGCAAATCCGGGTTGTACCCTTCGATCAACTCGACGATGATCGAGCCGTCAATTCCTAAAAACGCCAGTTTCATCGTTCCGTTCGTATGGATCATCTCGCTTAACAGCTCAAGGCCGACGACGTTTTGGTAAAACTCCTTCGATGCCTCGATGTCTTTCACTTGAATGCCGACATGCTCGAACTTTTTAACTGCCATTGCTCGCTCTCCCTTTCCATTATGGACTTGAAAACACCGCCCGTAAATACGGCGTCATGCGCGCAGGGAAAATCCCTTTTTTCCCGAGCTCCGCCCATATGTAGCGATCAAGGGCGTACGGCCCTTCTAACTTCCGCTCATCCGCCTAGGCATTCGTCAGCAAAATGGAAAATGTCGTTGCTTGCGTCTCCCCATATAGATGGCTATAGCCATCCCCGCGGTCGACATGCACCACCGCTTGCGGGTCCAACTGAATGAGCTCCGCCTGCACACAGCGCATCACATGAACAGCGAACGCCGCGGCCGGCAAGTGCGACACCATGCAGGCGCGGAGAGAATAAAGTTCCGCCACCGTTTCTCTCACCTCCCATCAATCAAAAACCCCCTTCGCCTCGGAATGATGCGAAGGGGGTCATGAGCCATTCTTATCATCCAAAGCGAAACCGCTTTGCGGGTGTTAGCACCTTGCCGGCGGCAGGTTGCTGTGGGGTCATCAAGCCCGTTCTCTCGCCCACTCTTGATAAGACGTATGCTATTTCTTCTTATCCTACCACACATTCCCCTCAGTGACAACGGTCTTTACTATTGAACCACGCCCGTCTGTTCGGAGGTGTTGCCGCCATTCACTCGCCCCTAGAGTAGGCGAAAAGCTAGCGCTGATAAATGATTATTTAGAACAATGTTTTGTTAAAATTTTACGGATAAATCCCTCGACTAAACAAAGTGCCGGGGAGAGAGCCATGCACCGTGTTCATCTTTTTGCACAATCAGCGAAAAAATACAATGATCATTCGACAAAAATAGACAAAAACATGGTAAAATTATAGTGTACATATTTTCTTTGCAGATTGGAGGATTGCTTCCGCATGGATAAGCAGTCGATCATGACGCATTATGGGGCCCTTTATTTTTTTATGCCTGCTGTGCAATGGGTGGTTAATGAACATGGAGTAATTGCCGATATGAATGACTATGCCGGTGCATCGTTGGGCTACGATCGGGTTGAGCTCATCGGTGCCCCATTTCAAACCATTTTCCATCCTGACGACTGGGCGTCCCTCGCCCACTTGCTTCCTCAACCGACCGATGAAGCGGTTCGCACATTCACGGCCAGAACGGTGCATAAAACCGGCAAATTATGCCCTGTTCGCGTGCATATGCGTTGGAAAGCATTGAACGGTACGCCGTTCCTCCTCGTCTCGTGCTCTGACATGACCGCTGAAACGCATGCGGAGCGGCTGCTCGCTGAACAGACTCACATTTTGAGACAAATCGCCAAACACGAGCCGCTCGATGCCATTCTCACGTCCATTGCCAAGGCGGCTGAAGCGTTGCGGCCTCCGACCGTTTGTTCGATTTTGCTTGCCGATGACAACGGGCGACGCCTTTACCATGGAGCAGCGCCAAGCTTGCCATCCGCTTATATCGAAGCCATGAATGGAATCGAAATCGGGCCGCAATCTGGATCGTGCGGCGCGGCCGCCTATCAAAAAGAGATCGTGATTGCAAGCAATGTGGCAAATGACCCCCGCTGGACGTCTTATGCGCAATTGGCGTTGGCGCACGGGTTGAGAGCTTGCTGGTCCATGCCCATTCTCTCGTCATCCGGCCATGTGCTCGGAACGCTGGCGTTTTACTATCCGACCGAGCGCGAACCGGAACCGGAAGATATGGAGATTATGTCGGCGCTGTCATCGCTCGCGAGCCTCGCCATGGAACATGAGGGAACAAGGAAAGCGCTCGAAGAAAACAGGCGGCTGTATGATTCCCTGTTCCATTACCATTATGATGAGCTCACCGGATTGCCGAATCGGCGGCGATTTTTGCAACTCGCCGGGGCAACGCTGCTGAAACTAAAAGAAACGAAACAACACGGCGCCATTTTGTATATTGATTTAGACGGCTTTCAATATATTAATGATTCGCTCGGCCATCATATCGGCGACAAGCTGCTTCAACAGACGGCCGCTCGGCTGCGTGAGCGCGTCCGCCCCCATGGCATCGCTGCCCATATGAGCGGAGATGAATTCATCGTGTTGCTCGCGCCAGTCGCCGGGCACCAAGAAGCATCAACCATAGCGGAAGACTTGCTTTCGCTCATCGCCCAGCCGTTTCCACTCGCCGAACAAACCATTTTTATAACGGCCAGCATCGGCATCGCTCTTTTCGACGGTGAGCAAGCCAATGTGGACACGGCCATCCGCCAGGCGGACATGGCCGCCATGGAGGCGAAACGAAAAGGCAAAAACAGCTATTGTCTTTATGAAGAAGCGCTGCGGCATCAGCGCCTTCCTAATGTATTTTTGTTAGCGGATTTGCACCAAACAGTCAAACAAAACATGGATGGGG
>NZ_BCQG01000041.1 GCF_001544315.1 Geobacillus jurassicus NBRC 107829
ATCCGTTAAGGCGATGACATCACCATGCGAGTTATAGTGGTAAAAATACGCGGCGTTTCCTTTTTTCATGGCAAGGAGCTGACCGTTTTCTCCGTATACATACGATTGTACCACATTTCCGTTTGTGTCGGTTTCATACAAGACGTTGAGGCTGTCGCCTTGATAATAGTAGTTGGTCACAACACCATTTACGTTCTTTTGAATGCGGCGGCCGTCTTCGTCGTATTTTGATATAACAAAAAGAGGTTATCCCCGAAACACTGGGATAACCTCTGACCAAGAAACACTTGGAAGCCCTTCTTACGATTTTATCATCGAGTTTAACAAAAAGATCGCTTCCTCTTTTTAAATGATAGGCTTCATCACTAATGTATAAGGTTTTAACTCCTTTTTTAATAAAATCTTATCAATATCTTCGATGTTTGAGGTCGCAAGGAGCACATACGGAGTATTTCCAAGGCTAATTAAAAGTTTTTCATCATTATTGGCTAACATAAGGGCTGTCCCTGCCTCAAAAGTAAAATCTAGCTCATTGGAGTTCGTTTTACAATAGTATGCATCCTCCAAAAAAGTAATAAGCTGAAATCCATTTTGAGATTGCATTTCTTTTATTTGAATAAACTCTAGTTTCTCTTTAGGATTAAACGATTGTAATTTTGGTACTTCTTTTTCCTTTACAATTAAAAGATGGTCAATCTCTGCTTTATAAGCGATTTCCGTTTGTTCCGCCGTCACTACATAAAATTCATGATGATTCACCTGTAATACGACTTGCATGCAGCTAAAAGCTTCCCGATAATCAGGATCCAAATCTGAAGAACTTATGAATACTCTTATATGTTGTGATTGAGAAATACTACGTAAATCATCAAGCTTTGTTTGGATCGGAATAAGGTAATGTGGTACCGATGACAATTGAACCCCTCCTTTTTAAAAATGTATATCCTCATAAACTCCGCCGCGTTTTAAATCTAGATTAATCTTCCATGTTCCGTCTTTTCGCTTTTTATATCGAATTTGATATTTATTGTCAGGGGTATACCTTCTCACAGAATTTCCATCTCTTTTTTGAATGACTTTTTTCCCTTTCGTTAAGTGCCTAAATATACTTTTAGCTACAGCTTTACCACCAGGCAAATCGGTATTAATCCTAGTCCGATGTTTTTTAGGATTTTTACCAAGAAGCCACACAAATTTAAGGCTTTTCCCTGTATGTCTGACAAGTTTTAATTTTCCTCCACCAACCGCGCCAAGAGCCGTTTTTTTAGCGACATACATCCATCCTCTTCCGGTTTTATACGCCTTATACCCATCGTACGCCGCAAACCCAGCGTTAACTACAAACCAGAAGAAGTGCCCATCCGGATCGACCAGCATCACCGGATTGTTGTTCGCATACGTATATCCGTTTTGCGTGAGAATGTCATCCGCATCCCCCGGATCTGGATCCAAGGAAAGGAACACGCCATGCTCTGGGTGGTAGTATCGGGCAATTAAGTAATAGAGACCCGTTTCTTGGTCATATTGGTATCCCGCATATCGGTATGGGTTTTCGTCAGCCAAGACGCCGGATTGGGATAGAATGTTCCCCCACGCATCGTATTGGTAACGGGCCGCGATGTTTCCTTGCTCATCCGTTAAGGCGATGACATCACCATGCGAGTTATAGTGGTAAAAATACGCGGCGTTTCCTTTTTTCATGGCAAGGAGCTGACCGTTTTCTCCGTATATATACGATCTTACTACATTTCCGCTCGCATCGGTTTCATACAGAACGTTTAGGCTATCCCCTTGGTAATGGTAGTTCGTAATGACGCCATTTACATTCTTTTGGATGCGCCGGCCGTCTTCATCATATTTGTACGTCACAAAAGGAGTGCTTTCACCTTTTCTTGTGATGGAGACAAGCTGGTCGGCTTCGTTCCATTCATATTGGTACTCGCCGTCTTCGGTCCGGTTGCCGTTGGCATCATATGTGATCGATTCGTTTCCAAAACGAATGAGCTGATTGGCAGCGTTATAATTGGCATTGGTCGTCGTCGACTGCCCATCTTTCGTTTTCACGATTTGCTTCCGGTTTCCGAATCCGTCATAGGCATACTCGATTTTCGTGCCATCTGGAAGCTGCTCTTCCACTAATTGGTCTAGGGCATCGTAACGGTAGACGGTCGTTTCCCCTGTTGGGGATTCCACTTTCGTCCGGTTGCCGTTTTCATCGTAACGGTACGTTTCCGATAAAATTTCTTTTCCGTCCGCCGTACCGACCGAAATGCTTTCCACGAGGCCGCGGTCATCATACGTAAAGGTCGAACCGGCCCCATTTCCTGTCGTGAAGGTGCGAACGTTTCCTCTCTCGTCATAGTCAAAGCGGTACGTATACGTTCCATCTTGGACGACCTTATTTTGATCCAATGCATTGTATTGGTAATTGATCGTTTGACTAAAGGACCCATGAGAGAACATGAACTGCTGCAATTTATCCGATGTGGTTGGGTACAGCCATTTTTGCAGCCCGCCACGGTCCGACAGTTCCACCAGCCGATTCGCTTTATCAAATGTTCTCGTTTTGGTGGTGCCGTCTTTTAAATATTTAACGGAAAGTTCGTTTCCATTTTTATCATAACTAAATTCGTAATACGGGACGTTGTTGTAGGAAACAGTTTTGACTCTTTCGGCCCCGTCATATGTCCATTGAATCGTGTTTCCTTTCGGCAAAACCGTTTTGATTTTATTTCCGTTGGCATCATATTCATTCGTTGTTACATCATTGAGCGGACCGACGGTTTTCATGAGTTTACCGGTCGCATCATAAGAATAGGCAAATGTTTGAGACTGGCCGCCGCTGGTTCGAATGACTTTTGAAGTCATATTGCCATTTAAGTCATAATCGTAGTTGACGGAAGTACCGTTTGCTAACAACAGCTGTTTTAAGCGATCCGATAAATCATACGTGTACTCTTTCTTGTTTCCTTTCTTATCGTACTCGCTTAACAGGTTTCCTACGGCATCATAATTCTTTTTCGCCACATAGCCTTCTTCATCCACTTCTTCCGTGACATAATTTCCGCTGGCATCATACTTGTTTTTCGTCACCACGTTTCCTTCCATCAACCGGATCGCGTCAAACCATACCGTTCCCGTGTAATTGCCACGGAAGACAGCGGATATGTCGATTTTATCAATTGGCTTGGAAGGTTGAATCGAAACGGCGGCACGGTTCCAATCTTGATTGCCAGTAGGGAAATCGGCGGTATACGTTTGGGTCGTTCCATCCACAAAGTATACTTTAGCCGTAATGGAATAATCGCTTGCGCTCACGGTTCCGTTGGCTTTGACATCCTGCGCTTTGGAAAGACCGGTGAGTGTCAGGCGAATCGGTGTATCACTTGAAGTTTGCCCTACGATCACCGTCTGTTTATATTCACTAGCCGACTGCGTGGTACTTGTTCTCGATACTTTGAGAGAGTAAGCCCCATCAAACGATTCTGCATTATCTACGCTTCCGCCTGTTCCGCTCCAGTTCGTGACGGTTCCTTCAAAGCTGCTATTTACAACTGGGTTGTAGCTGGAAGAAACCTGCGCTTCTTCCAATTGAACATTATCAAACCAGGCTTCTCCGGAAGCATCTGGAGACTTATGATCGACTTCTAAATAGACGCGAATTTTGGCTGCGTTCGAAGGAGTGGTAAACGTGACTTGCCGCTCTGTCCAAGGTCTTGTGCCTGTGAGTTGGCTATAACGATTATCCGCCCAAGAAATCGTTTGATTTTGACTATTCATGAATTGAACATTGAAAAAGGCATTGGCTTTAGTTAAATTCGTTTTGATCTTCCCGCTTAACGTGTACGTGGTATTCGGTTTCACCGCGATTTCTTGGGTAGCCGCTACATAGCCAAATTCTGTGTTAGGCGAAGTAGAATCCGCAATAACTTTTAACGTTTTTCGTCCGGTCAATCCATTATATACATTCGTGTCTTCCTGTAATTGCCCAGTATCATAATGACTGAGCAGATTCCAAGCGGTGATTCCTTGTTCAAAGCCGCTATTAGAGAGTAAATTCGCGGCGCTGCCTAATGTATCGCTTTCTTCAATGATATTCCCATAGGCATCGTACTTCGATACAGAAGACGTTTTTCCCGATTGATCGGTTTCAGATACAGGATTTAAGCCATCGTAGGCAATCGTGGTTGTATCGCCTTCCGTATCTGTCATGGAGATGACATCATTATTTTTGTTATACTCGTATGTTTCCGTACCATAACTATCTTTCGCCGTTAACACATTCCCATTGGCATCATACGTATATGATTCAGTAGGATTCGCTGCATTTTGATCATTCGGATCCCGTGATTCTACTAAATTATTTCCCTCATAAACGTAGCTTGTTGTAATGTTTAAGCCATCTACGTCCTCAATGATTTGAATAGGATTCGCCGCTTCATTAAAGGTATACTGAATTTTACGGCCATTCGGTTGCGTTACGACAAGTTGTCGTTTTGTTTGGTCATAGTTCATCGTATAGATGCGGTTTTCAGGATCAATCGCTTGGCTTAGCCTGTCGCCATTATAAATGAACTGATTAACGACCGGTTTTGCTTCCGTATGCGTCGGTTCCAATACTTTCTCTAACCGACCAAGTGCATTATATTGGTATCTCGTTACTTTCCCGCTCGATTGAGTCACTTTGGTTAATAAATCATTGTCATAATCATACTGGATTACCCGATTCATTGGGTCGGTAATTTTCTGGATTCTGCCGCTTGCGTTATACTCAATACTCAGTTTTCTGCCTGATGCATCGGTAATGGACACTAGCTTTCCGTTAGAATAACTATAGGTAGTGGCATTCCCATGTCCATCCACGATTTTGGTTAACTTGCCATCACTTTTTTGAAAGTGGATTTTCGTTTGATCTTTTGTCGTCAGTATATATTCATCGGCTGTTTCGCTTAACTCCAGGTAAACACCTGTCGGGGCTTTATAAGTTCCATCGGATAATTTCGTGAATATATGGAGCGTGCCATCTTCATCCGTAAATCTTGCTTCATTTCCTTGGGCAACGATGTTCATTTCCGCATCGCTATGCCATCCTTTTCCAAACAATCCAACCGATGTGGATAAACTATTGTAAGTTCTTGTGATTCCAAGCCCCGGTCCTCTTCCGGAAATCGAAACATCGTCTTCGTCTATAATCAGATTACCGGTAGCGGCATTCACGCTGCCATACGGAACATCAATGATGGACCAGTACTCTTCTTTTCCTAAATACTCATTCGCCTCCGGAATTTTCACCGTCAATGCATTGCTGGAAAATACCGTTTCCCCATCCGCATTGTATGCGCTGAGTCGGAACCAGTAACTGGTGCTTGTAGCGTATTTTGTCCCCATTTTCGCATACATTGGGGAAGGATCTTTCGGAAGTTCCAATCCTTGTCCATCATGATGCAACGTTAAGGTACTAGAGTTCCCTTGTTGGATTTCCTCCGGAGTTGGCCAAATTCCTTTGTTTTGTGTCGTCCAATGGTCCACGTCTCCTACATCAAATGCTTCATAGTAAAGTCCATTGAAAATCCACACTTTATACCCTGTCGCTCCAGGAATCTTATCCCAGTTTAACATGACATAGCCAGAGTTGCTCCCCGATTGATTGCTGTAAGCAAATCCAGAAGGCGCTGATGGCACTGGCAAATCTGGAATACTAGGCATATACGCATCCGAAAAGACGGTTTCCCCTTGAGAGTTATAGGCGCTTACTCGAATCCAGTAGTTGGTAGCCGTTGCGTATTTCGTTCCTGCATTGGCATAGACCGGGGACGGGTCAACAGCTAATTCTGTGCCAAGACCATCGTTTAAATGCAACTTATATCTACCTGCATTAATTTCCGTGGAGGTTGGCCAATACTTTTTGTTTTTCGTTGTCCAAGAAGTGACGTTCCCGACATCTAGCGATTCATAGTAGGAACCGTTAAAAATCCAGATTTTATATCCCGTTGCTCCAGGAACTGGATTCCATTTGAAATCGATATATCCTGTTCCGTTTCCGTTCGTGTAACTTACCCCTGTCGGAGCGGATGGTTTCGCCAAATTCGGAATGGTTGGCATGTAGGCACCTGACATGGCGCTTTCGCCTTGAGGGAAAATGGCGCTGACTCGGAACCAGTAGTTCTTGCTATTCGGATAGCTTCCGCCTGAATTTCGATAGACCGGGGAAGGATCGACAGCAAGCTCCGTCCCTAACTGATCTTGGTGCAAGTCGTATCTTCCAGCACTAATTTCAGAAGGGGTCGGCCAGATTTTTTTCCCTTTTGTACTCCAAGAAGTGACATTTCCTACATCAAACGCTTCATACGATTTCCCGTTATAAATCCAAACTTTATAACCCGTAGCACCAGGAACCGGATCCCATGATAAATTGATATATCCTGTGCCATCCCCATTACTGAAGGCCGTTCCTGTCGGCGTATTTGGAACTGGTATCGTATACGTAACGGACAAATATGGTTTATAACTGCTATTCGTGGTGGAGACAACCTTTTTCCAATACGTTTGTCCATTACCATTCGTATGAAGTTTCCATCCGTAATTTGTCTTTGTCCCGGATGCCCATTCTTTTACCGTACTCGTTACATCAAATTGCGCCCATTGGTCTCTTGCGACATCAACCTTGCCAATGTTGGTGGAGGAAGGTTGATTATTCCACGTTAACGTGCTCGCGGACCATGGACCGTTGACAACATCTAGCCATAGACCTGTTGGTGTTGTTGCATAATACGAATGGGTGACATATACATTGAATGTGGCACTCGTCACATTCATATTTTTGATGCTCGATAGATCTTGATTCAAAAAGCCATAGCAAGTACCTGTTGTTCCATCATAATAACCAACTTTCAAAACGTATTGTCCCTGTGCTGAGTCCCACTTACTTGATGAGGAACTATAGTTGGTTGTCGGATATGCGCTCATCACAAATGCATCGGTAGACACATTAATGGAAGTACTCGGATCAATATAAACAGGGTATACACGTTTAGGATCTTTCAGCCATTCCGGATCAGCTTTGACCGTTAAAATATATCCTTGATCAGCCTGTTGTAATTCATACGTTACATTCTCTGAGCGCTGCACTTCACCAGAGCGTTCATCGACATTCGAATCCACCATAAACGGCTTTGGCAGTTCAAAAACCTTTTCATTTTCTTTATTTGTAAATAAAATGGAGCCATCGTCTTGAATGTCTGCATGTAAATCCGTTTTCAGACGGAATTTGAAAATATGATAGCCAGTAAAAGAATGAAGAACTAAATCTTCTTTCGTTGACTCGTTAAATGTGATATTTTGCAAGTCTATACTCGGAAAAATGTTTTTATGAAGAATTTTGTTGTCTTTTTTCGTATAGGTGGCGGTAACATCCTTCGCCTTTATCGGTTGTACGTCATTACCCGATGCTTCTAAAATAGAGTAAGAAATCGAATATCCATTGTAATGGAAAGTGGCGTATTCTCCATCGACCATTTTTTTATAAAAGTTTGTCTCCAAAATGGTATTCTCTGTTTCAACGTAATTCGTATTATTGGTACTATCCGTTAGGCTAGAAGATACTTCCTCAAATAGTTTTTGATTCTTTTTCTTAATATGAATAGGTTCAAAGTAGATCTTCTTGGTAAACGTGCCATCGCCGTTGTCGTACACCTTGGTGTTGGCAGTTCGCCACTCCACGATTTCCCCTGGCTTGAGATGACGTTTCGGGGCTTCCGGCACCTTTGGCGGCCCCTCTTTTGGCGCCACACGGTCAACCCCTGATCGGATCGTTTCGGCAAGTCCCTTTGTCGGGACGCTTGACATCATCAAAGCCCATACGATCATCCAAACCAACCATCGTCGCAAACGAATGTTTCTCATATGCTCTCCTTCCCCATTTCTGTCGCTTTTATTAAAAATTGTATCTTTCCTCCTCCCTGCCATCCATCGTTTTCGACAGACAAAGTTCGACATGGGTTTTCATTTTCTCCAGAAGCTTGTGTGAGTAAAATATTTGTGGGTGAAATGGAGAAAGAATCCTAGACGAAAATTGCAAATGTTTGCTTGTTATGATGATCGTGACCACTAAGCGAAATGCTGTAAATGATCATTTTATTTGAACGCCAAGCTATCCGTTTTTTCTGTGGGGCTGACCCAAAAGCGTCATTCCTCTCAAACGAAATACAACATATTGCGCATGATTCATTGTTTCGTGGCGATATATGGTGATGAGCAAGGGTGTCCCGATCCTTTTGGGACACCCCCATGCTTGGTGGTGAGCGAAACTTGCTCATGAATGTTTTTGATGATTTTTTTCAGAAAGCCCACGAAATGTTGACGACATTAGGCGCTGTCACACTCCGTTTTTCCCCCATGGAATGAAGCTGATGACGAGTGAGGCATCTCCCCGCTTGATCCATGTCCATGACTAAAGCGCGAACCGTTTCGTGGTCCACGCTTCTCTTTCCCTGCTTTTAGTCCCCCCACTCCTCCGGATTCTCCCGCCATTTTCGCAATGTCGCCAGATCATGTTCGCTGACGGCGCCAAGGCGGACGGCCGTTTCGATGAGCGTGTTGTAGTCGGTGAGGGTGTAGGCAGGCAAATTCGCTTCGGCAAACGCCTGTTTCGCTTTTTCGAGCCCATACGTGAAAATGGCGGCGACGCCAAGCACGTCGCAGCCGGCCTCTTTCAAGGCGCGGACGGCCGTAAGCGAGCTGCCGCCCGTCGAGATCAAATCTTCGATGACGACAACGCGCTGGCCCGGTTCGGCTTTTCCTTCGATTTGTTTCCCCTTGCCGTGCGCTTTTGCTTGGCTGCGGACGTAGCACATCGGCAGATCAAGCCGTTCGCTCACCCAGGCAGCGTGCGGGATGCCGGCGGTCGCTGTGCCGGCGATGAGGTCCGCTTCGGGGAAATGGGTGCGGATGAGCTCGGCGAGGCCGTCGGCGATCGTGCGGCGCACGTCGGGGTAAGCGAGCGTCAGGCGGTTGTCGCAATAAATGGGCGATTTCAAGCCCGAGGACCATGTAAACGGTTCGTTCGGCTGCAGGGCGACCGCCCCGATTTCAAGCAATTTGGCGGCGATGTCGTGTTTCATTCTCTCTCTCCTCCGTTCCATTCGTGTTGCAAGCGGTTGTACGCTTCAAGCGGATCCGCGGCGCGGGTGATGCTGCGGCCGACGACGATGTAGTCGGCGCCGAGCTCGCGGGCGAGCCCCGGGGTGACGACGCGCACCTGGTCGTGCGCCGCATCATCGGCAAAGCGGATGCCCGGGCTGACAGCGAGAAACGAGGCGCCGCACCGTTCTTTAATGAGCGCCGCTTCTTTCGCCGAGCAGACAACGCCGTCAAGCCCGCTCTCTTTCGCCAAGGCGGCGTAATGGGCGACCGTGTCCGCAAGCGGGCGGGAAATCCACAGCTCGTCCCGCAACATCCGCTCGTCCGTGCTCGTCAGCTGGGTGACGGCGATGCAGAGCGGCCTCCTCATGCCGCTTGGCGTGCCGGCGTCAAGCCCTTCCAGGGCGGCTTCCATCATGCGCCGGCCGCCGGCGGCGTGGACGTTCACCAAATCGGCGCCGACGCGGGCGAGCCCTTTCATGGCCTTTTTCACGGTATTGGGGATATCATGCAGTTTTAAGTCTAAAAAGACGGCATGTTCTTGTTCTTTTAAAAACGCGACAATGCCTGGCCCTTCCTGATAGTACAGCTCCATGCCGACTTTGACAAACAGCGGCGTTCCCGCAAACGGCCGCAAAAAGGCTTCGACTTCTCGCTTCGACGGAAAATCAAGCGCGACAATGAACGGCGTGTGCACCGGTCTTCCAGCTCCTCCCTATGCATTCGGAAATGTGGCCAATTCCGAGTCCATCCAACAGCGCCGGCAGTTCGGCGATGATCGTCGGGCAGACGAACGGATCGACGAAGTTGGCCGTTCCGACCGCAACCGCGCTCGCGCCGGCGTAGAAAAACTCCAGCACGTCTTCCGCCGACTGCACGCCGCCCATGCCGATGATCGGAATCGACACCGCTTGGCTCACCTCATAAATCATGCGAATGGCGATCGGCTTGACCGCTGGGCCGGATAAGCCGCCGGTGCCGTTGGCCAAAATCGGCCGGCCTGTTTTTATGTCAATGCGCATGCCAACGAGCGTGTTGATCATCGTCAACCCATCGGCGCCCGCTTGTTCAATCGCTTTCGCCATCGCCACGATGTCGGTGACGTTCGGCGACAGCTTCACATAGACCGGCACGGCGGACACTTCTTTGACAAGCCGCGTCAGTTCAGCGGCTACGTCTGGCACGGTGCCGAACGCGATGCCGCCTTTTTTCACGTTCGGGCAGGAAATGTTGAGCTCTAACGCATGGACGTTGGGCGCTTTGGAAATCGCTTCGGCTACCTCGACGTACTCTTCCACCGTCGAGCCGGCGATGTTGGCGATGATCGGCACGTCAAACTGTTCAAGCCACGGCAGTTCTTCTGCGAGCACTTTGTCAAGGCCGGGGTTTTGCAGGCCGATGGCGTTTAACATCCCAGCCGGCGTTTCTGCCACCCGCGGCGTCGGGTTGCCGAAGCGCGGCTCTTTTGTCGTCGCTTTGATCATAATGGCGCCTAACACGCTTAAATCATAAAATTTGGCGTACTCGCGGCCAAACCCGAAACAGCCGGACGCCGGCATGATCGGGTTTTTGAGCGAAAGACCCGGCAGTTCGACCGCCAGCCGGTTCATAACACCACCTCCCCGGCCCGAAACACCGGGCCGTCGCTGCATACTTTTTTATACGCCGTCTCGCTTCCCGGCACATGGCAGACGCAGGCGAAACACGCCCCGACGCCGCAGCCCATCCGCTCTTCCAGCGACAAGTACACCGGCCGGTTCGGAAACCGTTCCGCAAGCGCCCGAAGCATCGGCTTCGGGCCGCAGGCGTATAAGACGTCAAACTCGAGCGAGCGCGCTTCGATCACATCGGTGACGCGCCCGGCTGTTCCATACGAGCCGTCATCGGTGGCGACATACGTCTCGCCGAACGAGGCGAATTCTTGTTCGTAAAAGACCGCCGCTTTCGTTTGAAACCCGAGAACGCTCACCACTTCAACGCCGCGCTTCGTGAGCTGTTTTGCCAGTTCATAGAGCGGCGGGACGCCGATGCCGCCGCCGACTAGCAGCGCCCGGCCGCCCGCCGGCGCGGCCTCGAGCGGAAAGCCGTTGCCGAGCGGGCCGAGCACATCGACCACATCGCCCGGCTGTTTTTGCGTAAGGAGCGCCGTGCCTTTCCCTTCCTGGCGGTAAATGATCGTGCATTGCCCCTGCTTGTGGTCGATATGGCAAAGGCTGAGCGGGCGGCGCAGGAGCGGATCGGCGGATGCGGCCGCTTTCACATGGACGAACTGGCCCGGTTGCTTCATCTCTTGCACGAGGCGGCCTGAAAGCGTCAATTCATACGTCCGCTCGGCGATCAACCGCTGGCTTGCGACCGTCATTCGTTCGCGGCCGATCATGAGCGCACCAGTCCTTCCGTCATCGCCGTTGTCGAGAACGTCATCGATTCGAGCACTTGCAGCATCGCCCGGGCCGTATCGAGCGACGTCAAGCACGGGATGCCGTTTTCGACCGCTTCGCGGCGGATGCGGAAGCCGTCGCTTTCCGGCTGCTTCCCTTTCGTCAGCGTGTTGATGACGACTTGCGCCTTCCCTTGGCGGATGACATCCAAAATGTTCGGCGATGCCGAGTGGATTTTATTGACAACCGTCACCGGAATGCCGGCGGCTTTCAACGTTTCCGCCGTGCCGTTCGTCGCCAACAGCTGGTAGCCGATGTCGGCAAAGCGGCGGGCCAGCTCGACCGCTTCTTCTTTATCTTTGTCAGCCACCGTCAACAGCACCGCTCCGTGCGGCTGGATATGGATGCCCGAGGCGACAAGCCCCTTATAGAGCGCTTTTTCAAACGTCACGTCTTTGCCGATCACTTCGCCGGTCGACTTCATTTCCGGGCCGAGCGAAATGTCGACGTTGCGCAATTTCGCAAACGAGAACACCGGCACTTTCACGTACACGCCAGGGCGCACCGGGCAGACGCCCGTCTCATAGCCCATCTCGGCGAGCTTCGCCCCTAAAATGGCTTTCGTGGCGAGATTCGCCATCGGCACGCCGGTGATTTTGCTTAAAAACGGCACCGTGCGGCTTGAGCGCGGGTTCACTTCCAAGACGTAGACGTCGCTTCCCGAGACGACAAACTGAATGTTCAACAGTCCGACGATGCGCAGCCCGCGCGCCACCCGGATCGTGTAATCCGCGATCTTGTCGATCACTTCCGCGCTTAATGTCTGGGGCGGGTAGACGGCGATCGAGTCGCCGGAATGGACGCCGGCCCGTTCGATATGTTCCATGATCCCGGGGATGACGACCGTCTCGCCGTCAGCGATGGCGTCGACTTCGACTTCCTTGCCGGTGATGTAGCGGTCGACAAGCACCGGGTGCTGCGGATTGACGCGCACGGCGTGTTCCATGTAATGAAGCAGCTCGCCGCGATTGTACACAATTTCCATCGCCCGGCCGCCGAGCACGTACGAAGGGCGGACGAGCACCGGATAGCCGATCTCCTCAGCGATGGCGACCGCTTCTTCGACCGAAACGGCTGTTTTGCCGGCCGGCTTCGGAATGCCGAGCTCCGAGAGCGCCTGTTCAAATTTATCGCGGTCTTCGGCGCGGTCCAAATCTTCAAGCGTCGTCCCGAGCAAGCGGACGCCGCGCGCCGCTAACTCCGCCGCCAAGTTGATCGCCGTTTGCCCGCCGAACTGGACGATGACGCCGACGGGTTGCTCGAGATCGATGACATGCATCACATCTTCGGCGGTCAACGGTTCGAAATACAGTTTGTCCGACGTGCTGAAGTCGGTCGAGACCGTTTCCGGGTTGTTGTTGATGATGATCGCCTCATAGCCGGCCTGCTTAATGGCCCAGACGCAATGGACGGTCGCGTAGTCAAATTCGATCCCTTGGCCGATGCGGATCGGGCCGGAGCCAAGAACGACCACGCTCGGTTTCTTCGTGACGATTGATTCGTTTTCTTCTTCGTACGTGCTATAGTAGTATGGCGTTTCCGACGTGAATTCGGCCGCACACGTATCGACCATTTTGTACACCGGCATGATGCCTTGTTGGCGGCGCAGCGCGTAAATATCGCGCTCCGTTTGCCCCCATAGCGCCGCCACGGCCGCATCCGAGAACCCAAGCGCTTTCGCTTTCGTTAACACGTCAAGGTCGCCCGGGTGGTTTTTCAAGACCGTTTCCATCTCAATAATGTTTTGAATCTTATGCAGGAAAAAGCGGTCGATTTGGCTCCATTCATGCAGCGTCTCAACCGTCACCCCGCGGCGGAGCGCCTCGGCGATGTAAAAGAGCCGTTCATCGCCCGCCTTGCGGATCCGTTTTTCCATCACGTCGTCGTCGGCGGCGCTCGCTTCTTTCAATTCGAGATGGTGGAGGCCAATTTCGAGCGAACGAACGGCTTTTAACAGCGATTCTTCGAACGTCCGGCCGATCGCCATCACTTCGCCGGTCGCTTTCATTTGCGTGCCCAACCAGCGGTTCGCCGATTCAAATTTGTCAAACGGAAAGCGCGGAATTTTCGTCACGACATAATCGAGCGCCGGCTCGAAGCAGGCGTACGTTTTCCCGGTGACCGGGTTGATCATTTCGTCAAGCGTCAGCCCGACAGCGATTTTCGCCGCCAGTTTCGCGATCGGATACCCCGTCGCTTTTGACGCCAGCGCCGATGAGCGGCTGACGCGCGGGTTCACTTCAATGACGTAATAGCGGAAGCTGTCCGGGTCAAGCGCGAGCTGGACGTTGCAGCCGCCTTCGATGCCAAGCGCGCGGATGATTTTCAAGGATGCGTTGCGCAACAGCTGGTATTCGCGGTCGCTTAACGTCTGGCTCGGGGCGACGACGATCGAGTCACCCGTATGAATGCCGACCGGGTCGATGTTTTCCATGTTGCAGACGACGATGGCGTTGTCGTTGGCGTCGCGCATCACTTCGTATTCAATCTCCTTGTAGCCGGCGATGCTCCGCTCAAGCAGGCATTGGTGCACCGGGCTCATCTTCAAGCCGGTCGAGACGATTTCAATCAATTCTTCTTCGTTCGTGCAAATACCGCCGCCCGTGCCGCCGAGCGTGAACGCCGGGCGGACGATGACCGGATAGCCGATTTGTTCGACAAATGCGTATGCCTCTTCCAAGCTGTGAATAATCGCGCTTTCCGGCACCGGCTCGCCAAGCTCGTTCATGAGGGCGCGGAACTGTTCGCGGTCTTCCGCTTTTTCGATCGCTTCAAGCTTCGTGCCGAGAATTTCGACGCCGCACTCGTCCAACACGCCCGCTTTCGCCAGTTCCACCGCCAAGTTGAGGCCGGTCTGGCCGCCAAGCGTCGGCAAAATCGCGTCCGGCCGCTCTTTGCGGATAATGCGGGCGACAAAGTCGAGCGTCAGCGGCTCCATATACACTTTATCGGCGATTTCCGTATCGGTCATGATCGTCGCCGGATTCGAGTTCACAAGAATGACTTTGTATCCTTCTTCTTTTAGAGCGAGGCACGCTTGCGTCCCCGCGTAGTCGAACTCGGCCGCCTGGCCGATGACGATCGGCCCCGAGCCGATGACTAAAATCGTTTCAATGTCGCGGCGTTTAGGCATGGATGACTTCCCCTTTCTTGTTGAACTCGCGGATGAGCGCCAAAAACTCGTCAAACAGCGGATTTGCATCTTCCGGCCCCGGTGAGGCTTCCGGATGGTATTGCACCGTAAACGCTGGGACATCGCGATGGCGAAGCCCTTCCACGGTGCCGTCATTCAAAGCGACATGCGTCACCTCAAGGCGGGTGCCGGAAAGCGATTCATGGGTGACCGTATAGCCGTGGTTTTGCGACGTAATGGCGACTTTGCCGGTGCGCAAATCTTTCACCGGATGGTTCGAGCCGCGATGGCCGAATTTCATTTTCTCCGTATTCGCGCCGCACGCCAAGGCGAACAGCTGATGGCCGAGGCAGATGCCAAAGAGCGGCACTTTGCCAAGGATTCCCCGGATCATCTCGATCGCTTCCGGCACGTCTTTCGGGTCGCCGGGTCCATTTGAGAGCATGACTCCGTCCGGATGCCAGCTGAGCACGTCTTCGGCGGTGGCGTTGTACGGCAAGACGATGACATCACAATTTCGCTTGTTCAATTCGCGCAAAATCCCATGTTTCATCCCGAAATCAATCAACACGATGCGCTCGCCGCGCCCCGGGCTCGGGTAGGCGCTTTTCGTCGAGACGCGCCGCACTTGGTCGCGCGGCCACTCCATCGCCCGCAGCTTGGCCGCCGCTTCCGCCGGATCGACATCCAACCCGCAAATCATCCCTTTTAACGTCCCGTGCTGGCGAATGATGCGCGTCAATTTGCGCGTATCGATGCCGGAAAGGCCCGGAATGTCTTTTTCTTTCAAATACTCATCCAACGTCAGCTCCCCGCGCCAGTTGGACGGCGTCACGCACGCTTCTTTGACGATGAATCCGTGCACATACGGGCGAATCGCCTCAAAGTCGTCGCGGTTGATGCCGTAGTTGCCGATCAACGGATACGTCATCGTCACGATTTGCCCGCAATACGACGGGTCAGTCAAAATTTCTTGGTAGCCGGTCATGCCGGTGTTAAAGACGACTTCCCCGGTCGTCTCTTTCAAGCTGCCAAACGCGTCCCCGACAAAAAACGAACCATCTTCCAAAATAAGCTGCCGTTTCATGTTACGCCCTTCCTTTCTCCCATACGAGTGTTCCGCCGACGAACGTCATCACCGGCCAGCCTTGGCACGCCCAGCCGGCAAACGGTGTATTTTTTCCTTTGGACGCAAACGTCTCCGGGTCAATCGCTTCTTCTGCTTCCAAATCAATGACCGCAATATCAGCCGGCGCGCCGACGGCAAGCCGCCCGGCATTGAGGCCGAAACATTGCGCCGGCTTGATCGTCAGCCAATCGACGAGCTGCTTTAATGTAAACACGCCAGTTTTGACAAAATGCGTATACAAGAGCGGAAACGCGGTCTCCAACCCAACGATGCCAAACGGCGCCGCCTCGATGCCTTTCGCTTTTTCCGCGGCTGTATGCGGCGCATGATCCGTGGCGATAAAATCGATCGTGCCGTCGAGCAGCCCTTCCATGAGCGCTTCGCGATCCTCACGGCTGCGCAGCGGCGGGTTCATTTTATAGTTCGCATCCAAACCCGGAATGTCTTCGTCGCACAAGAGCAGATGATGCGGCGTCACTTCGGCGGTGACGCGGATGCCAGCCCGCTTCGCGTCACGGACGACGCGCACCGACTCTTTCGTGCTGATGTGGCAGACGTGATAATGGCAGCCGGTTGCTTCAGCGAGCAAGACGTCGCGGGCGATGTGCACCGCCTCGCACACAGACGGAATGCCGGCGAGGCCATATCGGCGGGCGAAATCGCCGTCATGCACCGCTCCGCCGTTTTTCAGCGTGTCATCCTCGCAATGGGCGACGATCGCCATATCGAGCGCCGCGGCCTGTTTCATCGCTTCGAACATCATCCCAGCCGACTGGACGCCGAAGCCGTCATCGGTAAAGGCGAATGCCCCCGCCGCTTTTAAGGCGGCAAAATCGGTCAGCTCTTCTCCCTTTTGCCCAATGGTAATCGCTGCATAAGGGAGCACATTGACATGCGCCGTTTCGCGGATGCGTTTTTGCAGCCATTCCATCTGCTCTTTTCGGTCCGGCACCGGGTTCGTGTTCGGCATGGCGGCGACCGTCGTAAAACCGCCTTTCGCCGCGGCGAGCGTGCCCGTTTCGATCGTTTCTTTCGCTTCACCGCCCGGCTCGCGCAAATGGACGTGCAAGTCAATCAAGCCAGGAACGATGAGACGGCCGCCAACATCGATGACGTCCTCCCCATCCGCTTCTAGTGGCTGTTCATAGCGGATCGACGCAATGTTCCCGCGTTCGATTTTGATATGTGTCCGCACCAATTCCCCATCTTCATTGAACGACATGCCATTTTTCAACCAGACGGCCATGTTTCATTCTCCCTTCCATTGCCCGTTTTAAGACGGCCATGCGTACATAAACGCCGTTTTCCATTTGTTTAAAAATGCGCGACGCCTTCGCTTCAACAAGCTCGCTCGCAATTTCGACCCCGCGGTTGACCGGCGCCGGGTGCAAGATGATGGCGCCCGGTTTCATCCGCCGCGCCCGCTCGAGCGTCAGCCCGTACCGCACATGGTACTCTTCTTTCGTCAACCCCATCGCTTCGGCGTGGCGCTCGTGCTGGATGCGCAGCAACATCACGACATCGGCGCGGGCGATGGCCTCATCGACTTCGACGTACGTCCCATACGGATTCGTTTCATCTTTCCACTCTGCCGGTCCGGAAAACAGGACGTTTGCCCCCAACCTTGTCAACACTTCCGCATTCGAGCGGGCGACGCGGCTATGGCGGATGTCGCCGATGATCGCCACCGTCAAGCCGGTGAAGGCGCCAAACTCTTGGCGGATCGTCAATAAATCCAAAAGCGATTGGGTCGGATGGTGTCCGCAGCCGTCGCCAGCGTTAATGATCGCGATGCCGACCGCATGGCGGAGCGCTTCGAAATAAGCATCTTCGTGATGGCGGATGACAACGGCATCGACACCGATTGCCTCAAGTGTGCGGACGGTGTCATACAGTGTCTCCCCTTTTTGCACGCTCGAGCGTTCCGGGTCAAACGGAATGACATGAAGCCCAAGTTTCCGTTCCGCCATCTCGAAGCTGCATTTCGTGCGCGTGCTCGGTTCGAAAAACAAGTTGGCGACGTACATCGGCGCTGCCGGACGCCAAATGCGCCCGTTGCGGAACGCTTCCGCTTCATCGAGCAAACGGTTGATTTCATCGAGCGGCAGTTCGCTTAACGTGAAAAGATGGGTCATCGGTCTCGCTCCCTTTTCCTTTTTTACAAAAAAACACCTTGCCGATGAGGCAAGGTGTGACGGTCGGCGCACGGCAGGGCCGAGGGTAGACTCCGGCCCTGGATGCGCCTGTTTTCACACCTTTTTAAGCCTCGCGGGACTTAATTAAAAGGTGCTTTTCGATTAGGCGACATGGTCGCTGCTGTTTTCTTCAAATAGGTTTTCCGCCGCTTGCGGACGCCCCGGCAACATCAAGTTGAGGAGGACGCCGACAATCGCGGAGAGCGCCATCCCGGTGATTTGGAAGCTCTCGCTGATTTTCAGCACGGCGCCGCCGATGCCGATGACCAAGATGACCGAGGCGATGACTAAATTGCGCGTCTGGCCGAAATCGACGCGGCTGTCGATCAACATGCGCAGTCCGGACGAGGCGATGATGCCAAACAGCAAGATCGACACACCGCCCATGACCGGCGTCGGAATCGAGCTGATCAGCGCCGTGATTTTGCCGACGAAGCCGAAAGCGATGGCGATCACCGCCGCGCCGGCCAGCACGTAGACACTGTAGACGCGGGTGATCGCCAGCACGCCGATGTTTTCCCCGTACGTCGTTTTCGGCGGGCCGCCGAGCAAGGCGGAAATCATCGTCGCCGTTCCGTCCCCTAAAATCGAGCGATGCAATCCCGGCTTTTGAATAAGGTCGCGGCCGACGACTTTGCTTAACACAAGCTGGTGGCCGATATGCTCCGACAAGGTGACGATGGCGACCGGAACCATGAGCATGACGATCTCCCACGTGACGCGCACCGGATAGTCGGCAAACGGGATGAGGAAATCCGGCCATTCCAACCATTTCGCCGCCGCCACTTTTGACAAGTCAACCAGTCCGACGGCCAGCGCGTAGAGGTAACCGACCACGATGCCGACAAGCACCGGAATGAGGCTCAACATGCCGCGCGCCAATACCGAGCAGACGATCGTGGCGGCGAGCGTCACGAGCGCCACTGAGAAATGGAGCAGGCTGTATTTGCCGTCCGGGCCGTTCATCGCCATCCCGACCGCCGTGCCGGCTAGGCCGAGGCCGATGACGATGATGACCGGGCCGACCACAACCGGGGGCAGCAGCTTCATCACCCAGCGGTAGCCCGCTTTTTTAATGATGAGGGCGACAACCCCGTACACCAACCCCGCAAGAAAGCTGCCGATCATCGCCGCTCCCGGGCCGCCAGCCGTTTTCGCCGCGATGATCGGCGCAATGTAGGCGAACGACGAACCAAGATACGCCGGCACTTGCCATTTCGTAATGATCAAAAACGCAAGCGTTCCAAGCCCGCTTGTGAGCAAGGCGATCGACGGGTCCAACCCGACTAAGTACGGCACTAAAATCGTCGCGCCAAACATGGCGAATAAATGCTGAAGGCTTAATGTGATCCATTGCCCAACGGTCGGGCGGTCTTGAATGTCCAACACCGGTTTGTTCATCTTTCGTCACTCCTTTGATCAAATGAGCGAACTTACTGTCTAGTGTGCACAAAAAACCCTCTTTGCCCATGAAGGCGCAAAGAGGGTGCAGAAACAGCCGAAACGATTCCGCCCCTTTTGCAGCCTCACGGGACTGCGCTTAAAAGGGTGCTTCGCTATTTTTCATGAATGGAGACTTGATCGATGCCGTCCACTTCCGTCAGCTCAACGACAATAAGTTCCGAACGGGAAGTCGGCACATTTTTGCCGACAAAATCGGCGCGGATCGGGAGTTCCCTATGGCCGCGGTCGACAAGCACCGCAAGCTGGATGCGCGCCGGGCGGCCCAAATCCATCACCGCATCCATCGCCGCCCGCACCGTCCGGCCGGTGAAGAGCACATCATCAACCAAAACGACGTTCCGCTCGGTCACCGGAAACGGCACATTCGTTCCTTTCACAAGCGGTTCATGGTCGTCCGTCTTCACGGTCAAATCGTCGCGGTACAAGGTGATGTCAAGCTCGCCGACGGGAACGGACGCTCCTTCAATTTGCTCGATCCGCTCCGCCAGGCGGCGCGCCAAGTAAATGCCGCGCGTTTTAATCCCGACAAGCACGCAGCCGTCAATGCCTTTGTTTCGTTCGATGATTTCGTGGGCGATGCGCGTCAAAGCGCGGCGAATCGCCTGTTCGTCCATCACGACCGCTTTTTGCATGCGAGCCACCTCCGTTGGCGCAAAAAAATCCCCCGCCTGTGAAGCGGGGGATGGCGGGTTGATCGCCGCAGACATCAAACGGGCATGCGCCGCGATGTTGTTTGTTGAATCCGACCCCTTTTCAGCCTCACAGGACTGAACTTAAAGGTTCTGTTCACTTGGTTTCATTGTAAAGCGAGCGGCTCCGTTTGTCAATCGTTTTTTCGCAGCCAGTCAAGCAATTCGGCAAACTCCGGCGGCAACGGTGCTTCAAATTCCAAATACTCGCCGGTGCGCGGATGATGGAATCCAAGAACGCCGGCGTGCAGCGCCTGGCCATCAATCGGGAGCGTCTTTTTCGGCCCGTATTGCGGATCCCCGGCAAGAGGGTAGCCGATGTATTTCATATGGACGCGAATTTGGTGCGTCCGTCCCGTTTCGAGCTGGCATTCGACATACGTATAGCGGCGGAACCGCTCGAGCACGCGGAAATGGGTGACGGCTTCCTTGCCGTTTTCCTCAGTGACGGCCATTTTCTTTCGATCGCGTTTGTCCCGGCCGATCGGCGCGTCGATCGTGCCGTAATCGTGCGGAATGACGCCGTGGACGATCGCCTTGTAGCGGCGCGTCACCGTTTTGTGGACGAGCTGCTCGACGAGCGAGCGATGGGCGGCGTCGTTTTTCGCCACCATGAGCAATCCGGACGTATCTTTGTCGATCCGATGGACGATGCCCGGGCGAAGCACGCCGTTAATGCCCGAGAGGTCGCGGCAATGGGCGAGAAGCGCGTTCACGAGCGTGCCGCGCATATGCCCCGGCGCCGGATGGACGACCATGCCGCGCGGTTTGTTGACGACAAGAACGTCTTCATCTTCGTAATAAATGTCCAACGGAATCGGCTCCGGCTCGACCTCGAGCGGCTCCGGCTCCGGGGGCGAAACGGCGACGGCGTCGCCCGCTTCGCATTTGTAGTTCGCTTTCACCGTATGGCCGTTCACGGTCACAAGCCCGTTTTTGATCCATTGCTGCACTTGCGAACGCGACCATTCCTCATTAAGCGCCGCGATCACTTTATCAATTCGTTCGCCGTCATATTCGTCTTCGATGTGAAACGTGATCGTGTCCATCTACTCATTCCCTTTCTCTGATGTCGCGAAAAAAAACATATGGACAAACAACAAGATGACGCCGACCGTCAGCGCCGAATCGGCGACATTGAACACCGGAAAACTGTACGTGCCAATATACGTATGGATAAAGTCAACCACTTCTTTCCGGAACACACGGTCGATAAAGTTGCCGACCGCCCCGCCGAGCATCAGCCCAAGCCCTACGCCCGCCAGGCGTTCAGAAGGCTTCAGGCGGCGGATGTAGATCACGATCGCCGCCACGACAATCACCGTAATCAAATAAAAGAGCCAAAACTGCCCTTCGAGCATGCCCCACGCCGCGCCGCGATTGCGGTGCGACGTAATATAAAGCACATTGTCAATGATCGGGATGCTTTCCCCAAGCCGCATATAGCGGACGACAAGCCATTTCGTCCATTGATCGAGGATGACGACCGCCGCCGCAATCCAATAGTATGCCACCGTGCCAAGTCCCCCTGTCCTTCTCATTCATCCTTTTTGCATTGTAGCATAATTCGCCATGGCAAACAAATGAAGCGGCAAAAAGGAGTCAGTCAAGACTTTATGGAGAGCTTTTTTCGATTTTTCGATTTACGGCGGCCATCTCAATTAGCCATGATAAAAAGGAGAAACGACTTCCCACTTCCTGACCATGGAAGCGGCAAGAGGAGTGTGCGGCCGGGTGCACTAAACGAACGGACATCGTTCCATAGAAGCTCCCCATTCCCACATTCAGCCGATGGCTTCCAATTCGTTTACCAAAACTCCCGTCCAATCAAAATGGCGGCGATCACAATGCCCGCCCCCAGCCACATCATGGGGAGAAGGAGGGACAGCGAATCGGCCGGCGCTTGAAACAAAAACAGATGCGGCCACGGCATGAACGTTCCTTGCGTCGCGACTTCCATAAAGGTATAGACCGAGATGACCGACAAGGCGACATCCAGGCTGCCAAAGACGCCTAACAAGGCAAGCCCAATCAACTGGTAAAACGAAAACAGCAGAAACAGGTGCACCAACACGGGTGCGGTGAGAAACATCGTTCCATGAATCCATATGACCGCCGCGACAAGAAGAACGATGCATCCCCCATGCAAAACAGCATAGCGAACCAAGTCGAAGACGACCGCTTTCCGGTAATGCCATAACAGCGCTTCTTTCGCCCCTTCGTCGTACAAATGGCGGTACAAAAAGACGAGATGCCATCCGGCGATCGGCACGGCCATGCCTTGGATGACGGTGTACGGCAAAAACGGTTCGTCGGAGCGGGCGGACAAGATCCCCATCAACCCGACGCACAGCCCGTAGACGAGAAACGGAAACCAGTACAATCGGCCGAGCAAGCGGCGGTCAAAAGAAAAATGATGGGCGATCGTTTTTTTATCCATGCGCTTCCGCCTCTTTCAACAACGCCAAATATCCGTCCATCAGCCGCGGGGCGACAGGCCGGCCGATGGGTTCTTCGGACAAGACGCGCACGACGACGTGGGAAGGCTCTTCGCTCATTTGGACGACTTCGTTGGCGGCCATGACCGAGTCAAGCTCCTCAAATGGCACGTCCAACTCATACGTATAAGGAGCGGCTTTTTGCTTGAGCTCGTCCGGGCTGCCTTCAAACAGCACCATGCCGCGGTCCAACACCCCGATTTTCGTGCACAAAAATTCAATGTCCTCGACAAGGTGCGAAGAGATGACGATCGTATGATCGTGCCCCAGCCGCTTCAACAAATTGCGAAACCGCACGCGCTCGCGGATGTCAAGCCCGGCCGTCGGCTCATCAAACAGGAGGATGGACGGCTCCCGAAGCAGCAGCATGGCAATGCCCACCCGCCGCCGCATGCCGCCGGACAGCTCGCGCATTTTTTTGTTGATGTGCGAAGACAAGTTGACTTGTTCGATGACCTTCTCGATTTTGGATCGGCAGGCGGCGGGATGTTCACCTTGCAAGACGGCGAGATGCTCAAGCACTTCATACATCGTCAGCTCCGGGTACATCATAAACTCTTGCGGCAAATAGCCGATCTCGTTCACCCGCTTCACCCTCGTGCCGGTGCTGATCGGCTCGTCTCCGAGCGACACCCGTCCGGCATTGAACTCCAACAGTCCGGCCACAATGCGCATCAACGTCGTCTTGCCGGCGCCGTTTGGCCCCAGCAAGCCGTACACGCCGGAGAGGGTGAGAGAGACATCGGATAAAATCGGCTTCTTTTTCACGATTTTCGTCAATCCTTCAATGACGACCGCCAACGCCGTTCACCTCCTGCATCATCTCAAAGATGCGGTCCCATGTCCAACCGTCGTCCATGTTCGCATACCATGTCCGCAAACATTGTTGTTTTTGGTCGACATCCAGCGGCTGAAACGCTTGATAAATGGCTTCAATTTGCTTCTTGACGGATGACGGCTGCGACTCGAACCACTCGCTTTTGGAGCTCCAGTCGATCACCAAAAGGCCTTGTTTTTGCATCAGCCAGCGGGTGGCCAGCGAAATCCACTCGTTGTACATGATCCGCGATCCTTTCGGCGGTACGGAAAGCCGAAGTATTTTTTCGTAAAAATTTTGTTCCATAATATATTGATCGATCCCATATAAGTCATCTGTGTTATATACAAGATGATCGTTTGCGAGAAACGAGGACAGTCCGAAACTAGAGAAGACAATCTTGTTCGGCAACGATGAAACCGCCGTTGATGCGATTTGTTGTACATGACGGAATGTTTTTTCCATCTGGCGGATGACCGTCGGCGCCCGTTCCGCCATGTGCGGCCAATCGGCCGGGTAGGTGATCTCATATCCTTGATCGACGAGTTGATGCCCTTGCCCTTTGATCAAGGTGACCGCTTGCGCTTTCCCTTGGTAACCCTTTCCACGCTTTGGCACATTGCAAAACAGCACATCGCCGTCCACGTTTAAGGTAAAGGTGTACGTTTCATTCGGAAAGAATTGATCGGTGAACGCCCCATCCCAAACTGTCATCCCCGCCACCCGATATTCATAAGTCCGATACATGTGCGAAGCCCTCCTTTTCGGATACCACGCCCGATCCGCCAACAGGACGATGCGGCCGTTGGTGTACGGAATGAGCGCCGTATCGACGATCTCATAGGAAAAGGTGAGCGTCGAGGTGCGTTTCGGCAGCCACACGGTCACGAGATCGCCGTTTCTCGTAAACTTGACGGGCTGATGGTCCGCTTCAATCGAGTGGAGCGGATACAAATGGTACAGTTGAAACGTGGGCCGGTTCGTTTCCAACTGGGACAAGGCCACGCGCACGACCGCACGCGATCCATGCAAGGAAAGGTCATACGACTGGATACGGTAGCGCAAATCGGCTTTCGTCTCTTGTTTCATCTGGCGGTATTCCTCGAGTTCGGTCGTCTGATCGGCCCGAGTGAACGCCTTGGTGTTCGTTTGCAAGGAGTGGTAGGCGGTTAGGACGATCAGAAACGGGAAGACGAGAAATGCTTTCAAGACGGCGTTTCGCTCCTTTCTCGTCTGCGTAAAGCGGATCGACGACAACAACGCCAACCCGACAAGGGAAAGAAACCACGCGGCCCATTTCCATTCCCCGCCGCGGTCGACCTCAAACCCGATGTAGGAATCATACGCTCGTTGAATCGCGTGTTTTCCGATAAACAGCAGCGACGCCCAGTCGCGGGCATGAACAGTTTCGGACAGATCGATGAACAGCTCCGTCGTCATCGGTCCGGTCAGGATCCACACAAGCAAAATAGCGAAAAAACTGACCTTTTTCGTTTCCAACAGCAGTGCGATGATGACGCCGTACAGGACGGTGAGCACGAGCGGTCCAAACTGATAGACGGCGAGAAACCGAAGCAGCGACAAATACAGATCCGAAGGCTCCACCCCAACGAAGAGATACACGAGTGAAAAAACGCCGCAGCTCATCATCAGCATGATCCCTTGGCACAGCGCATGAACCGCAAGCAAGGCGCTCATTTTCTCCAGCAGAATCCGGTAGCCGTCGGCGAACCATGACGAAACGCCGTAACGAAGTTCGTTGGAGTAGAGAAGGTAGAACCACACGATGTAAAAGAGCGAAACGATTTGAACAAGCATGAACACTTCATGAGGGATATCCCCATAACTCTCCATATTGTACGGATCGGTAAAAAATAGTGTAAACCGTACGGCCAGCAAAAGAAAAAACGAGAAACTAGCACCAATGTATAACTTGCTTTTCAACAATCGTTTCCAATAAAAAACAAACAGCCATTTCCACCTCATCGCCGATCAACCGCTTTCTTTCTGAGAAGTTGACAAATCGGAACCAAGTATTTCGTATATAAGATCCACTCCGCTGGATTGATGGTATGGGGATTGAGGCAAACAAACATCAAAACCCCAGAAAATACGAATATGAAACTAGCTTCTGCTTTTAAGCGGGACGCCATTCTTGAAATGAACACCCATTTCATATGGAATGCCCTCTCTAATCATGAATTTGAAATGTTTGTAAAATTCAATGGCATTATAAAAAAAAAAGAAGATGTCAACCTTTTACATGGAAATTCACAGTATATTCACAAATAATAGGAAAATTGCGCTATAAACATCATGATTTTAAGCAAACGTGTGGTCGAAGATGATGGAGTAAATGCGACGGAGGCTCATGAGACACGGAGTTTGACAGAATTGGTTCAACTATAGAATTGATTCAACTACAGAATTGAATTTATACACTGCAACATTCTGCACTTTTTCTTGACAAAAACAACCACCCTGATCCCTTTGCGTTTTTTACACCATCGTTTTGGGTTTTTTCTTTCCTCCACCAAAAGCAAGCGGCAAGGCCGCCCCAAGGCAGCCTGCCGCTTTTCGTTACGCGGAATAATGTTCATTCACGATATGTGCGCAGCGCGGGCAAAGCGTTGGATGCGACGGATCGGCGCCGACTTCTTTCGTCACCGTCCAGCACCGTTCGCACGTCTCGCCTTCCGCCGGGCGGACGAGGACGGCCACGTGATCGAGCCGCTCGGCTTCGGCCGGCGCGGCGTCATACGGTTCATCCGCAACGGAAAACGCGGAAACGATGAGAAGCTGGCGCAAGTCGGCATCAAGCGACGCCAACAGCTTCCGCGCCTCGTCTTTCGGGTAGACCGTGACGCTCGCGGTCAGCGATTTGCCGATCACTTTTTCATTGCGGGCATTCTCAAGCGCTTTTAAAATGTCATCGCGCACGTCCATAAACGCATCCCATTTCGCAAGCAGCGCTTCTTCGCCGTCGATCGCGATCGGTTCTGGCATATCGGTGAGCTGGATGCTTTCGACCTGTTCTTTTCGGTTCGGGATGTGCTCCCACACTTCATCAGCCGTATGCGGCAAAATCGGCGCGATCAACTTCGCCAATGCAACGACCGTTTCATACAATACGGTCTGCACCGCACGGCGGGCGCGGGAATTGGCCGCTTCGATGTACAAAATATCTTTCGCCATATCCAAGTAAAACGCGCTCAGCTCAACGGTGCAGAAATGGTTCATCTCATGATAAACAGCGGCGAAATCGTAACTGTCATACGCTTTTTTCACCTTGACGATCAGCTTGTTCAGTTTCGCCAGCATGTAGCGGTCGACTTCGCCAAGCTCCCCAACCGGCACCGCGTTTTTGTTCGGGTCGAAATCAAACAAGTTGCCGAGCATAAACCGGAACGTATTGCGGATTTTCCGGTACACTTCCGACACTTGTTTTAAAATATGATCGGAGATGCGCACGTCCGCTTGATAGTCGACCGAAGCGACCCAAAGCCGCAAAATGTCGGCGCCGAACTGTTCCATCACTTTGGCCGGCACGACGACGTTGCCGAGCGATTTGCTCATTTTCCGCCCTTCGCCGTCCAAGACAAAGCCGTGGCTCAACACGCCTTTATACGGCGCTTTTCCAGTGACCGCAACGGCGGTGGACAGCGATGAGTTGAACCAGCCGCGGTATTGGTCAGACCCCTCTAAGTACAAATCAGCCGGACGCACGAGATCGTCGCGTTCGACCAACACGGCTTGGTGCGACGAACCGGAGTCAAACCAGACGTCCATAATGTCCGTTTCTTTCGTAAAGATGCCGTTCGGGCTTGACGGATGGGTGAACCCTTCCGGCAGCAAGTCTTTCGCCTCGCGCTCAAACCAGACGTTTGATCCGTATTGGCGGAACAAGTTCGACACATGCTCGATCGTCTCATCGGTGATGATCGGTTCGCCGTTTTCGCCGTAAAAGACCGGAATCGGCACGCCCCACGCCCGTTGGCGGGAAATGCACCAGTCGCCGCGGTCGCGCACCATGTTATGGATGCGGATTTCTCCCCATTCCGGAATCCATTTCGTTTCTTTGATCGCTTGAAGCAGCTCGTTCCGGATTTTATCGATCGACGCAAACCATTGCGTCGTCGCCCGGAAAATCGTCGGCTGTTTCGTCCGCCAGTCGTGCGGATACGAGTGGGTGATAAAGCCGAGCTTCAACAAGGCGCCGGCTTCCTCAAGCTTCTGTGTAATCGCCTTGTTGGCGTCTTCGTAAAACATTCCTTCAAACCCCGGCGCTTCGCTCGTCATATAGCCGCGCTCATCGACCGGGCAAAGAACCGGAAGCCCATATTTTTGTCCGACAAGGAAGTCGTCTTCCCCATGCCCCGGCGCGGTATGGACGCAGCCCGTGCCGGCGTCGGTCGTGACGTGTTCGCCGCAGACGACGAGCGAGTCGCGCTCATAAAACGGATGTTTCGCCACTACATACTCGAGCGCTGTTCCTTTGATCGTTTTCACAACCGACCATGCGTCCCAGCCGACTTCTTTCGCCACCGACTCGACAAGGGCAGCGGCGACGACGTATTTTTGCCCGTTAGCTTCGACGACATGGTAGTCCAACTCCGGATGGACGGCGATCGCCAAGTTGGCCGGAATCGTCCACGGCGTCGTCGTCCAAATGACGATCCGTTCGTCCCCCTCAAGCACGCCTTTGCCGTCTTTCACCGGGAAGGCGACATAAATCGACGGCGAGCGCTTGTCTTTATATTCGATTTCCGCTTCGGCGAGCGCCGATTCGCTTGACGGCGACCAATAGACCGGCTTCAACCCTTTGTAGATGAGCCCTTTTTTCGCCATTTCGCCAAACACTTTAATTTGTTGGGCTTCATACTCAGGCTTGAGCGTAATGTACGGGTTGTCCCAGTCGCCGCGCACGCCGAGCCGCTTGAACTGCCGGCGCTGGTTGTCGATTTGTTCATACGCGTATTGCTCGCACAGCTTACGGAACTCGGCGACGCTCATCGATTTGCGGTCGACGCCTTGTTTCGTGAGCGCCGTTTCGATCGGCAAACCGTGCGTATCCCAGCCCGGCACATACGGCGCGCAATAGCCGCTCATCGATTTATAGCGGACGATGATATCTTTTAAAATTTTGTTCAACGCATGGCCCATATGAATGTCGCCGTTGGCGTACGGCGGGCCGTCATGCAGGACAAACAGCGGCCGCCCTTTCGTCCGCTCCTGCACTTTCCGGTAAATGTCCATTTCTTCCCACTTTTTTTGCATTTCCGGCTCCCGTTTCGGCAAGTTGCCGCGCATCGGGAATTCCGTCTTGGGCATGAGCAGTGTCTCTTTGTAATCCATCCTTGCTCCTCCTCTTAGAGTATCAAATAAAAAACCGTTCTCACCCGGCAAGGGACGAGAACGGTCTCGCGGTACCACCCTTCTTGGCCATGCAAAAAGACGCACAGCCCACTTTTCATTCGTAACGGGAATGACGCGCCATGGCCTACTTGATGTTCGGCATGGAACTCCAGGGTGATGTTCACTCTTGCGCCGATGCCAGGCTTCCACCGTCCCCGGCTCGCTGCGACCGGCCGTTCAAGAGCTACTGTCCCTTTCATCGTCGATGGCTATTTCGCTATCCATCCACAAAAAGCCAACCGCCGCCCATGGCGGCTGGTGCGGCGATTTTTGCCATTTATTATAAATGAGGCAGCTTCGGTTCGTCAAGGCTGAGACAGCGGCTCTTTCGCCCCTTCTTCCAAATCCGGCGTTTCATACTCCATCAAATCGTCCCAATCGCGGCTGTTGATCATATCGAGCTGCGCCTCGACAAGCATGCGGAAACGGGTGCGGAACACTTTCGACTGCCGCTTCAGCTCCTCGATCTCGAGGGCGATTTTCCGCGATTTCGCCAACGCATCGCTGATAATGCGCTCCGCGTTTTTCTCCGCTTCCTTAATGATGAGCTTCGCTTCTTTTTGCGCGTTCCTCTTTACTTCCTCCGCCGCTTCCTGGGCGACGAGAATTGATTTATTGAGCGTCTCTTCAATGTTCGCAAAGTAGTTCAGCTTTTCCGTCAGTTCTGCTACTTTTTCTTCCAACTGCTTTTTTTCGCGGATGAGCATTTCATAATCTTTAATGACTTGATCGAGAAACTCGTTCACTTCGTCTTCATCGTACCCGCGAAACCCTCGGCTGAATTCCTTGTTGTGAATATCTAATGGCGTCAACGGCACAACGGCCACCTCCGTCTCCATCATTCCTTTTCTTCCTTCATTCGACACGGTTTGCCGATTTCCTGCCGCCGTTTGCTTATTTTTGTCGGCCGATCCGGACGAGCCAGCGCTCTTTTTTCGTCGGCCCTTCCACGGAAAACAGCTTGCAGCGGCCAAAGCCGCGCGCCGACAGCACATCGCCCGGTCCGCAGACGAAGTCGGGCTTGTCCACCACCTTCCAGTTCACTTTGACAAGCCCGCTTTCGACAAGCGCACGCGCTTTCTCGCGCGCAAGGCGAAACGCCTGAGCGAGCACAGCGTCAAGCCTTAGAGAAGAAACGACGACCGTTTCTTCCTGCCATGTTTCTGCAAATGGCATGGCGGCCGTCAGCGGCAGCAGCTCAAGCGCGACCGGCGCCTTGCCGATCGTTTTCACATGCAAGCGGACATAGTCGGCGACTTCAGCGGCAGTGAAAAATTGAATTTTTCCATCTTGAACGAGAATGTCGCCAAACTTGCCGCGCCGCAAGCCGAGCGACATGAGCGACCCCAATACGTCTCGATGTTCAAGGGAAACGAATTTAGCCGGGTAGCGGACGGCAAACAACACGATGCCATAATCCCCTTCCTCGGGCTCGATATATGGCGGGGCGAGAAACGCCCGCTTTCGCTCAACAAACGGAGTGCCGCCAAAAAAGAACACGCGCACTTCCTCTGCACCGCCGACGATGCTTTGTACGATTTGCTGCTCGCGCGGATCAAGAAAATCGGTCAGCTTAGGAGCGTACCGGCGGCTCACCATCTCCTTCCACTCGAGCACTTGATCAACGAACGAATGCTCTTCTTTGCGAAAATGCTGATACAGCTCCACTCGACTTCACCTTGCTTTCATAGGAAGAAAGGAACCCTCAACGGATTCCTCCCTGCGAGTCCCGCCCATTGGCCTCTTGCCGTCCGACCATAGCAAGCGCCGCCGGCACGCAAAACGGCGGCTAAAACTGCGACGCAAGAATATCAAACAGCGCGTGAAGCCCTCTTGTCGCAAATTCAAGAACAATAAAAGCGACGATCGGGGAGACGTCAATAATGCCAAGCGGCGGAATGACGCGCCGAAACGGTTCCAAATATGGCTCGCAAATGGCGGCAAGCATTTGTCCGAACCGCGTTTCGCGCGCATTGGGAACCCACGACATTAAAATGTAAATGATCAGCGCATACGAGTACACTTGAATGAGTGTCGTCAAAAATGTGAGCACATAATCCAACGGCTACCACCTCTTCATCGGTCTGTCATCCTCGCCGTCGAGCGAAATCGAGCCGCTGACGTCGACATTTTCCGGGGTGCATAAAAAAATTTTCGTGCCGACTTGCTGAATGTCGCCGCCGATGGCGTACACCGTGCCGCTTAAAAAGTCGACGATCCGCTTCGCCTGCTCATGCTGGATGCGCTGCAAATTGACGATGACGGCGCGTCGGCTTTTCAAATGGTCGGCGATCTCCTGCGCCTCCGCATACACCCGCGGCTCAGCAAGCACAACTTTCGCCGATTTTTGCACGCTTTGCAGGCTGACGACGTTCGCCTTGCCCGCCGTCTTCGGCGGCGCCTCCTCTTCCGGCTGCAACGCTTCATATTCTTCCTCATAGTCTTCGTAGTCTTCTTCTAAAAAATAATCGCGGAATTTTTTCATCAACCCCATCCGGTTTCACCTCCTACAATGATCCGACAAGCGCGCTGCCAATGCGCACAAACGTCGCCCCTTCCTCGATGGCGATTGTGTAATCGTTTGACATGCCCATTGACAGTTCGGTGCATGGCGCATGGGCCATCCCCAGCGACTCGACACGCTCTTTCAGCATCCGCAATTGACGGAAGCAAGCGCGCAATATCGCTTCGTCGTCGGTGTGCGGCGCCATCGTCATCAATCCGACGACTTCGATGCGTGAAAAATCGCGAAGCTGTTCAATGAACGGGATCGTTTCTTCTGGGGCGATCCCATGTTTGGTCGCTTCACCCGATACGTTCACTTGCACAAAACATTTCACTGGCCGCACCGCCCGCTTTTCGATTTCTTTTGCGAGCGACAGACGGTCGAGCGAATGAATGTAGTCGACTTTGTCGATGATATCCTTTACTTTGCGCGACTGAAGCGTCCCAATGAAATGCCACGTCGCTTGATTTCCGATCTGTTTATGCTTTTCGATCAATTGGTCAGAGCGGTTCTCGCCAAGGTCGCCAATGCCGGCGTCAAGCACTTCGAGCGCCCGTTGGGCATCCACATATTTTGTGACCGCCACGATGCGCACGCCGGCAGGATCCCGGCCGACGCGGGCGCAGGCCGCTTCGATTTCCCGGCGAATAGCCGCCAAGTTGTCGCGCACCGTCATGTCGTCTCCTCCCTTCGGCCGATAAACGCCAACATCCTTCCGGTCGTCCCGCGGTCGCGGCGGTGGGAGAAAAACAACGATTCCTCACAGCTTGTACAGCGCTCCGACACATAAATATGGCTGTCCGGAACACCAGCTGAAATCAACTGGAGCCGGTTGGCCTCTTTTAAGTCAAGCGCATATTGCCCCGGGCTTGTTTCCCGCCATGGCGGTAGGCTTTCCGAAGGAAGCGTCGGGCGCAGACCGTCCACGACCCGGTCGTCAACCGTATAACAGCACGAACCGATGGCCGGTCCGATGACGGCATAGATGTCGTTCGGCGCGACGTGTTCACATGTTTGCCAAAGCCGCACCATGTTACCGGCGATGCCGCCCGCCGTCCCCCGCCAGCCGGCGTGGGCAAGACCGACCAAGCCGGCTGATGGCGCTATAAAATAGACAGGCACGCAGTCAGCGAAACAAAGCGCGAGCAACACCCCCGCTTCGTCCGTATACAACCCGTCGACCCCTGGAACCGCCGTGGCAAAATCTTGCGCTCCGTTCCCCCGTTCGTTTTTCGTCACTTTTCGAATGTCAGCACCGTGCACTTGCTCACAACACACCCACTGCTCGAGCGGAACCGCGAGCCACTCCGCCAAGCGACGGCGGTTGTTGACGACATCCGTGCGATCGTCGCCGACATGCAGCCCCATATTGAGCGAGGCGAACGGTCCTTTGCTTTCCCCGCCGTGTTTCGTCGTCAATCCAGCGACGGCTCCGGCAAACGGAGGCGCCTCGCAGCGGAGCCAGCCGCGGGCTTCCTTTTGAAAAATGTCCGGCATTCGCGTCAACCTCACGCTGTTTTTGCAGTTTTTTATCACTTTTTTTCCTATTTTATCATAGTTTGTTTGTCCGTGATAACCTTTATTTAAGATTTG
>NZ_BCQG01000042.1 GCF_001544315.1 Geobacillus jurassicus NBRC 107829
CGGTCAAAAAGTGATTGTACACAAACCGGCAGCATCCGATCGTTTGGTGGATGAGCTCCGCCTGTTTTCGGGTGGGATACAGCCGAAATCGGTAGGCTTTGTGCATGAGTTTCGCCATCTTCTTCCACACCTCCCGCCAACGTGGATGGCCCGACAGACACTGGACGCAGCTCCCGCGTGACATGAAACCGGTCGAGCTGGAAGGAGACCCGCTTTCCAAAATGCTCGCGACATGCCGTGATCCACGATACCGCGTCGCCCTTGATGATCAAAAGATCCCGGCACGGATCATAGGCGTATTCCTCCAGCAGCCATTCTTCGAAGCGCTCCCATACGTCCTCCGGCCCTTCATGGAGGCAGCGGCGCTGATTCACCAGCTCGATGCGCGAACCATTTCGTTTCCATCCCTCGTGAACGGCGAAGAGTTTCTCTTCTTTCGCCCGTTTCCCTTTACCTTGGCGGGAAATGAACAGCCCATCCACCTCGACAAGCAACACCTGGCCTTGCCGTTCCGAGACGGGACGATGCAGCGGGACGTCCGCCGCCAGCACCAACTGGCGAATGGCCTCATGGCTCATGACCGCGTACCCCGCGATTGGCTCCAGCGTGCGGGCGGCTTTGCGATAGGACGAGCACTCCACCACCAATTCGACGGCTGTTTCCTCCAGGCAGGGGCTGATCGACTGCGCTCCATCAAAGCCAAGCTCGGCATCGAGCAAGAACGTATACGTTCCGGTTTGTCGATCGTAGTAGTCGTTCCGACGGAACATCACTTCCCCGAACAGGGGTTAGATGGTGATGGGGGGCTTGTCTTTCAGCTGATACTGGCGCTTGTCCCGCGTTTCCGCCAGTTGTTAATCGATTTCCTCCAAAAGGGCCGCCAACAAGATGGCAAACACCTTTTGCAGAGTGCGCCATAATTGTTCCTCCAGCTCTTTTCATAAAGGCCATTGTGTGGTAAGATGTTGTTGAACATTCATGGACTTTCTCCCTCCTGTTTTGGGTTGTGTTTGCCAATCACCATCATAGCAGGGAGAGAGTCCTTTTTGCATGAGATTTGTTTTTTGATCCTACCGCGCTTCGCTTGGTGGCCCCGACGATCGTCTCAAACAAAGGTTCGCAACCTTCGTCGGGGATCATTCTTGAATTTCACCCACAAATATTTTACTCACACATCGATGAGGAAAGACACCGATTCGTCCCCCACTTACGCTCACGCGTGGAAGTGGGGTCTTCTCGATTCGAGATGATAAAAACGCAGCAATTGACGATTGGATAGGAGTGGAAACGATGGCGAAAGTCATCCTAAAACGGGAACGGAAAAAACGGCTTGAACAAGGACATCCATGGATTTTTCAAAGTGAAGTCGACCGCATTGAAGGCGACGTTGCGCCGGGCGACTTCGTTGACGTTTACAATCACCAAGGCTATTGGCTCGCCAAAGGGTATATCAACCCCGCTTCGCAAATCATCGTCCGCGTCTTGACGCAAAACCCGAACGATGAACTCGATGAACACTTTTTCATCGACCGCATCCGTCGGGCATGGACATACCGCGAACGGATGATTCCGGGCGTCCGCTCCTGCCGCGCCGTCTACGGCGAGGCCGACTTTTTGCCTGGATTGATCGTCGACAAATACGAAGATGTGCTCGTCGTGCAAATTTTGGCGCTCGGCATGGAAAGACGGAAAGACTGGATTTTGCGCGGCCTGCTTGATGTGTTTGCTCCAAGGGCCATTTATTTGCGCAACGATGTGTCCGTTCGGGAGCTTGAAGGTCTCAAACAAGAAAAGGGCTTTTGGTATGGGGAAGCAGAAACTGAAATTGAAATCGAAGAAAACGGCGTCAAATATATCGTCGACATTGAAAACGGACAAAAAACAGGCTTTTTCTTCGACCAACGGCAAAACCGCGCCGCCCTCCGACCGCTCATCGGCCCGGAGACGACGGTGCTTGACTGCTTCACCCATACCGGCTCGTTTATGCTGAACGCTTGTCTGTACGGGGCAAAACATGCCACGGCCGTCGATATTTCTGAACATGCGATCGAGACTGCGAAACGGAACGCCGCGTTGAACGGATTTACGAACATCGAGTTTGTTGTCGCCAACGCCTTCGACTATTTGCGCGAGTCGGTGCGCGCCGGCAAACAGTGGGATGTCGTCATCATTGACCCGCCGGCGTTCGCGAAATCGGCCCACGCTGTCCCAAAGGCGCTGCGCGGCTATAAAGACATTAACTTGAACGGGTTGAAGCTTGTGAAAGACGGCGGCTTTTTCGTCACATCAAGCTGCTCGTACCACGTCCGCCCGCACCTGTTTCAAGAGATGATCGCCGACGCGGCGTTTGACGCCAAAAAAGTGCTGCGCCAAGTGTATTGGAATGGCGCGGGCTACGACCACCCGAAACTGCTCGCCGCCGAGGAAGGCGACTACTTGAAGTTCGCCATTTACGAAGTGCATTCCCGCCGGTGACAAGCCGCGCTAAGGCCCCGTCTCGATGCGCCGCTGGGCAGAAAAAACGCCTAGGGGGGTATCCCTAAGCGTTTTTTCTTTCCCTTGGGCGCAACGATTGTTCTTTATGCAAGACGGACCAATAGACGAGCATCGAAATGAGCACCGAACCAGCGGCAGCCAAATAAATGCTCGGATAGCCGAACCAATGGCTGATTTGGCCAAACACCACCGCCCCGACGCCGACGCCTAAATCGAAAAACGAGAAAAACGTCGCGTTCGCCATCCCCTTTCGATGGATCGGCGCCCGCTCGACCGACCACGCTTGCAGCCCCGGCTGCACCATGCCAAAGCCAAAGCCGTACAACACCGCCGCCAAAAGCAACGCCCATTCTCCCGGCAACCAAGCAAGAAGAAGCATCGCTAGCAAAATAAGCCCAGCACCGGGGAGAAAGATGGCCCGATGCCCTTTTCGGTCATACAACTGGCCAGCGAACGTCCGCGTCACCATCAAGGCGAGCGCATAAAGCAAAAAGTACAGCTGCAGGCCGTCGATCTGTTTTTGCGCCGTATACAGAGGCAAGAACGAGGCGATGCCGCCGAACGTCACCGTCAGGAAAAACAACAGCACCGACGGAGTCAAGGCGCTTTTTTCGTACAAATCCCATTTGTTCACCCCTTTGCCGCGCACGGCTTCCACTTTTTTATACGTGATCGCAGCGGCAAACAGCACCGAAGCCACTCCAAGCGCCGCACAAACGGCAAACAGATGGCTGAACGAAATCATAGCGGCGAGCACAAGTCCAAGCGACGGACCAAACGCCAAGGCGATATTCCCAGACAGCCCGTAATAGCCCATCCCTTCCCCGCGTCGGCTCGCCGGGATGATGTCCGTCGCCACTGTTCCGGAAGCAGTCGTCGAAAACCCCCAGCCGATCCCTTGGATGACCCGCATCAAAAAAAGAAGGAAAATGCTTGAGATCAAGCTGTAGGAGCCAACGGAAATGACAAAAATGAGAAGGCCCAATAAAAACACAAACCGACGTCCTTTTGTCTCCAGCGCGTGGCCGGCGAACGGACGGACGATGAGCGCCGAGAATGTAAACACCCCGACGACAACGCCAATCAGCTGATCGTTGCCGCCCAAATGCTCGACAAACAACGGAATGGTCGGCAGCGTCATTTGAAACCCAAGAAATACAAAGAAATTGGCCAAACAAATCAAAACGAAATCTTTCGTCCATATTTTTTCTTTTTGTTCTGCAATAAGCGGCTGCTGCTCCGCCCCCATACCGATCCCCCTTGCAAATTATGTATTTCGCGCCCCTTAATATTTGTTAGTATAACATAATCATATGCCGCCGCTTAAATAAAATGTTTTTCCATCGCTCTTTCGGCGGAACAGCGCCGAAAAGACCAGCCTAACCGGCAATTTCCCTATATGGAAACCCTTCTGCCTTCCACGTTGCACCTAAACGAAAAGAAGCTGCCTCAACACGCGGTCCTTTGTTCAACATAGCACGACGTACCGCATTCCAGCATTTGTTTTACGCGTATATACGGTCATCAAAAACGGTGCCCCACCCCTTTTGGGACACCTTTTTGGTTACCATCCTTTTCGTTTGCGCAACGACGTAATTTGCGCTGTATGGTGTTTCCCATGCCATGTATACAATGCGGTCAATACATACAGCGGCATCGCCTTTGACGCCCCTTCCGGACAAACCATACGGTGAAAATCGGCTTCCGTCATCGATTCAAGCAACGCCGCCCACCGCGCATGCAATCCGTCAAGCAGCGAAAGCGACGGCTCGATCGGCAGCGAGCGGGCATCGGCCGTTTTGGCCCATTCTCCTTCCGCAAACGGCTTCACGGTCGGGCAGTCTTCCGTCACCCCCCACTTCGTGCGCAAAAACGCATTCATGCTTGCATCGGCCAAATGGTGGACGACTTGGGCGACCGTCCAGCCGCCGTCGCGGTACGGCGTGTTCAGCTGTTCATCGTTCAAACCAGCGACAGCGGCCCTTAAAGCGCTTGGCAGCTCGCGGATGGCGGCAATCCACTCCTGCGCTTCCTTGGCGCAGAACCGCTCCGGGGCTTGAAACGTTCCGATCGGGTAGCGAACCGGATCGACTGTTGCCATGTTGCTCATCTCCCTTCTATATTTATTCATTCAACACGGAAAGACGAACTCCTCCTCATTCTTTCCAAATGTACACACGCGCCTCGTACGGCTTGAGCTTAAAACGCGTCGCGTTTTTATGCGGGCGGACCGGATAATTCGAGAGCGCCAAATCGCTCGACTGGAGACGGAAGCCATCATAGCGGTAAAGCGACGGCCGGTCGGATACGTTGACGATGACAAGCGCCCGGTCGCGGCCGAGCGTTCTTGTATACGCATAAATCGATGAATGATTTTCCAAAAGTAAATCGTACGTTCCGTAAACAAACAGCTCGTTCGCTTTCCGAAGCTGAATCATTTTCCGATAAAACGACCATACCGAGTTCGGGTCGCGCCGCTCGGCTTCCACATTAATCGTGCGATAGTTTTCGTTCACTTTGATCCACGGCGTGCCGATCGTAAATCCGGCATTCGGAGCGTCAGACCATTGCATCGGAGTGCGCGAGTTGTCTCGCCCGGTTTTCCAAATGATCTTCATCACTTCCTCATGCGTCCGGCCGTTCGCCCGTTCGAGCTCATACAGACGCAGGGCAGCGACATCACGGTAGTCGTGAATGTCCGAAAATTGCACGTTCGTCATCCCGATCTCTTGCCCTTGGTAAATGAACGGCGTCCCTTGCATGAAAAAGTAGAGTGCACCGAGGGCCTTCGCGCTCTCCGCCCAATACTCGCCGTCATTTCCCCATGTCGACACCGAACGGGGCAAGTCATGGTTTTCCAAAAAGAGCGCGTTCCACCCGTGGTTTTCCAACCCTTTTTGCCATTTCGTCAACGTCCGCTTCAGCCGGCGGACGTCGATGGAGCCGTCAGCCCGCCGTTTCCACAGCCCTAAATGCTCAAACTGAAAAATCATGTTGAACACGCCGTTTTCTTCCCCGACCCATTGTTCGGCCTCATCGACGGTCACCCCGTTCGCCTCGCCGACCGTCATAATGTCATATTGCGCAAACGTTTGCTCTTTCAGCTCCTGCAAATAGTCCATAATCCCCGGCTGGTTCATATGCGCGGCAAACGACGGCACGTATTTCAGCCCTTTCGGATTCGGCAAGTCAGGAAGGCCCGGCTTTTTCTTAATGTGGGAAATCGCGTCGATGCGGAAACCATCGATGCCTTTGTCAAGCCACCAGTTGACCATCTTGTACAGCGCTTGGCGCACTTCGCTGTTTTCCCAGTTCAAATCAGGCTGCTTCACATCGAAAATATGCAAATAGTACTGCCCCGTCCGCTCGTCATACTGCCATGCCGAGCCACCGAAAATGCTTTCCCAGTTGTTCGGTTCGCGCCCATCCTTGCCATCGCGCCAAATGTACCAGTCGCGCTTCGGATTGTCTCGCGATGACCGCGATTCGATAAACCACGGATGCTCATCGCTCGTATGATTGATGACCAAATCCAAAATGATTTTCAACCCGCGCCGATGCGCTTCAGCGAGCAATTCATCGAAATCGTCCATCGTTCCAAACTCGTCCATAATCGCATAATAGTCGCTGATGTCATATCCATTATCGGCGTTCGGCGATCGGTAAATGGGGCAAATCCAAACGATGTCGACCCCAAGCTCCACCAAATAGTCCAGCTTTTCCATAATGCCGCGAAGATCACCGATGCCGTCGCCGTTGGCATCCATAAAGCTGCGCGGATAAATTTGGTAAGCGACGCCCTCTTTCCACCACGCCTTTTTCACAGTAGCTCCTCCTCTGTGCACACGTTTTCACTACTAACTGTACACTACATCGCTGCAAGAAACAACTCTCTTTTTTTGAACGCTCTCCCACCTACGCAAATGCTTAGAGGTGAGAGATTCTTGGGAACACCTGCTTCAAGGCAGGCTGCCAGCCAAGCCATCCCCGTGCCCCCCACGGTTCCGCTGTTCCCACTTACGCTGATCGCGTGGAAGTGGGAATCTTCTCGGTTAGAGATGATAAAAACAGCCGGCGAGCGGTTGCCCTTCGGCTCCCGCCCGCCGGCCAGCGCTTGTCCATCGGTTAGTGCGCGGCTGTGCGGCTCGCTTCGTAAATTTTTAAATTGTGATACACTGCCTCGAGCATCGGGGCGTCGATGCCGTACCGCTTCGCCAGCGCCAGCAAATACCCTTGCAAATGGTCGGCTTCAATGAGCTGCCCTTTTTCCATATCGCGCTGCATCGACGATTTCATCGTCGAGGCGATCTGCTCAAGCTGAATGCGCTGCCGCTCGGCCATTTCATCCGTCAGCGGCGCACCGTGCGCCTGAATGATCGTTTGGATTTCCCGGAACAGCCGCTCAATGATGACGCTCCCGTACTCGCCGGAGCGGATCGGTCCGATCGGGGCGCGGAACAGCGTCGTCACGCCCGACATCGTCGCAATGAACAAATATTTGTTCCACATATCGGCAGCGATCTGTTCGCTTAGGCGAAAACGGGCGTTGGCGCCGGCAAACAGCGATGCAAGCGTCTCCGTCCGCTTGCTCCGCCCGTTTGGCCATTCGCCGAATCGCATCTCATGCGCTGGGCTCGTTTGGACGATCTCCCCGCTTTCATTTAGCGTCGTCTCGATAAAGCAAAGCCCGCCTAGGACGTTATCGCGCCCGAACACCTCCCATAACGCATCCATATGGGCCATGCCGTTTAACAGCGGCAAAATCATCGTTTCCTTGCCGATATATCGCCTGGCGTCGGCGATGGCGCCGGCTAAATGATACGCCTTGCTCGAAAACACGACAAGATCAAACGGCGCAGACGGCTCGCCGGCGACAAGCAGCTTTGGCTTCAGCACCGCATCGCCATGGACGCTATGGATGACAAGTCCACGTTCCTCGATCTCCCGCTTTCTCCGCTCGCGGACGAGAAACGTCACGTCCACGCCTTTTTCGAGCAGGCGGCCGCCGAAATACCCGCCGACCGCCCCCGCTCCGACAAACAGAATGCGCATCGTATGTAACAACTCCTTTCCTCGCTGTAATTGATTCAGCTCGTCCAATGAACGCTCAGAGAAACACTTCTTGGCAGGACTGCCGCCAGCCGCAAACTCAGACGGTTATAGGCAAGAAGAAAAAAGGAAGAAGGGGGCACGCCCCTCCTTCCTCCCTTCTAGCAGCAGCGCGACACTTTGCCGCCTTTGGCATTGTAGCGCGCCTCTTGCGCCTCGCAGAAAAACTCTTTCCGCGACTTGATCGGTTCGCCGGGGTGATGGGTTTTCATATGCTCAACATATTTTTCATAACTCGGCACACCGACAAGCAAGTCAAGAAACTGTCGGCGGTACGCCAACAACGTTTGCAGCCATTTAGGCATAATGCTTCGCTCCTTCTCCCCCATCACGCGGAATATACGGCGCTTCTTTCAGCGGCACATGCTTGTTTTGCAATACTTTCATCCAAATGTTCAACGCTGAAATGAGCATTGCAATCACGACAAGCATGAAAATCGCGCACAACGTTGCATCAATGTAGTCGTTCATAATAATTTGCCGCATTTGCGCCTCATTCGTTGCCGGCGCCAAGATTTTTCCTTGGCTCAAGCTGTCTTGAAACATCTTCGCATGCGACAGGAAACCAATTTTGACATTTTCATGGAACAGCTTTTGATATCCGGCGGTCAGCGTGACAACAAGCAGCCATGTCGTCGGCACGAGCGTAACCCAGACATACGCTTTTTTGCCCATTTTAAACAGAACCGTCGTGGCAAACAACAAGGCGATGCCGGCAAGCATTTGGTTGGCGATGCCAAACAGCGGCCACAGCGTGTTGATGCCGCCGAGCGGATCGACAACACCTTGGTACAGGAAGTAGCCCCATGCCAATACGCAAAGGGTTGTCGCGATCAAGTTCGAGACGAGTGAATCCGTTTTGCCGAGCGGTTTGTAGAACGTGCCCATAATATCTTGAATCATGAAACGGCCGACGCGCGTGCCGGCATCGATTGTCGTCAAGATGAACAGCGCTTCAAACAAGATGGCAAAGTGATACCAGAAGGCCATAAGCGCTTTGCCGCCGATGACGTTCGATAAAATGAACGCCATCCCGATCGCCAGCGTCGGCGCCCCACCGGTGCGCGACAATATCGTTTGCTCGCCGACATCTTTAGCCAGCTGAGCAAGCATATCCGGCGTTACGGTAAAGCCCCATGACGATACAACCTTTGCCGCCTGCGCTACATCGGTTCCGATGACAGCCGCCGGGCTGTTGATCGCAAAATATGCCCCTGGCGTCAGCACGCAAGCAGCGACCATCGCCATGACGGCAACGAACGATTCCATCAGCATGGCGCCGTAGCCGATCGGCCGCGCATGGCTTTCGAGCTCAATCATCTTCGGCGTTGTGCCGGATGAAACGAGTGCGTGGAAACCGGACACCGCTCCGCAAGCAATCGTAATGAACAAGAACGGGAACAAGTCGCCGGCGAATACCGGCCCCGTGCCGTCGATAAATTTCGTCACCGCCGGCATTTGCAAATCCGGCGTCACGATGAAAATGCCGAGAGCCAACCCAACGATCGTGCCGATTTTTAAGAACGTGCTCAAATAGTCGCGCGGCGCCAACAGCAGCCATACCGGCAGCGCCGAAGCAACGAAGCCGTAAATGATCATCAAGATGGCGATCGTCTCGCCTTTTAACGTAAACATCGCCGAGAGCGTCGGATGCTCCGCTACGTATTGCCCGGCTACAATCGACAAAATCAACAGTACGAATCCCCCAAGCGACGCCTCAGCGACGCGCCCCGGACGGATGAAGCGCATGTAAATGCCCATCAAAATCGCAATCGGAATCGTCGCGGCGATCGTGAACATTCCCCACGGGCTTCCGACAAGCGCTTTCACAACAACGAGCGCCAACACGGCCAATAAAATAATCATAATTCCCAAAATGCCAAGCGCTGCGATAAAGCCCGTCACTGGCCCCATTTCCTCTTTAATCATCTCGCCGAGCGACTTCCCGTTGCGGCGCATCGAAGCGAACAAAATGACAAAGTCTTGCACCGCTCCGCCGAGAACAACCCCGATCACGATCCAAAGCGTGCCCGGCAAATAGCCCATCTGCGCCGCCAAAATCGGTCCGACAAGCGGCCCAGCGCCAGCGATGGCAGCAAAATGATGGCCAAACAACACCCATTTGTTCGTCGGAACATAATCTTTTCCGTCATTAAATACTTCCGCTGGCGTTTTCCGGTTATCGTCAAGGCCGAACACTTTGCGGGCGATAAACCGGCTGTAAAATCGATAAGCGACCGCATACGTGCAGACGGCGGCGACGATGAGCCACATCGCGTTGACCGACTCGCCGCGGCTTAAGGCCAAAATGGCAAACGCTGCGGCCCCAAGGACAGAAATCAGCCCCCATAACAAAATCGATTTTAGCCCTTTCACACAGTTTCCTCCTTTTTCATTTGTCAAAATTATTTACGTTACTATTATATTCATTATTCCGAAAAATTTAAATACATTTTTTCACCTTCAGCTTATATACTGTTTGGTTCTATAAGAGAGTTTTCCCACTTCTCTATTGTACAAAAGTATAAAACAAGCCTTTGGCGCGAAAAATGTAATTGCACCCATCGGCTTAACCGTCAACTGACCATGAGGCACCCAGCGATTGTCCCCAGATCCATCGGATGGCGCAACGGGCAAAACAGCGATCAACTATTATTATCTTAGCAAAGGGTTCGAGAAGGTGAAGGCAATCGAAGCATTGTTATGGAGCATCGCACTGCCTGGATTCGGGCAGCTATTGAACAAAAAGTATATCAAAGGAATTTTGTTTATTGCGTTGGAATTTTTGATCAACACCCAATCGCAGTTCAACGAAGCCATCCGCCTCAGCTTTTTAGGCCGCACGGATGAGGCGGCCCGCGTCGTCGATATCGGATGGATGATGTTTTATCCATGTTTATACTTTTTTTCCATGTGGGATGCGTTTAAAGACGCCGGCGGCGGACGAACGCCGTATTCGTTTTTGCCGTTTGTCTTCTCCACCTACTTTGTGACGGTCGGCTTGATGTACTCATCGCACGTGACGATCGGCGGCGTGTTTTTCGGACCAATTTGGCTACCGATCTTATCCGTCATCCCCGGACTCATCGTCGGATGGCTGCTGCAATTTCTTTTGTTGAAATGGAAGCGCCCGTCCATTTTATAACCGCTTCTGCCATAAAAGCCGCCAATTATTCATTGGCGGCTTTCGGCTGCGGCTCTTTGGCGCTTTTTCGTTTTTTCATCGTTCCCGCCGCAATGACCACGGCAACAATAAGCAATTCAAACCCATATTTGACAACAGGGTTGGCAAAGTACGCTTTCAAAAACGGCTCGCCGACGATCATTTTCGCCGCCGTCCAAGCGAGCACGCCGGCGCCGATCGTAATAATGATTGGGAAACGCTCGATCCATTTTAAAATGAGCGTGCTGCCCCACACCATGATCGGAACAGAAATAAGCAACCCGAGAACGACGAGCAAAAAGCTGCCGTGCGCGGCTCCGGCAACCGCCAACACGTTGTCAAGCCCCATTAACGCATCGGCAATAATGATCGTGCGAATCGCCTCCCATAAACTTCCCCCGGCTTCAACATCGTCGTGGCCCTTTCCCTCAACAAGCAGCTTATAGGCGATCCAGACAAGCAGCACGCCGCCGACAAGCAAAAGCCCGGGGATTTTCAGCAGCCAGACGACAAAGATCGTCGCCAACGCGCGGATGACGACAGCACCGACCGTTCCCCAGACGACCGCCTTTTTTTGCTGGTGTTTGGGCAAGTTGCGCGCCGCCAATCCGATCACAATGGCGTTATCCCCTGCCAGCAAAAGGTCGATAATGATGATGGACAACAGCGCCGTCCAAAACTCCACTGACAACAGATCCATGGAACGATCCCCCTCTACAAGTTATATTTTTCTTTTAACGAAACTGGAGCCATCTTGATGACTTGCTGCAAAATAAATAAGAAGACGGCAAGATCATCGATCAAACCAAACAGCACAAGCCAATCCGGAATGAGGTCAAGCGGCAGCGCTATATACAAAAGCAGCAAACCGACGGAAAACAATTTTTTTCGCATAGGCACTTCATGAGAAACGAAAAATTCGAACAAAAACGGAAGAAAACGACGGATATGGACGATGAAGCGAAGCCGTTTCCACCATTTGCGCATGCCATCCCCTCCACCTTTTGTCATTTTGAAGCCGAACCTATTTTCTTTTACGATTATCTTCCCCCCTTTTGTTTCATGAAATGAAAGAAGGCCTTTACCATATTTGGTAAAGGCCTTCATACAAACAGAGACCTTTACCAACATCGGTAAAGGTCTCGCTAACAACGTCGCCGTTGCCAGCAAAGCCGAGGGCACGTACCCTGAACTGACGACTTTGCTGTTAAAGCTACTCCCCTTTAACAAAAGAGACCGTATTCATTTTTACACTTCCATGATATTCAATATTTATGCCTGTTGTCAATCCTTTTTTCTCGCATTTTGTGCAGGGCGTAACCCAAAAATAAGCGGGAGATTCGTCTGTCACGTAAAATCTTCAACGTTCGCCCCCCCACTCTCACCGAAGAGGAGAAAACCAAGCGAAAGTAGGGGGTGTGGCTTGCTCAACGCACAAGATGTGAAACGCTTTCACCGTTGGAACGACGGACAGCGCCTGCTGAAAAACTGGTGGATGCACTGGTGTTGGCAGGAATCTCCACCTTCAAATTTCGTTACAAAATTAAGGTGGAGTAGTTCAATGCCCCGCTGTAAACTTCAGCCCGATGATCCCCGCAAGAATGCACAGCAAAAATGCGATCCGCGGCGCGTTGACCGGTTCGTTTAAAAACAACATGCCGATCAAGGCCGCACCGAGCGCTCCAATTCCCGTCCACACCGCATAGGCGGTGCCGATCGGCAACGTCTTGATCGCCAGGGATAAAAAGTAAAAGCTCGCCGCCATCCCGATTATCGTGACAACAGACGGCCAAAGCCGGGTGAATCCATTCGTATATTTCAGCGCGATCGCCCATACGACTTCGAACAAACCAGCGATGATTAAATACATCCACGCCATGCCCGGTCCTCCCTTTTTGTCGAAAATAAAAAAGCCGCGAGAACGATCGAAACGATGCTCCTCCCGGGCTTTTATCCCTCCGTGTGCGCGGGCGCGCCGCGCGTTTTCTCTCGGTCGCAGACCAGCCGCCAGGCAGCTGCGGAACCCTAGAAAATCTTTTCCTTCCTTTTCCGGACGACATTATAACACGTTCTTTGTAGGACCGCAACGTTTTTTCCTGTCACACCTCTTTACAAAAAAGCAGATGGGGATCCCATCTGCTTCACACCGGATCGTTGTCAACATCGCTGTATGATTCAATCGCTTGATCAAGCGCCCGATACGCCTCAGCGAAAGCGTTCGTCGCTGATTCATCGCCGGCCGCAGCGAGCTCGGCCCGTGCATTGCGCGCGTGAGTGACGGCGCGGATGACGTCTTCAATCATTTGCTGTTTCTCCCCGGCGCTCGCTTTTACCTGCTCGAGCTCATGGATCGCCCCGTCGAGACTCGTTGAACGCGGGTCATGGAACGATTGTTCGAGCTGTTCTTTGACGCGTTGCAATACTTCTTTCATCATCGCCCATCCTTTCTTTATGACTTGTCATCCGCTAGTGTGGGCGATTGACGGCAAACTATGCATCATCCTTTCAGTCGTGAATCCGCACATCTTTCAATCCAGCCCAAAATGCGGCAGCCACCGACAGCGCCACCATGATGAGCGGCGCATACATGATCAAAAATGTTTGCATCATTCTTTTCCTCCTTCCCATTCGCCTTTGACATACGCCTTGTTGAACAAAAAGAGACGCATCAGCAAGTACAGTGACGGAATAAGCAAAAGCAGCCCAGCGATAAAGGCGATGATCAACGCGACGGCCATCACTTCATTCGTGAACCCGTCATAAATTGTCAAATACGGATAAAGCAAATACGGGTAATGGGAAATGCCGTACGCGTAAAATGCAAACGCGTATTGAAACAAAAGCGCGATAAACGCCAAACCGAACCGCCGCTTCCGCCAAAGAAGCCAAACGGTGAGCGCAAAAAACAAAAAGGAAACGGCGAACATCCAAGCTAACGTCCATAAGTTGGCATAATGTTCAGGATTATGGTGGCGCAGCTGATAAATGATCAATAGCGCCGACAACATCGTCGGCCCGCTCCAAAGAAGGGCGTAGCGGCGCAAAAGCGACCGCGCCCGCTCATCCCCCGCCGCGTCCGCATAATACGTCAAAAACACGGCGGAAATGTACAAAACGCTCGTGACGCTTAACAGCACGATGCTCCACGACAGCGGGCTCGCAAACAACTTGCCGTAATCAAGCGCCAAGGCATTCCCATTTTTTTCGACAAATCCGCCCTCAGAAATCGTCAAGACGATGGAGAGCGACGCTGGAATGAACAGACCCGTCAACCCATAGGCGAGCAAATACCAATTCCGCTCCGTCCCGCCGTACGTATGGAACGCATAATACGAGCCGCGGACGGCCAAAAGAATGATGGCGATGCTGGCCGGAACGAGCAAAATCGACCCGTAATAATACGCCGTTTTCGGGAAAAAGCCGACGATGCCGACGAAGAAAAAGACAAGAAAGACGTTTGTCACTTCCCAGACGGGCGAAAGGTAGCGCTGAATGATGCGGTGCAAAATGTGCTTTTTGTTCGCCCAATGGCTGTAAGCGCTGAAAAATCCGGCGCCAAAATCAATTGAAGCGACGATGATATAGCCGAACAAAAACAACCATAGCACCGAAATACCGATGACTTCAAGCGTCATGGCGCCACCTCCCCTTGACCGGCGCGCTCCGCCAGCTCCCGCTCAATCGGGTTTTTGCGGAACATGCGCACAAGCACCGTCACGCTCGCAATGCCTAAAATGAGATACAACAAGGAAAATAACACGAGCATTGTGTCGACATGCCCCGATGAAGTGGCGGCTTCGGCCGTTTTCATATAGCCGCGCAAAATCCATGGCTGCCGACCGACTTCCGCCAAGTACCATCCGGCTTCAATGGCTAGCATCGCCAGCGGCCCTCCTGCCGCTAACAGGCCAAAAAACCACTTTTTCACGGTCCATTGCCAACGGAATATCGACCCGAGCCAGTACGCCGTTGCCACCAACATTAAAAACACGCCGATCGTGACCATGATGTCAAACAAATAATGGATGTACAGCGGCGGACGCTCATCCTCTGGAATTTCATTCAAGCCCTTCACCACGGCCGCCGGGTGGTTGTGGGCCAAAATGCTTAAAGCATACGGGATTTTCAAGGCGTTTTTCACGTCGCCGTCTTCATCGAGCGTGCCGAACAAAATCAACGGGGCATGGGAGCTCGTTTCAAAATGCCACTCGGCCGCCGCGAGTTTTTCCGGCTGATATTCGGCCAAAAATTTGCCCGACAAGTCGCCGACAATGGCGCTTGCCACCGAGAAAATCAATGCCGTCTTCATCGTTAAATGAAGCGCTTTGCGATGATAAATATGCCGGTTTCCCTTAAACAAACGCCAGGCAGCGATCGAAGCGAGCACGAACGCTGACGTCATATACGCTGTCGCCAGCACATGGGCAACCTTCGTCGGCATCGCCGGATTAAACATCGCGGCGATCGGGTCGATGTTCACAAGCTCGCCATTTTTCAACTCAAACCCTTGCGGCGTGTTCATAAACGCGTTCACCATCGTAATAAACATCGCTGACGCCGAAGAACCGGCCGCCACCGGAATAAGCAAAAGCAAATGTTTTTTTTGGTTTTCAAACCGATCCCATGTGTACAAATAAATGCCAAGAAAAATGGCTTCAAAAAAGAACGCAAACGTCTCCATAAACAGCGGCAGACTGATCACTTGGCCAGCCAGTTGCATAAAATTCGGCCATAAAAGCGACAGCTGCAGGCCGATCGCCGTGCCGGTCACGACGCCGACCGCCACTGTAATGACAAAGCCGCGCGTCCAGCGGCGGGCGAGCAAAATGTAATGCATATCGTTTTTGCGAATCCCGACCCACTGGGCGATGGCGATCATGAGCGGAACCCCGACACCGATCGTGGCGTAAATGATATGAAACGTTAACGTCAATTCTGTCAGCACGCGGCTCAAAAGCACCGGATCATAGTTAAGCATCGTGTCTCCCCCTTACGAAAACAACCGGCCGACAAGCGAAAGAAAAACGACCGCCGCAGCAAAAAAACTGAGCCATATAAGCCATGTTTCCTGCCGTTTCCACACCTTCATTCCCTCCCACGGGCGTTCGCAACATCCCATTTGTGACAAACATCACAAATTGCCTATGTTTATTATCCCATAAACATTCCTCCCTTATCCGCCGTAAATTCGAACAATTTGTGACGTTTTTCACATAATGACCACGGCAAACAAAAAAGCAGGATGTCCCCTGCCTTTGCAGTTACAAATATTTCCGATGGACTGTTTTCCCGTCATATGTGAACAACATCGGCTTCTCTTCAACAACCGTCTCCATATGAACCGGTCTCCCCCACAGCTGATAAATGTACGGCAATACTTTTTCCAAATATTTCAGATCAAGCTCAATCCCCTCATACCAATGCTTCAAATACAGCTCCCCATTGCGCATGTAGTCGCCGTCATTGACAGTGATGTACGGAAACCCGCCGTTGACCCGCATGCTGACGAGTTGGTCGCGGATATGTTCCCAGCTTTTGTCGACGATTTTATATTCTTTCCCTTGTTTTTGGAACAAATACATATCTTCACGCATAATGAGATCTTTTGTTAAATAGTTGCGCAAAAACGAAATGTCGGATTCCAGCTCGCGCACTTCAAAAATTTTCGCCCGCCCCGACCCCGGCTTGACACCGTATTTTTTCATCTCCTCGGTCGGGTTGTTCCAACGCTCTTCAATGTCTTCAAAAATTTTCAAGCCCAAATAGTACGGGTTAATGCCGGTGCGCGACGGTTGCACGACGTTGGCGTTCAGCTTCGCAAACTCGATCGCCTCATCGCTCGTCAAATCCATCTCGCGCAAAATGCGCTGATGCCAATACGTCGCCCAGCCTTCGTTTATCTAAGATGCTTATTTTATTCCAACACTGACACAACAAAACACAGTAATTATTGTATACGCATTTTATTGATAGCTCGGTATTTATCATCAGTAATTAAAGAGGAAACAAAATTGTCTAATATTACATCAATAACCAATCGCGCTTCTTCTTTTGTGGTACAGACTATCCTGCCTTGCTCATCTAATTGCAAATTAATCATGCCAGTATTTATCAATTCCTCAATACGCTCTCTTTTTATGCGTTCCAACCCATAATCAGCTGCCTTAGCTAGCTTCTTTTGAAGACTTATCTGAGACTGAACAAATTGTAAAAAGTTAGAATCATCTGAAACAATCCCTTTTTCCATTATCTGTTCGACTATTTCATCTGCTGCTTGTCTAAATCTTTCATAATATCTAAACAAAGATAAAATTTTATTTTCATTGTACAATAGAACATTATTACCAATTATAATTCCGTCCCATTGATCGTCTAAAAAAAGCTTCTTGTCTCTTTCTTGGGAGATCTGATAATCACCTCTATCCACAACTTCAAGTATTTTACGTTTTTTTAGAAATACACTTTCGTTTATTATTTTTAAAAAATAAACCTTCATTTCATCATCAATTTCAAGTTTCGCTAATAACACTTTAGGTTTAAAATCATCTCTATTTATTAAAGTCCTTGCATCATTTTCAACTTGCTCATTATTTATACGCTGAGTCCATAAATAAAGTTGATTTAAATTATTTATTTCAATATATCTTTTTATTGTCTCGCTTTCTTCGTCAACTTCTCTAATATTTAATACTTGATAATTTTCTGTTACATCCTCTAGCAAAGCCTTTGTGGTTCCCAACAACCAATCTTGTACTGATTGGTCGATTGGAATTTCTTTTGGATCACAATCATCATAAACAGATTGTGTTCCTTCTCTTAGTACAGAACCTACTATAAATAACTGGTAAACGTAATCATTGTTATGTTCCATTTCATTAATTTTTTCTTTTACATAAATCAATTCATCATTCATTTTGTTGCCCCCTACTCCCATCGATTAATACTGTTTCTTTATCTCTAATAAAACGATAACAAATTATTTTTTTACCTAAGCATTCCTCGAATTTATCATTTTTAGAAATAAGGAGTGCTTCACCTAAATCTGTTTCGATAGCGTATATTCTTAATTTTAGAGCTGCCATAACTGGATTGACATAAAGTAAATCTGAATACATCGATAACCAGAATATTAAAAGAATAAGAACAAATAAAACTATTATATCCCTAAAATTATCCATATCTAGACTAATCAGCGGTAAAACATAAGTAACAAGGTAAACTAATATATCCCTATCCCTAGGTTGTATTTTCTTAATGGTATATTTTTTCTGTCCAATCCTTTTTTTCTCTGTGGTTCTTAATTCAAACAATATAAACAATATCGATAATAATGAAATTACCAGCAGCAAAGTTGATATAAGTCCCATTACTCCATTTAATGTTTTAATCTCTAACAGAAACAATATATCGATAAACCTCCAATATTTAATACAATAAACAAGGAATTCATAATTAAAAAATTTTATAAACAGTACCAAAAATAAAGGAAAATAAGACATAAAAAGAAATAATAAACGAAACCAAAATGGAATTAACAATTAAACCTCCCCCAATTGGCAGATACCACCAATATTTTAACGAATAAATTACCTTTATTTCAACAAAAACCCATTTAGTATTCTGATTCTTTTTAATATAAAACCTTCATATCCCTCAACTACCTCCTTGCCGAACTGCAAATCCTTGGATTTTCCTTGTTACTACTCCAAAACCGAACAATTTTGCTTGTTCGCCTAATCTAATTTTGAATCAAGGTAAATTTATGATCATAACATTAGTGATGTAACTTTACTTTAGTCGCTAAAAAACAAGGAAGTTCTCTCCTCCTTGTTTAAAGTTGTAATGAGAATAGAATTAGATCTTGTTGTTTAGTTTCGATTTCTTTTTCTAATTCTCATTATTCTGTTTTAAGCATTGACACGGTATTGCACTAACATATTCTTCAACACAGTTGGTCTAATCATCTTTGACATTGGATCGATAAGATGTAACAGTAATACTTAACCAACCTAATTACCGAGTTTCCAAATCTCCTCTATCCAAATAACCGAGAACTGTTAAAAAAGGACTTCCTTGTCCATAATAAAATTAGGACAAACCCCAGCTTGTCCCTTGAAATCAAAGGTTTTTCTTGAATTTCAGTCGTATCAATATCGGTAATTTGGGGCTGATCGCGATCGGGTCCTACCCTTAATTACCGAGAAAAATTGCTTTACCTACCAATATATGCACCTAATCACCGAGATATGTTATTACATAAATAAAAAAATCTCCTGCAAATGAGGAGATTTTTGTATCATTTATCATCTAAATTGAAACGTAGTTTACATTGCAAATGTCCTTTTTTATTAACCATAATTTCTTCAAATAAATACAGGAACAACGCTCGCATATCTTCATTGCAGCTAGAGACAGGAGCCTGAAATTGTTTTAAATGATCTCTAATTAAATTTTCATTTTTTTGAACCTCTTCTAAGAATTTTATTTTTGCCTCTTTTTCCTCAATCCAACGTTCAATTTGATGAACTTTGTTTAGGATTCGATCTTTTGTAATGATCAATATTTTGATGTGAGGTTCCTTTTCTTCCTTCCTTTTAAAGGCTTTTTCAATTTCAATATCGCAAAGCTGGAGTTTTCGTTTTTCTGTTTGCCATGACACTTTTAAATCCTCAATACTTTTCTTGATGTTGCTAATTTCTGTTTCCACTTTTTCCTGAACAGCCGAGATCAGTTTCTCTGTATCTACACCTTGATAACTTCTGAATACTTTTAATACCGTTTGATGTGCATCATCTGCATCTATTTTATAATTGCATGATTTGCATAAATACACTTTCTTTCCATATACTTTTCCCTGGTTGCTCGTCGTTCGCTGATCTTTTCCAATTAACCCCCCATTACAATTTTGGCACTTTAACAAACCTGTTAACAGAAAAGATGTTTTAAAGTGTTTCGGTGGAATTTTTCTCTCGTTCTTTGTTTTGTATAGATTCCAGCAATATTCCCATTCTTCAATCGTTAAAACCGCCGGAATAAGTGGACTTTTTTTCATTATCCACTCACTTCTGTCTTTTAACGCATTGTGTTTCTTTTCGTGCTTTCTTCTGATCGCGATATAACCTGCATAAAAGGGATTCGTAATGATGTTTTTTACACGGTCCTTAGTCCATGCTTTTCCACGATAACTGTTTTCAGGAAGCTGTCTGGCAATAGATGAAAAACCATGATGATTTTTATATAACTCAAACACTTTTTTCACCAATTCTATTTCAGCTTCCACTATATCAAACTTTTCAGTTCCTCCTTCCTTTTTGGAAGTATACTGATACCCAAACGGAGCCCTGCCACCTGTCCATCGTCCATTTTTCGCCAACGTTTCAATTGCATTTTTTGTATTGATCCGGATTTTATCCAGCTCATATTTGGCTATTCCATCTTTAATCGCTCTAAAAATAGTGTCGCCAAAATCATATAAACTTTCTGTTTCACTTTCGATGATTGGGATATCTAATATATGCATCGTTGCGCGTATCAGATCATGTTCTTCAGGTATGCGTGCAATACGGGAATGTGAGTAGATAATAACGAAGTCAAATTTCTTTTCATAAGCTGCAGCAATCAATCGCTTATATCCTTCACGATCTTTTTTTCGTGAAGACACTCCCTCGTCCAGAATTTCCTCCACAATTGTACACTGATATTTTTCGGCTAAATCATAGGCGCTACGACGCTGTGTTTCCATTGTCTGCTTATGCGTGGAATGCCGACCATAAAAAACCCCCTTCATGCCGGGTGTCAAAATCTTAGATAAGTCCAATTTCTTCCCTTCCCTCCAATCCTGTAAATAATGGATGACGGAAAATAATTTCAATTTTCTCTTTACTGACCCGAACACGAGAGATAATGTCCTGCAGCAATTCTATTTTTTGATCGTCTTCCATGTCCGGATCAATCATTTTCAACGATGATTCCTGTTTCCAATCATGTATCGTCTTAAACTTTTCGTTCATTTCGAAAATCCTGGATTCTAATTCGGATTTAACAAACAAGCTTTGTTCATATTTCTTTAACATCTGTAACATCGACTTGTTTAATTGAAGTTCTTCTTCCTTTGCCAGAGCATGCTCCACTCTCTGTACCATACTTTCCTCTAACTGTTTCAGTTCACGGTCAATTTGCTTAATGGCTTCGATATATCCCTTCGTTTCTCCCTTGTATATTTTCTCAATAACCTCCGCAAATTGCGTATGAATAATTTGGTTAAAGAACTCATTCGCATGTTCAATAACTGTGTTTTCTAACCAATCTTTTGATGCTCGCACTTTGGAATGTTTTTTACATTTATACACTAAAAACGTTTTACCCTTTAATTGATGTGGCTTGCCATGCATTACTTGATTACATTCATCACAATAAACAAGCTCTTTTAATAAAAATACATGGTTTTCATTTTGATTTTCTTTTGATTTTTTGCGTCTCTTTACAACCTTACTCATTTTCTTTTGAACGTTTTCCCATACTGTTTCATCGACAATCTTAAGATGCGGCACATCTTTTTCAATTTCTTCTCCCTTTATGTGAGATATTCTTTTTCCTTTGTAAATAGGGTTTGTAAGAACGTTTTGCATATTAGAATAGTTCCATTCCTTATTATCTTTAAAGCGCAGTCCCAATTCGTTTACTATCTCTACAAATTTTGTGAGGGAGCTAAAATCTTTTTGCAAAAATAAATCATAAACGTTTTGGATTGTCTTTACTTCCTCTTCAACTAAAATCCAATCAGACTCCTCCTTATCCTCTTCAAGATCCTCTCGGGGTGATCGATACCCAAATGGAATACGTCCCCCAGCATGTTTTCCTTCTCTTGCTACAGTTACTTTAGAATCTTGCAATTTTTGAACCAATTTTTCAGCATCTTCCTGGTTCATGGCGGCGACAATCCGTTCAATTAATTCAGCCTCCGCCGTATACATCATAGGAAATTCAAAGTCCGCTGCGAAAATGACATTTACCTTATGCTGCCTTAGTAAATCATATAAACTCATATACTGTTGTACATTTCGTGCCAAGCGGCAACGGCTGTACACAATTAAATTTTTTACGCGCCCCTTTTTTATTTCCTCGATTAGCTGCGCCATGCCCTTTCTCTCTTCCATTTTCTTTTTTCTGGCGGACGTTTCTCGATCCATAAACTCATCATCGATCAATAAACGGTTTTTTGCTGCTACCTCATGCACATGCTGCATTTGCATTTCAATGGATAACTTCTGCTTTTCTTTGCTAATCGAGTTGCGGTAGTAAGCAACCGTTTTCAATCATCCAACACCTCCGAGTCCCTTTTCGTTTCTTGCCTGTTCTGTATTTGCTTCAAAATAATATCTGTGTACAAGTCAAACCACTTTTCAGCTGCCTCTGGATCATGAACATATTGAATAGAAACGACTTGGCAAGTTACTTTTGGGATTTTTCCTTTCATTCCTATCTCTCCTCAAAAAATTTATGATGTTTTCCTAAAACTTAAGCTTACAAACAGGATTTTTTTGGATGAATGTTGAAATACAATAAAGCCTTTGTTTCTAACCAAACTTGTATTTCTTTGAAAATACATGCGTCTAGCCATTTTTACGGAGGAATTCGAATATGTTGCAACATATAGGAGAACGAATTCGTGTGCTAAGAAAACAAAAAGGAATCAGTTTAAATGCTTTCGCTGAACGTTTAAATGTTTCTCCCGCTTATCTCAGCAATTTAGAAACGGGTAAAACAGACACCATTCAGCTTTCACTTCTCGAAAAACTTCAAGAAGAACTCTCACTCCTTCCTGTTGAAACAACACATTCCAGTGATAGCGAATTCGATATTCGGATCCAACATGTCATGCGACAACTAAAGGAATTGGAACAAAAGCACCCAGAAATTGCTGATTACCTCCTTTCCACACTGGAGCGAGGAGTTCATTTGTTTTTGAATGAAAACTCCACTCGCTAATTTTATGATGAACAAATTTTGGTAATTTTATTCATAATAATAAACATCTGTTCATAATAATGAATAAAATTAACAAAAAAGGAGAGCCTAACCATCGACCGGTTGGCTCTCTTTTTGTTGGAAGGCAATTTGAATCTGTTTGGCTTGTTCCTGACCGATTTCTTTATGCAATAGGTGATGAATTGCACTTCCCTTAAACTTCTGTTCCCATGCAACCATTTTTTCTTGGATCATTTGAGCAACGGGGTGGCTATGAAGATCGTGGATGTCGTCAAATGAAAATTTTCCTAAACTGCTATTTACGGAGAAGCGAACTTTCACATCTTCCATCGGTATTCCCCCTTTGCTCATACATATGCAGAAAGTGAGGTGGGACAACCCTGCAAATCGGTCAAACTCATTGTTTCGTTCATCCAAACATATATATGGGATATGGGACAAACAGAGTTGGAGGCAGTATGTATGAAAGACATTTTTCAAGAAAGATCGATTGCTTTATATTGCCGCGTTTCTACGGACGAACAAGCTCGGGAAGGGGTTTCGCTCGATGAACAACAAGAACGGTTAAAAGCTTACTGCCGGGCAATGGGTTGGAATGAGGAACCACTACTTTTTATCGATGACGGTTATTCTGCTAAAAATCTTGATCGTCCGGAGTTAAACCGTTTATTACAGGAAGTAAAAAAAGGTACGATTTCAAAAATATTAGTCACGAAATTGGACCGTTTGAGCAGGCGATTATTGGATCTTTTGAAATTAATTGATACGTTCCAAGAATATAACGTTTCATTTATTTCGATTAGCGAATCGTTTGACACCAATACTCCGTCCGGACGTCTTACACTTCAAGTCCTGGGTGCGGTTGCCGAGTTTGAACGGGAACGAATTCGGGAACGTGTTTTTGAAAACATGCTGCACGCAGCCAGACAAGGAAAATGGTTAACACAAAGCCCTTATGGCTATCGACTACAGAATAAAGAATTAGTTATTTATGAACCGGAAGCACAAATCGTTCGAAAAGTTTATGATTGGTATCTCAATCAAGGGCTCGGCTACTATGCGATTGCTAAAAAGCTAAATGAAGAAGGAATACCTTCTCGTCAAAAAAAGGAATGGTCGATTCGGGCTATTAAACGAATGCTTACGAATCCCGTATACAAAGGAACCTTAGTTTGGAACCGTATCGACTCCAGCAAATCGAAGCGAGTAAAAAAAGATGATGCCGATTGGGTTGTCGTTGAAGACGCTTGTCAAGCTATTATTGATCAAGCTACATGGGAACAAGTACAAAAAAGAGTAAATAAAAAACAAATGGCACCTCGAGCACAAACAAGTCCGCATTTACTTGGTGGACTATTAAAATGCGGCAGATGTGGTTCAGGAATGAGCATTGGTTGGTCAGGTTCACCGAAAAATCGCTATCGTGTTTATCGTTGTTCCGCTAACAAAAACAAAGGAACGTGTACAAGCAAACAGTACCGCGCTGACGATGTAGAGTCATGGTTTAAACATGGGTTATTAAAGTTAGCCGATTCGATTAACACCCAAATGATTCCTCATCTTATTCAAAAGGCTGCTGAAAACGAAGAGAGCACAATCGAGCAAAAAATTCGAGCCGCCAAAAACCGTTATAAACGAAAAGTGGAAGCGTACACGGCAGGACTCATTGAGTTAGAGGATTTAAATGAAGAAAAAAAGCGGATGGAACAAATCATTGCAGAAGCTCAAAAAGCGGAAAATGCTTCCTCAGTGGATGTAAAAAAGCTTGAGGCAATGGTGAAAGAAAAAATAAACAATGTGATCGATGCAATCGATGTTTTACCAGTCCCCGAAGCAAAATCATTAATTAAAACGATTGTTGAAAAAGTGATTTTACTTGATGAAAAGGATATTGAAATCGTATTAAACATTCAGTAAATGGAGTTGACAGCATGAAACCGATCACCTTACGCCAATTGCTCGATACTAATCAATTTCAGAATCTGCTTCATCTAAAAAAAGAACTGATCTCTTACAAAAATTCGGGTGTCATTTTTTATAAAGAAGTAATGAGTTCGCTTGAAATCGACACGCCATTTGAGTTGTATTTTGTGTTGTCAAAAGGAGGAATTGAATATGAAAACGCATTCCCAATACCAATCGATCTTTACAGAGAGTATTTAACATATAACCGTCCTCCAGAGTACCTTTTGCGCTTTTACCAAGAATACTACGGAACAAAAAACATCCCATCCGACCGATTTTTTCAAACATTAAACATTTTTCAAGCCAAAAGATATGCTTGGTTTTACAAATGACACCAACGAGAGGACGGTAAGTATGGATTGGGTACCGTTTGATACACCACTAGAAAAACATCCCAATAAAGCTTTGATCACCTATATGGCAAGACAGTTTGATATCGAACCTGTACTGATGCACCATTTGTTTATTCACGGCATCGACAATTGCGAAAAAGTATCACGATTCTTATTTCCGACTATAGATGATTTTCATGATCCATTTCTCATGAATGACATGAAAAAAGCGATTATACGCATTATTAAAGCTTTGATACAAAAAGAAAAAATTCTGATTTATGGTGATTATGATGTAGATGGAATGACAGCAACAGCTATCCTGTACAAAGCTTTAAAGAAATTTAAAGCAGATGTACATTATCGATTGCCGCTTCGCAGTGAAGGGTACGGTTTGTCACCAAAAGCAATGGAAAAAGTTCCGGAAGATGTCTCTTTAATTATTACAGTAGACAATGGATCAAGCGCCCACCCTGCCATGGAAGTGGCAAAAAGAAGAGGAATGGATGTCATTGTTACGGATCATCACGAAGTTTTAGGTCCGCATCCCGACTGTTATGCGTTTATTAATCCGCGACGCCATGACAACACTTATCCTTTCCGACATCTCGCAGGTGCAGGAGTCGCTTTAAAAGTTGTACAGGCACTTTTTATGGCAGGAAAAATCCCTTGGGATAAACATGTTTATGAATTTATTGAGTTTGCCACATTAGGTACGATTGCGGATCTAATGCCTATTAAAGGAGAAAATCGTATTATTTGTAAACTTGGATTGCAGAAAATGAACTATACACCAACCCCTGTATTAAAAAAACTCTTTGAGATTTTACGAATTAAATATGTCGATAGTTCCACCATTAGCTTTCAAATTGGACCGATTTTTAACTCGTCGGGACGAATTGATGATCCGAACGAAGCTGTCGATATTCTAATCAATCCTTCATGTACAAAAGCAGATCTTTATGCATTAATTACTTTAAATAAAAAGCGGCAACAAATGACAAAAGAACAATTCCAACGTATTGAGGAACAAATTATTCAAAACCAATGGTATAAACAAAATGTTATTGTCGTTTGCGATGATTTTCACAGCGGAATTATCGGTCTCATTGCCGCCAAAATAGCCAATAAATTCAAAAAGCCAGCGGTTGTGATTTCCTTGACAGGAGCCGGTTCTGCCAGAAGTGTAAACACGACTGATTTTTCCATCATTAATGTGATTAAGAAGTGCTCACATTTCTTAACCAAATACGGTGGTCATCGAGCCGCTGCTGGTTTTTCGATTAAACCCGATTTCGATCATATTCATGCTTTTAGAGAAGCGATTCAACTAGCAGCCTTAGAGGAACCGCCACTACATCCAAAATTAAAATACATTAGTACAATTCCCTTACATCAGTTCCCTATGCATCTTTTTGCTGACTTAAGCGTTTTAGAACCATTCGGAATGTCATTTCCAAAGCCGTTGTTTTATTGTTCACCGCTGGCAATCAAGCAATTCCAAGTATTCGGGAAAAACAATGAACATTTAAAATTAACAACGAATGATAAAGAAGCCATTGCCTTCTTTAAAGGGGCAATGGCAAACGAACTCCAACAACAATTGTTAGCTGAATTTCTTTACACTCCTAACTGTCCGATGAAAAAAGATTTTTTAATTCATGATCTTCGTTTCATCCAATAACCAAAGAGCCTTGGAAAAAGTTAAATACAATTAACAAAATATATTGTTTTTTGCAGAGGAGGACATAACCCACAACGAGGGGCTGTACATTGACAGAATGGTATATGGAAATAACACAATTGTATTTGGATCTAACTCTAGTGGCAGATTTATTTTGGTTCGCTATGAATCCGAGAATAATCTGCCACTTTTATATATACAAAGTGATTACATAATATAAAATTCATAATCAGTCTATACCTACAACTGGACTGCGACGCTCAAGCAATACCACATCACGCCATACCCCATTTAACTTTCCTATACGTTGTCGGATACCAACTTCACGAAATCCAACACTTTGATGTAAACGTAAACTTGGTATGTTTTCAGGGAAAATCCCTGCTGTTAATGTCCAAAATCCTTTTGCCTCGGATTCTTTGATCATAGCTTGTAGAAGTTTTTTTCCCACTCCTTTTCCCCGACTCACATCTCGAACATACACACTCACCTCTCCCACCCCTTCATACACGCAGCGATCCGATACTTTACTTATCTTACACCAGCCTTGAATGCCTTCTTCGTTTTCAGCGACCAAACATAAATTTGCGGCAATGGTCGATTCCCATTTTTCAAACGATGGTGCTGTCGTTTCAAACGTTGCTTGTCCTGTCGCAATTCCTTGCTCGTAAATTTCCTTCACTTGCATCCAATCCTCTTTGCGAAAGCTACGAATGTTCATATGAAAAATCCCTCCTTATTTTCATACAGAAAAGGCACTAGGAATCGCCTAATGCCTTTTCCATGTAACATTAGCAACACTCACGCTTTTCTTCCCCAACGAGTTCCGATCTGTTACACCACATTTTTTAAGGTTTCATTGCTTTAATGATCGCAGAAACAATGTAATCCTCGATGTTCGCTCCAGGCACCCAATCTTTGATAAACTCCTTCGATTCATCTTTTGGTTCAATGGTGATCTGTGTGAATCCACTCTGTTGTAACATGGATTCCAGTTCACCAATCGATGCTGCTCCTGATACGCAGCCCGAATACAAGACATCCATATTGTTTTTGATTTCCGATGGAAGTTCTGCCGTCGCCACAACGTCGGAAATGACAAGGCGCCCTCCTGGTTTCAGCACACGATAGGCTTCCTTGAACACCTGGGGCTTATCTGGAGAAAGATTAATGACGCAATTGGAAATAATGACATCCACCGAACCATCTGCCACCGGTAAATATTCGATTTCTCCTAACCGAAATTCAGTATTGGTAAAGCCACCCTTGGCAGCATTGTTGCGTGCTTTGCTGATCATTTCTGGTGTCATATCCACACCAATGACGCGCCCGGTTTCTCCGACCTGACGAGCAGCCAAAAAGCAATCGAAACCGGCACCACAACCAAGATCCAACACCACATCTCCGGGGTTCAATTCCGCAATTGCTAGCGGGTTGCCGCAACCAAGTCCAAGATTAGCTCCTTCTGGCACGGCAGATAATTCCTCATCCGAGTATCCTAGTTTTGCTGATACCTCATTAGGTGTACCACAACATCCGGAAGAGTCTGAACAACAGCTTCTAGAATTTACTTCCTGCAGCGCAATTTGCTTATAGCGGCTGCGGACATTTTGCCGGATTTGATCGTTATTAACGTGATTCATAAGTTATCACTCCTTAAATGATATAGAATAAAAATCCTGATAACGTTGCCATCGTCATGACAGAACCTACAAACGCAAAGACCAGCTTCTTTCTAAAGATACTGTGTAATCATGTGATCTCCGGTAAGCTTGCCCCTGCTGAGCTAACCATCGGCGCCATAACAGGTCCTAATGCCATGCCTTTTGCAATCAACATTTGTGAAATGGGAATCATCGTGAAAAGGCGGATATACAAAGGAATTCCGATGATTGCTGCAAGTGGAACAAGCCACCACTTATCACCCCCCATATAGGTTGAAATCCATTCTGTCAGTACAGCACCATGAATAATGGCTTCAATGCCTGCACCCAAAAGCAAATATGGATAAACCGTTTTTATTAAGTGAAAGGTCTCCTGTAAAGCTTCTCTCATGTTTCGTTTCTTTCCGATCTCTACTTCTCCTTTTTTTACTCCGAGTGTCGCAGCCATGAGTGTCAATATGATTGGATCGAGCACAGGAGAATCAAAGAGAAAAATCATCACAATACCGAAACGGACCTTCTGGTTTAAAAGCGATACGACAACTGGGATCGTAGAACATGAGCAAAACGCAAACGCGACAGCAACCAATGCTCCGAATAACGGATGGCGCTTTGTTAACAAACTTTGCATTTTATCATAAGGAATATATCCTTACTGAAAAGTGAATGACGAACGAAATAGCCAAAAACAAAAGAGTTAATTCTAACGCAATATAAGAGAAAGTCTTGAAAAATCGCTATGCTCATTGATTATCTCTCCTTATTTTATTTGCAAATTACAACTATATGTTTAACAAACAGGCAAGCCTAGATATACTTGCCTCAAAATAACGGTTTACAACATACACTTGATTTTGCCATACACTCATTCAACAATTTAATCGAACGAATCACGGTTTCTTTCTCAAATTCCGTCATATGTGAAAACACTTCTTCTAGATATCGATTTATTTCTCGATCAATGGTTGTTGCGATAAACTTTCCTTCGGTGGTTAACGATAACGTGTATACTCTTCGATCTTCAGGAAGCGGCGTTTTTTTTACTAATCCCTTTTTCACTAAATTTTGAATCTGTCTGCTGAACGTGGTAATATCCATTCCTAATGCTTCAGCCACTTGTTGCATGGAGGGATGTTCTCTTTTGTCAATTTCATAAAGAATATGGCTTTGAACGAGAGAAATATCTACATCATCAATCGAACAGCAATTTTTATTTAGCAATCCAAAACGACGTGTCATCACTTGAAACAACTCTCTAATGTTTTCCATTTTTTCACCTCTATAATTATTTATATCACATTATTTGCATATTGCAACTTTTTAATTTAGAAAATAGAATAAAATTTCACCAATTTTTATCATGATTCCCCCTCCTGTAAAATCAGCCGAGAAGATTCTTCTCGGCTGTCATTTAGTCTTATTCGCCTGTTTCAGCAAATTTTTTGATGCGCGCGCCGATTTCATCGCGAACACGACGGAATACCGCTAATTTTTCCTCCTCCGTTCCTTCCGCCTTTGCCGGATCATCAAATCCCCAATGAACACGTTTCACATTTGGTGGGGTTACTGGACAATGGTCCGCTGCATGACCACATAATGTTACTACCAAATCCGCTTTATTTAAAATTTCCGGATCAATGATATCCGATGTCTGGTTCGAAATATCAATTCCTACTTCTTTCATGACTTTTACCGCGTTTGGATTTAGTCCATGCGCTTCAATACCGGCGCTGTACACTTCCCACTCGTCGCCAAGATATTTTTTTGCCCATCCTTCTGCCATTTGGCTGCGGCAAGAGTTACCTGTGCATAAGAAGTAAATGATCTTTTTGTTTTTCATGTTTCCTTCCACCTCTGTTGTTAGTATGATACTGATTCTGTTTTAAAGTATTTTCGTTGAAACCATAGTGCCACGTTGACTAACGCAATCATGACAGGCACTTCCACCAGTGGTCCAATAACAGCTGCAAATGCTGCACCGGAATGGATCCCAAACACGCCAACAGCTACGGCAATCGCTAACTCAAAGTTATTACTGCCGGCTGTAAAGGCAAGTGTTGTGGTTACAGGGTATCTCGCTCCAAATTTCCTCCCTAAGAAGAAGGAAACGAAGAACATCAACACAAAGTAAATCAACAATGGAATGGCAACTCTCACTACATCCAACGGCAAGCTTACAATGACGTCTCCTTTTAAAGAGAACATGACGATAATCGTAAACAACAAAGAAATCAATGTAATCGGGCTGACTTTTGGAATAAATACTTTTTCATACCATTGTCTGCCCTTTGCTTTTACTAACAAAAAGCGCGTCAACATTCCGCCAAGAAACGGAATTCCTAAGTAAATAAACACCGACTTAGCGACTTCCATCATTGTAATATTAACGACAGCACCTTCTAGTCCTAACCATTCTGGAATGATCGTCACAAACACATACGCATAAACAGAGTAAAATAGCATTTGGAATACAGAGTTAAACGCCACCAATCCAGCTGCGTACTCCCTGTCTCCTTTCGCTAAATCATTCCAGACAATCACCATCGCAATACAACGTGCCAGACCGATCATGATGAGTCCGACCATGTATTCCGGTTTATCCGGTAAGAATATGATCGCCAACAAAAACATAAGAATCGGTCCAATAATCCAGTTTTGTACGAGCGATAACACTAATACTTTCACATCTTTAAAGACGCGCCCAATCTCCTCATAACGAACTTTTGCTAACGGAGGATACATCATTAAAATTAAGCCAATCGCAATTGGAATTGATGTGGTCCCTACCTGCAAACTGTTCATTCCGTCTACAAAGCCTGGAAAGACAAATCCTAAGCCAATTCCTGCTGCCATAGCAAGGAAAATCCAAAGCGTGAGGTATCGATCCAAAAACGATAGACGTTTTTTCCCCGTATTATTCATTTTTTCCCCCCTAATAATTTAAATTAGTAGATTAGTAGGTTAACAACCGCAACGGAGCGTAGGGTTGGTTTCCTCAATCTTACGAATATTCTCTGTTTGATCTGGAATATGTTGCAGAATATCTTGGATGAAATCATATAACTCATTTTGTGAATTGAGGGAATAATAAATCCACTGTCCCCTCTTATCTTCTTTTACTAATCCTGCATCTTTTAACTTGCGAAGATGCTGACTAATAGCCGGCTGACTCATGTCAAACACCTCAAGAAGCTCGCATACACAACACTCACGTTGTTTTAAAATTGCCATGATCGTTAAACGTGTTTTATCACCAAGCAACTTTAAAACGTGTGATGCTTTTTCTATTTCCACTACTGTCTTTTGCATGGAAACACCTCCTATTCTTTTATGATTATATAGTTATTTACTTATATATATGAGCGAAAATGAAATATGATACTCCTAAATCCCTTTATTTGCAATTTTGTTCCTCTCACACTAAATAATGATGTCACATCTTTCATATCCACGAAATGGATATGGTAGTATAACCATACTTACTCTTCCCTTTAATAAGTATATAACTACATACTTATATAAAACAAAAGAAAAAAACGACTTTAACATAATCTTTACAAATTCAAACGAAAGTGTGAAATTCGGAAGTAAACTTGCCTTATCTCGTCTCCATTTGTTGTTATTCTTCAGAACGAGAGATTCTCCTCCTCGTCATAAATTTCTTTTATTTGTTTCGGTTCGTTTGTTAACTCCATTTCAAATCCTTATTTATTTGATAAGTAAAAAAGACTAACGACTCGAGTCGTTAGCTAACACTGTTTCGTCAACTGAATTCAGGATTTGTTCTAATTTGGTTCGGATCGCGTTTTTAAGCATGGATCTTAAATTTTTTTTATACTTCTTCTTAGTCAATGGACAAATATATTCTCCATCATCAATAACCTCGTTTTTTAACTCTCCATCTTCATTGAAAAACAACGTATATATTTCGTTGATTAGTTTATTTTCTTGCTGTATGTAGTTTATTGTTTCACTTTTGTATCCCTTGATCACTTTTTCGAAAATCATTTTAAAATCTTCAATAGACATCTCTTTCTTTAATTTGCGTTCCATTGTTTTTGGTGTTTCATTACTACTTTCTTGTTGATTTTTCTTTTCTAATTCTTGATACATCTCATCCATTTGCTCATATAAACCGATTAAAAAAGCATTTTCTTCTTCCAGTTTTTGAACTTTAACCGTTAATTCAGTGATTTGCTCGTAAACCAAGTTCAACTCATCCTGCATATTAATGAGTTGATTTTCTAATTGATTCTTCTCCTCCATGAGCTGTTTCATTAATTCTTCCGAGTGAGTGCTATCACCTTTAACTTCTTCAGAATCCAATTTATTATGCTTTTCACGATGGTCATTCGCCAACATTGAAAAAGAGTTTTCTACATACCATTCATAAACTCCCATTACTTCAGGCAAACCTGGTCTCTGTTCTTCAATAAACTCGAATAAATCATCGTGATAAATTCGCCAACCCTCCTTTCGATTTGCCGAACGTTCTGCTTTAATCTTTCCTTCTCTGATCCAACGAGTAACCATTTGAATTGAGTCAGTAATGTAATATTCCTGAAGTATTTTTAGTGCTTGGTGAACATTATATACTTCCATCTCCTTCTCC
>NZ_BCQG01000043.1 GCF_001544315.1 Geobacillus jurassicus NBRC 107829
CGCTGGAGCTTGACTTATTGACCCCGCACTGGAGTTTATGGTTTTTGCTCAGCCTGTTCAGCTGGAACGTGCTGCTGTTATGGTTCGGCCGGCTGCCGAAGCGGATCGCGCTGCCGCTGGCGCTTCTTCTCGGCTTGGCGGGCGGAATGATGGAAGCGGAAAAATGGCTCAGCTTGTCGCGGACGCTCACGTTTTTCCCGTTCTTTTTGCTTGGATTTTTCTTTCAAAAATCAGCGATCGAGCGCTTGTTTGCCGCCCCAGTGCGCCTCGTTTCGCTATTCGTGCTTGTTGGCATGTTTTTCGTCATCCATTTTGGGTTTCCGGATTTGCCGCAAGATTGGCTGTACGGCTCAAAATCGTACGATACGCTCGGCGTCTCGGAACCAGCCGGCGTTGCGAGCCGCCTTGCCATTTATGGGGCGAGCCTGCTCATGATGTTCGGCTTCCTGTCGCTCATCCCGAGCCGGCGCTTCTCCTTTTCCGTGCTTGGGGCGCGCACGTTTTACATCTATATCTTGCACGGGTTTATTTTAAAATATTTGCACGAGACGCCGTTCCCTGACTTTATTATGGATGTGCACGGCTATCCGCTTTTGCTCGCGCTGTCGGTTGCCATGATGCTCATCCTTGGAAGCAAGCCGGTCGTCCGGCTCATGCGGCCGCTGTTGGAATGGCGATGGCCGAACTGGCGGCAGACAACGACCTAGCAGTCAAAAAAAAGGTGTCCCGAAAATCAACGGGACACCTTTTTTCCATTATGGAGCCTTGCCTACAAGTGGAAACCGCCTTTTTCATTCAGCGCGTGCGGGCGGCCCGCACCGCTTCCGCCAAGGCGGCGGCCGCCGCTTTTGGCGCCGGAGCCGAAGCGATGGCGCTGATCACCGACACCCCGTCCGCTCCCGCTTCAATGACCGTTTTCGCATTGCCTGCCGTAATGCCGCCGATGGCGACGATCGGAATCGCAATCCCGGCTTCGCGCAGGCGGCGGAGAACATCCGGTCCTTGCGCTTCCTTTGCATCCTCTTTCGAACTGGTCGGGTAAATCGGGCCGACGCCGAGGTAATCGGCGCCCGCCTCCACAGCCGCCCTTGCTTCTTCGACGTTGTGCGCTGAGACGCCAAGAATTTTATCGCCGATTTTTTCCCGCACGCGCCGCGCGTCTTCATCATCTTGACCGACATGGACACCGTCGGCATCAATGGCGAGGGCCAGCTCGACGTCATCGTTGACGATAAACGGCACCCCATAAGCGCGGCAAAGGCGTTGCAGCTGCCGGGCGAGCGCCTCTTTGTCCGCCCCTTTTAAAGCGCCCTGCCCTTTTTCGCGGAACTGAAACAACGTCACACCGCCGTCAAGCGCTTCTTTCAGCACATCGGCGGCCGGCCGCTCGCTGTTTTGGCTTCCCATGATGAAATACACGGCGAGCCGCTCCTTCATTTCGCCGCTCGTGATGCGCGCCATCGTTCTCACTCCCCGTATTGGCGGTACGCCCAATGGTTCGTCGGCCCATGGCCTTGGCCGATGCCGAGCGGATGAGAGATCGCCGCCTGCACGAACGATTTCGCCGTTGCGACTGCATCGACGACCTGCCGTCCTTTCGCCAGCTCGGCCGCGATCGCCGCCGCAAATGTACAGCCGGTTCCGTGCGTATGGCGCGTATCAATCCGCTTGCTTTTAAAATAGGAGAATTCGCTGCCGTTATACAGCAGATCAACCGTTTCTTCTCCATCATCGTCATGGCCGCCTTTCACGACGACATAGCGGGCGCCCATCCGGTGGAGGAGGCGCGCGGCTTCGCGGCGGTCATCCATCGTGCGGATGACAACGCCCGTCAATGCTTCCGCCTCCGGAATGTTCGGCGTAATAACGAGCGCCAACGGCAGCAGCTCTTCTTTCAGCGCGGCCGCCGCTTCCTCTTGCAACAGCGGAGCGCCGCCTTTGGCGATCATCACCGGGTCGACGACAAGCCGCTCCCATTTATGTTTTTTCACTTGTTCAGCAACCGTACGAATGATCTCGGCACTAAAGAGCATGCCGGTTTTCACCGCATCCGCGCCTAAATCGGCGGCCACCGATTCGATCTGCGCGGCCACTGCTTCCGCCGACAACGGATAAACGCCTTGCACGCCAAGTGTGTTTTGCGCCGTCACCGCCGTGATCGCTGACATGCCAAAGACGCCGAGCTCCTGGAACGTTTTGAGATCGGCTTGGATGCCGGCGCCGCCGCCGCTGTCCGACCCGGCAATCGTCAACGCTTTGTACACCATCGTTTTTCTCCTCCCCTTTTACCGTTGTTCCACCCGGCCATGTCGTTTGACATCATCGACGCTTGTATACGCCAACGCGTCCAAAAACGCCGTCTGGAAGCTGCCCGGTCCGCGCTCCCCGGCTTTGGCCGCCGCCTGCTCCGCTGCGACGCCGTAATACACAAGCGCGGCCACCGCCGCCTTCACCGCATCGCGCTCAACGGCCGCAAACGCTCCGACGACCGATGTCAGCAAACAGCCCGCCCCGGTCACTTTCGTCAGCAACGGATGGCCGTTCTGAATAAGATACGTCGTCTGTCCGTCCGCAACGACGTCCTCTTTTCCGGTAATCGCGACAACGGCGCCGAGCTGCTCCGCCGCCCGTTTGGCCAACGCCACTCGATCGCCGCTTCCTCCGCCGGCGTCGACTCCTTTAATCGCCCACGCCTCACCGATCATATTGGCGATCTCCGCCGCATTGCCACGGATCACGGCGAGCTTGACTTGTTCCGCGATGCGGCGCGCCGTCTCCGTCCGGTAGCGCGTGGCCCCGGCCCCGACCGGGTCGAAAATGACCGGCACGCCGGCTTCATTGGCCGCCTGGCCGGCGACAAGCATCGCTTCTACCTCTTCGGCATTCAACGTCCCAATATTGAGGACAAGCGCTCCAGCGAGCTTCGCCATCTCGCCCACTTCCTCTTTCGCATACGCCATCACCGGCGAAGCGCCAAGCGCAAGCAGCCCATTTGCCGTAAAATTCGTCACAACGACATTCGTGATATTATGGACGAGCGGATTCTCCTCTCTTACCCGCTCGAGTAGTTCCGCCCATTCATGCCAATTGGCCATTTCCGGTTTCTCCCCTTTCCAAGCCTTTTCGCCGGCCATACACTGACTTTCGCCATATTTTCGTTCACATGGAATGATCCATTCTCCCCATCCATCAGTCTACTCTTTCTTTTTTTGAATTGCAAGACAAAGAAAAAAGGCGGCCGCCAAAGCGCACCTCCCTTTTTGTTCCATTACGAACGCGTCCATTCGGCCGCCCCTCCCTCTTCGGACGGCGCCGCCGGCGACAGCCGCTGCGGCAGCGGCCAATTCCATAAATCCAAATCGATGATATAGCGCGGCCGCCGTTTCGTTTCTTTGTAAATTTTTCCAATATATTCACCAATCAGCCCGAGCGCCATCAGCTGCAAGCCTCCTAACAGCCAAATGGACATGATAAGCGACGTCCAGCCTGTTTCCGTATGCCCGGCCCATTTGAGGAAAAGAAAATAGGCGCCAAACATCAGGCTGACGACAAAAGAGAGAAACCCAACGAGCGAAATGAAACGGATCGGGGTGACGCTGAACGACGTCACGCCATCGAGCGCAAAGGCGATCATTTTTTTCAGCGGATATTTCGTTTTCCCGGCCAGCCGCTCTTTTCGGTCATAATAAACCGTCGCCGACCGGAAGCCCAAAAGCGGGACGATGCCGCGCAAAAACAAGTTCACTTCCCCGAACTGTTCGAGCGCGTCCACAGCGCGCCGGCTCATGAGGCGATAGTCGGCGTGGTTGTAAACGAGGTCGACGCCAAACGCCTTCATCAGCCGGTAAAATCCTTGCGCCGTATGGCGCTTGAACCACGTATCGACATCGCGTCGCCGGCGCACGCCGTAAACGATGTCATAGCCTTCGCGAAACTTTTTCACAAATTCGCGAATGGCGGCCACATCATCTTGCAAATCGGCGTCGATCGAAATGAGGCAATCGGCATGCCTTTTGGCAGCGAACAACCCAGCAAGCAGCGCATTTTGATGCCCGGCGTTATGCGCCAGTTTCAGCCCTTTCACTTCCGGGTGGCGCAAACTCGCTTTGTATATGATCTTCCATGTATCGTCACGGCTGCCGTCATCGACGAACAAAAGCGCGCTTTTGGATGAAATGAGCTGCTCTTCAATCAATTGTTCGCGCAGCTCCCGCAAGCAGCGGATCGTCTCCGGCAGCACCTCTTCTTCGTTGTAACACGGCACAACAATGGCCAACGTCGGTTTGAACATGTCACCTTCCTCCCCTTAGCACGACTTTGTATAAATAGATGGTCCACGCGGACTCTTTTGAACGGAACACCCGCTCAAGGCGCAAGGCGTTTTCGCCAGCATTTTCAATCGGCAAGGCTGAGAAAATGTAGCGCCCGCCCATGTCGTAAAACGCTTTCGTGTTCAACTCAAGATGACGAATCGTGCGCTTTGAGTTTTTCTTAAACATATAGCGCTTGCCAAGCTCGTCGACAAACAGGTAGCAACGGCCGCCCCATTCATCGAAATACTCGCGCAGCGTTTCGTTTTTCGCAAGCTCCTTGGCGATGATGCGGCGAAACCGATGCTTGTATTCGAGCGGATAAAAGTTGTTGTACGTATCGAGCGTGTAAAAGCCGTTGTATTGAGCGATCGCCGGGTGGATGCCGATGCTGGCGACACGGTATGTATGCACCGGGAGGCCGATATAGCGGCGAATGGCGGCAAACTGCTTTTCCGCGTAAAACTCGCGAAACGACGGCTTGTCGCGGTAGACGATTTCCTCATTGCATAAAGCAAGCACGACAAGCTGCAAGACAATGGCCGCCGCACCGACCGCCCGCCACCTTCGGCCTTCCTGCCAAAAAATTTTCAGCGCCAGCGCAAAGAGGACGTAAATGACCATCGGCCGCAAAAAATGGTAGCGGGCGAAATTGAACTTATCGAGCAAATCGAACCGCTCGGTGAGCGGCAGCCATCCTTTGTAAAACCAAAACGCATACCATGTCGACAACGCGAAGTTCAACCCGTGCAAAATCAAAAACAGTTTTTCTTGCCGCCAGCTTTTCCGCTTCCAGACAAAATACAAGGCAACGAGCGTCACCGGTAAAATGACGAGCCCATGCACGGTCATGACGTGGGTATGGCCGAGCACATAGTTTTTGAACGTCAACCGGATGACGCGCCAAAGCGGCAGGCGGGCGTGGAAATATTCGTCGCGGCTTGTCGGCTCATCGGAAAACAAGAGCGAATGGACAAGCCGGTAATCGACCGCCAAATAGAGAGCTGTCATGTAGGCGATCGCTGCAAAAAAACGCCAATTCCATCCTTTGCCGCGGATGACGTCGATGAGCCACCAAACCCCAAGCGCGCTCAAGAAAAAGAAAAATCCAAGCACGAAGCTCGAATAGAGCGGCAAGAGCGTCAACACCGCCCAGTTCACCCATGAACGCTCGCCGTTGCGGATGTTTAAAAACGCCCAAAGCGCAAACGGCATCCCAAGCGTACTTAACATTCCCGATGGCCAAAACGGCGTCAAGGCAAATGTCAACGAAGCGCCGATGCGAATCCATCCCCAGCGCTCGCCCGGCAACACATGTTTTCGCAGCAGCAAATACATGCCGATGAACGCAAATACGCGGGTTACGGTTTGGCTGAGCCCATAGGCGTAAATGGATGGAAACAGGGCGTGAAGCCAAACGATGCCGCTGAATTCTGTGCCGAACGCGTTGCGCGGCAGGCCGTTGATGATTTGCGGGATGACGCCATCGACCGGTCCGAACAGCTCACCGCTTCGAGTGAGCACCTTATACCAGGCGATGTTCGAATCCAAATTGTCATGGACGCGCATGTGCGCATCTTCGCCAAGCACAAAATACGGCGACACGTACAAGGCGATGACAACGAAAGAGAAGAACAGGAGTCGCTTTTCGATGGCCGGCACCTTTTCTCCTCCTTTCGCTCGGCTCATGTCTCTCCTTATTGTTGAACCAAACAGGAAAATTATTCGCAGGAATGGAAAAAAACGGATCCCAATCCAAACAAAAACCCGCCGTCGACCGGATGAAGCCGGACAACGGCGGGTTTGAATTCGAAATTCGAGGCTTGCGCCGCCTTATGCGGAGAACAAGGCAGCTGGGTTGCGGATGAACATTTGCCCAAGCTGTTCGTCACTGATTCCTTCGTTTTTCAGCACGGGGATGATGTTCACAAACAAATGCTCGACATGCCAGTTTTTCATCATCTCGGCAAACGGCCCAGGCAGTTCAAACGGACGGCCGAGCCAAAGGTTGACCGTATCATGCGAAAGCATAATTCGATCCGCATATCCGTCGCGAAGCAGGGCAAGAAGCGTGTGAATCCGCTCCTCATCTGTCGGCGCGCCGACCATCCCTTGGATGCCGAAGCGGTCAAAGGCGATATACACCCCGTGCTCAAGAGTCCGGCGATGGTAGTCCGGGTCGGTGTTGCCGCACATATGGCCGATGACGATCTTTTTCGGATCGGCGCCGTGCTCAAGCAAATAAGCGGCTTGTTCCGGCCCCATCGTCCCTTCTTGCGTATGAGTGATGATGACTGCGCCCGTCTCTTTTTGCGCGCGGGCGGCGGCGCGGAAAAACAGTTTCTCATACTCGGTGATGCGCCCTTTGCTCGAGGCGAGCTTGATGACACCCGCCTTGATTCCGGTATCGGCAATGCCCTCGGTCAGCTCAGCCATAAACATGTCGTAAATGTCGTCTTCCGCCGTCCCGAGCAGCTGGCGGAATTTGAAATACGGCGGCGCCCCTTCCCCTTCGTAGTAATAGCCGGTGGCGCAAATGATGTTCAGCCCCGTCTCTTCAGCGACTCGCCGCAAAAACGCCGGGTTGCGCCCGCAGTCGTTCGGCGTCGGATCAACGACCGTTTGGATGCCGTGCCGCTTCATCTTTTCCGCCGCCTCGACTGCGACGCGAAGCGCCTCGTCTTCGCGGAACGGGCCGCGCGTCACATCGCCTTGAAATCCCGGGTAGCCGAAGAGGAAATGCTCGTGGATGAGCGTTTTGCCAAGCCGTTCCACCGGCACCGGGCCAAGAACGGTTTCGACCGTCTTTGCCATTAGGCTTTCGCCCCTTTCCCTGCTTTTTCATATTCCTCCTCTTGCAATTTCCGCCAAAGCAATTTGCCGCTTGACGTCATCGGCAACGATTTGCGGAATTCAACGAGGCGCGGATATTTGTACGCCGCCATTTGCGTTTTCGCCCATTCGATGATCTCCTGTTCCGTCACTTTGCCGACATACTCGTCATGAAGGACGATAAACGCCTTCACCGTTTCGCCGCGGCGCGGATCCGGCGCGCCGACAACGCACGCCTGCTGGACGGCCGGGTGTTTGTAAAGAAGCGACTCGACTTCCGTCGGCCACACTTTGTACCCGGAGGCGTTGATCATCCGTTTGACGCGGTCGACGATGAAAAAGTAGCCTTCTTCATCCATCCGCCCGATGTCGCCGGTGCGGAAAAACCGCTTGCCGTCGAGTTCGATGAACGCCTCTTCCGTTTCTTTTTCACGCCGGTAATAGCCGCGGAACACTTGCGGGCCATGGACGACGATCTCCCCGACTTCGCCGACGCCAAGCTCCCTCCCCGTCGCCGGGTCGATGATGCGCGCATCGACGTCAAACGACGGGACGCCGAGACATTGCAATTTCGGCCGGTCCGGCGGATTGAAATGCGTCTGCGAAATCGTCTCTGTCAGCCCGTAGCCTTCAAAATAACGGACGCCGGTGAGCTGGAACAGCTTTTCCCCAACCGCTTCCGGCAGCGCCGCCCCGCCGCCGGAAATGCTCGAAAGCGAGGAAATGTCATACCGGCCAAGCGCCGGGTTGGCCAAAAAGTCGATGAGCATCGTGCTGATGTTCACCCAATGCGTGCAGCGGTGCAATTCAATCAGCCGGGCGGCCGCGTCCCGATCCCAACGCGTCATCAACACCATGGCGGCGCCGGCGAAAATCGGCGTATGCATGCTATGGACCATTCCTGTGACATGGAAAAACGGCAGCGTTGCCAACGCGACCGAATCGCTCGTCACATCGCCCCAGTGGTAGGCGCCGACGATGTTGGCGTTCACCGTCCGGTGCTGGTGGATGCAGCCTTTTGGCACCCCGGTCGTCCCGGACGTGTACGGCAAGACGGCGATGTCATCGACATGACCGTTGTATGGAAGCGGCGGCAATTGGGCGCCGAGGCAGTCCACCCATAAAAGAACGCGCTCATCCCCAATGGCCCGCCGCGGCGCTGCCACTTCCGCCGGAAGCGCCACCGGCGATTCGTCGGATGCATAGTCGGAATAAGCAGCGACGATGATCTGTTCAAGCGGCGTCCGGTCAAGGAGCGGGGCTGCTTTGTCAAGCAGCTCCTGCCCAACGAGGGCGACTTTCGTCTCACAATCGTTCACGTAAAAGGAAAGCTCCTCTGAGGTGTTCATCGGATTGATCGGCACGACAATCGCTTCAGCACGCAAGATGGCATAGTAGGAGATGACAAACTGCGGAGAATTTTGCATGTACAAGAGCACGCGGTCGCCCGGCTTGACGGACAGCTTTTGCTGCAAATAGCCGGCCAACGCGTTGACGTCATCAAGCAGCTCTTTGTACGAGTACGCAGCTCCGTAATAATAGATCGCCGTTTTGTTCGGGTAGCGCTTTGCCGTTGTTTCCAAATGGTCGACCAGCGTCGTCTCCGGCACAGCCAGCGTTTTCGAGAGCCGTTTCGGCCAATACGGGTAATGTCTCGTATTCATTCCGCCCCCTCCTCCTTTTCACGCGATCGTTCAATGCGGCAACCGCCGCGCAAGCAGCATTGGATAGCTTTTTTTTACTGACCGGTTGGTATATAGCCGGGTGTTTTTTATTGTACACGCTTTCATGAATATTTTCAATAATTTTCCGAATATACAAAACAAAAAAATACACCGCCTACAACAGGCGGCGCAGCACCGGCACACACGCCGACGTCGAAGCGACGATGAAATCTGCATCCCCTTGTTTCGCCAAGCCATAGGTGTCGACCAACATCGTCCGGCAGCCGAGCCGACGGGCCGGAGCGATATCATTGCCAACATTGTCCCCCACGCAAAGCATTTGTCGGTAATCGACGCCAAAACGCGCCCGAATGGCTTCCAAATGGGCGGCCGTTTTAATCGGTTTGGCAGCTTGGAAAATTTTATGGTGAAATACATCCGCCAACCCCAGCTTCCGCAAAATGGCTTCGCTGTCCGGCTCCGGACTGTTCGTCATCAACACAAGCGCCGCTTTTTTACGCAACTCGGTGAGCGTCTCCGCCAACCCCGGCGCCCCGTTCATTTTGAATTCCGGCCCCATCATCCATTCGCGCGTCTTCAAAAATGCCGCATATGTATCCGCATTAGCCAATCCGTAATGGCGGCCGATCGAGCTTGGAACCCACCAAAGGTCGCCGATGCTGAAAAAGCGGTCCAAGTCGACCGCCACCGGCTTCGTGTAAACCGTTTCGATCTCCAGCTTCGTCAACGGCTCGCCGCTCCAGCGGCGAGCTTCGCGAACATTTCCTTCTTCGAGCTGTAAAATCAAATCTTCCTTTGTATCGTACACAACGCCGATGCGAAGCGGATGGCGTCCGGCGAGCACCGCGCGGTAATCGTTCCAAAACCGCGGCCGGTCTGTTTCACAAAGCCGTTTGGCCACCTGCTCGGCGTAATAATCAAAATGCCCCGTTTCCTCGTATAGTGTTCCGTCCAAATCAAAGACGATCGCTTTGATGTCTGCTCCGTGCATACTGTTTCCCCTTTCTTGGCCCGTCACCGTTTGCTTGTCCGCTTTTGGTTGATGAACGAACGCAAATATGGCAAAATATGATTCTAGAAAAGCTTGCCATCATTTTGCAAAGAGGGGGGAACACATGATGAGATTCGTGATCTCGCTTGTCCTTTCCCTTGCACTCGTAGCCAGCTTTTCCTTTGACTCGCTCCGCCTGGCCGAAGCGGCAGCCAAAATCAAAACGTATCCAAACTGCACCGCGCTGAACAAAGATTATCCAGGGGGCGTAGCCCGCTCCTCCTCTGTCAAAAACAAAGGAGGAAAAACCAAATATAAGCCTTATGTATCGAAAGCATTATACGATGCCAATCAACGACTGGATCGAGATAAAGATGGGATCGCCTGCGAACGATAGTCTTTCGCCCTTTGTTCTCCATCTTGTTCAAAGCCAAAGGGCCAACCGAATCGCCCTTTGGCTTTTGTTTTCTTCGAATGCGCGATCGCTCACACCGCCGTTTCCCTTCCTTTGCCCGAATCGCGGACATCTAAGAGAGCAGGCGGGTACGGGGCGAAGTACCGCTGTTGCAACAAATAATCGTTTTCTTCGCGAATGGCCCACGATTTCAAGACGCTTGTCACACTGCTGAGCGGCAGTTGCTGCGCCCGATATTGCGCCAACAGTTCCAATACATATTGCTTTTCTTTCGCTGACATCTCCTTTTTGAAATAGCCCATCACATGTTGGCAAACATTGATATGGGAACGGCGTTGCGGAGCGCGGGCAAATAAGGCATGCAATCCCTGCTCATACAACTTCAGCACCTGCTCAACCGGAAGGCGTTCACGGTTCGCCACCAAGCGGCCAAGCTGCTTCAACCACTTTTGACTGTACGCCATAAATAAATATTTATGCTCAGAATGGAATTGCACGAGCGCTTTCATGGACCGCTCCGCTTTCACTTCACGAAATAAGGCGAGCGAAAACAACTTTGTCAAAAAGTGTTCGCGAATGGCTGCATTCGTCAAGCGTCCTTCTTCCTCAATAACCGCTTGGGGAAAGCGTTGAAATACATGATCGGCGAACAGCCCTGCTCCTTTCTCGATGACCATGCTGCTGTCAGCATCGCCATACACTTTTACATCTTTGATACCACACGTCGGAGAACGGCTTTTTAAAATGAATCCATCGATTTCTTCGATTTGGTCGAAGAAGGAGGTGGCAAATGCCTTCATTTCCTTCGTCCAATCTCGATTTGTCGACGGCTGCACAAGCCGCTTTTCCTCGCCGTGTTTCACAAGCCGAACCGTCTCCCGCGGAACCCCAAGACCAATGGCCACTTCGGGGCATACAGGAACAAGCCGGGCAAACGCGGCTAAACGAGATATAAACGGATTGTGAATGATGTCGCCGTTATACCGGCAAGCGGAAAACCCGAGGCACTCGCTGACCACCACTGTTGGAATGGCGTAATGCATCTTTCTTCTCCTTTCTCGTTCCGTCATCTCTCTTTGTTATTGTAACCAATCAAATGAGTGACTGTCATGAATGCCGATTTCATTGAGCCAGTCAAAAAATCGGTATAAGTTAGAAGAAGCAATAAACAGCTCCAAATGCAAACAGCGCCCTAAGCGGCTTTCCTGCTTAGGACGCTTTGTTCTTTAGCGGAACAGTTGCGGCAGCTGCTGCATGGCGGTATAGACGCCCATATACGCCATCAAGACGACGACGATAGCGCCAAACATGCTGAGCCTGCTTTCTTTTTTCATCGTCTCTCCTCCCGACGCACCGCCTGAATGGCGATGCCTTCATTTCGCAACGCTTCATAGAGCCGTTGGGCAAATCGGACCGCCTGCTCGTTGTCGCCATGCAGGCAGACAGTGTCGGCTTCAATGGCAATGTCCGTCCCTTGCAGCGAGCGGACGCGCCGGTCGCGGACCATCATGAGTACTTGCTTGACTGCTTCATCCTCGTCGGCGATGATGGCGCGCGGATCGCTTCTTGGAGTGAGGGAGCCGTCATCCTGATATGTCCGGTCAGCGAACACTTCGCTCGCCGTCCGCAAGCCATAGGCGCGGCCCGCGCGGATGATCTCGCTCCCCGCCAAACCATACAATATAAGCGACGGGTCAACATCGCGCACCGCTTTGGCGATCGCTTCCGCCAACGCCGCGTCTTTCGCCGCCATATTGTACAAGGCGCCGTGCGGCTTGACGTGCGTCATCGTCCCGCCTTCGGCCTTCACAAACGCAGCCAGCGCACCAATTTGGTAGACGACGTACGCATACACTTCCTCCGGCGAAACGGCCATCACCCGCCGTCCGAAGCCAAGCAAATCCGGAAACCCCGGGTGGGCGCCGATGGCAACGCCATGATGGATCGCAAGCTGCACCGTCCGCCGCATGACGAGCGGGTCGCCGGCGTGAAACCCGCAGGCGATGTTGACGGACGTGACATACGGCAAAATCCCTTCCTGTCCAAGCTGGTACACGCCAAAACTTTCGCCAAAATCACAGTTCAAATCAATCATCCTCACCGTTCTCCCTCCCATTGACGGCGAATGGCCGAAATCCACCCAGCCAACTGCCGCTCTTGTTCCGTATAAAGCCGCGCCGCTTCTTCCGGCCTGATCGGCTGAAATTGGATAAGGTCGCCCGGGCGAGCCTGCGCCAGAATCGGCAAATCCACAGCCGCGACTTGGGCGATGCGGGGATAGCCGCCCGACGTCTGGCTGTCGGCCATCAATACGATCGGCTGGCCGGACGCGGGTACTTGCACCGTGCCGAAGACGACCGCTTCCGACACCATCTCCCGCTCGCGCACAAGCGCCAACGCTGGACCGGAAAGCCGATAGCCAATTCGGTCGGACTGCGGCGTCACTTCATAGCGAGCGGCGAAAAACTGGCGGCGGCTCTCCGGCGTAAATTCGTCATACTCCGGGCCGGGAACCGCGCGCACCGTTTTCATTTTCCCACTGATATAACGGCGGGCGGCTGAAGCAAGACCCCAACGCAGCGGTTCGGCTACACGACGCCCATGGGCGGCGCCGAGTGGCAGCGCATCGCCGCACCGCAACGGCCGACCAGCGAAACCGCCAAGCTGCGCTGGAACGTACGTGGAACGGCTGCCCATCACGGGCGGGACATCGATGCCGCCCGATACGGCGATATACGCCCGAAACCCCGTCCGACACACCCCAACTTCGAGCACATCGCCCGGCTCGACAGCCATCGGCTTCCAAAGTGCAAACGGCCGCCCATTGAGCGCACACGGGAAATCGCCGCCACATACCGCAACGACGGCCTCAACGTGAAACCGAAGCGTCGGCCCGGCCATCGTCGCCTCAAGCACCGCCTCATCCCCATTGTTGCCGACGAGCGCATTAGCCAGGCGATACGCCCACCTATCCATCGCCCCGCCCACCGGCACCCCGGCATGCCGGTAGCCGAAACGCCCACCGTCTTGAGCGGTTGTAAAAAATCCGCCATCGATCACTTCAATCATGTTCCTCTCTCCAAACGTGCAAATTCACGAGCCCCAATCGGCCGAAATTCCACGATGTCGCCAGCCGCAAGCAAACTTGGTTCCTCCCGATGCGGGTCAAATAACCGAAGCGGCGTCCGGCCGATCAGCTGCCAGCCGCCTGGCGTCGCGAGCGGATAGACACCCGTCTGGCCGCCGGCGATGCCGACCGAACCGGCCGGCACTTTTGTTCGCGGCACCGCCCTCCTTGGTGTGGCCAAACGCGGCGACAAGCCCCCCAAATAAGCAAACCCTGGAGAAAATCCGATCATATAGACGCGGTAGCGTCCGGCCGAATGAAGCTTAACCACCTCATCTTCCGATATCCCGTGGAAGCGGGCGACGTCCGGCAAATCCGGCCCAAACTCGCCGCCGTAACAGACGGGAATGACGACCGTCCGCACAGAACGCCGCACCGCTTGTTCAGACCGCCCGATGTTCTCGTGCAGCCAGGCGCATACATCGGCATAGCTCCCGGCAACGAGCGGATCGTAATAAACGGTGAGCGACGAAAACGCCGGCGCGATTTCCTCGATGCCTTCTTTTCGCTCGGCCTGAAGCCGGGCGGCCGTTTGGTGGACGATGTCATTCACGGCCTCGTCGATGCGGTCTGAAAACCGGATGGTGACCGCATATTCGCATAATGGAAACAACGTATACTCCACCGTCATCCCTTCCCCCGAAAGCCGAGTTCGCGCGAGATGTCCATCGCTGCCTGCTTCAACAGCGGAACGATGCGAGCCACATCATCCGACGAAAAGCGTTGTTCCGGCCCGGCAACGCTCAGCCCGGCAACCGCCGCCCCTTCATGGTTGAAAATCGGCACCGCAACGGCGGCCGAATAGTTTTCCAGTTCGGAATAACTGACAGTATAACCGCGTTTCCGGTCTTCTTCTAACAACCGGCGCAATGCTTGTTTGTCCGTGACCGTATGTTTGGCGATTTTCACAAGCTCCACCTGTTCTAAATAGCGTTCCTGCTCCTCCTTGGCCATAAACGCCAGCAGGACGCGCGGACACGCACCGGCGTACAGCGGAGCGCGCCGCCCAACTTTCGTATAGACGCGCACCGGCTCGGACGTTTCGACTTTTTCAATATACAGCGCCTCATCGCCGTCGCGAATGACTAAATTGACCGCTTCGTTCGTCTCCTCTTTCAGCCGCTTCATCACTGGCAGCGCCGCCCGGCGAATATCGAGCCGCTCGGCGACGAGCGCGCCAAACGTCAAGAAGGCGAAACCGAGCTCATAGTGATCGCCTCGTTTTTGCAAAAAGCCGAGGGCAACAAGCGACTGCGCCATTCGGTACACCGACGTTTTCGGCATCCGAAGCCGCTCGACCATCTCCAGCAGCGTCAACCGTTCGCAATCGAGAAACAAATCAAGCAGTTCTTTTGTTTTTAAGACCGTTTTATTCATCATTGCCCCTCTGTTCCGAATATCAGAATATTAATTCCAAAATACGAGTTATGTATTTTTTATTATAATGAAAAGTGGAACAACTTTCTACCACAAAATGAAAAGCGCCCGCTGAACGGACGCCGTTGGATTCAAATCGATAAGCGTTTCAAAAACACATAACTCGCTTTTTGATATTCCATTTTTTCCTCATAGAAGCGATGGGCGTCAACCCGCTGCAGGCCGGATGACAGCGAGACAATCCCGTAGCCGTGCTCTTTCGCCCATTCGTGCACATGCGACAGCAACGCTTTTCCATACCCTTTCGAACGTTCGCTTGGAGCGGTAACCAAATCGCACACCCAAATAAAGCGGCCGTTATAGAGTGTAATCATCGGCATGAATCCGACAGCAGCAACCATTTTGTCCCCATCATATAACGCCGCGAGCTGATACCCTTCTTTTTCTTGCGCTTCACGCACAAGCGCCACGTATGTTTCCTCATCTAAATGGGTGCGCAGCTCGCGCATGACCGGAAAGGCGCTTCTCACTTCCTCTTCGGTGTCAAGCCAAACGAATCGCAGCACGATCCTATCTCCCTTCTATACATGAAATGCATGGAAAGTTTACGTCCGAACCGCATGCCTTGTGCGCAAATGGTTGGTAAAAAGAAAACACCAGCCGGTCATATCGAACCGGCTGGATCGTTTTCATCCCCCAGGCCCCTTTCCATTAGCCGATGGATCACGTCAATGAAGCCAGCACCACCGGCAAGGCATCGACAACGTCCGACGCCAATACATCCCATGGCGAATGACCATGTTGAACAAGCCAATCAGCAGCCTTTCCATGCACGAAAACAGCATTGCTCACCGCCGGCTGCACCGCCTCGTGCTGCAGCAAAAACGCCGCCACGATGCCCGTCAACACGTCACCGCTGCCGCCTTTCGCCAAAGCCGGATTGCCGGTTATGTTCACATATTGCGCTCCATCCGGCGCCGTAACAATCGTATATGGCCCTTTCAACACGACATACACGCCATATTCCATCGCCAACCGCTTGGATACCCCAAAGCGGTCGTGCTCCACCTCGCGAATGGAGCGATGGACGATGCGCGCCATTTCCCCCGGATGCGGAGTGATTACAGTCGGCGCGCTTCGGCGGCGCACCTGTTCGGCGTAATCATCCCAGAAAAATAGGGCATCGGCATCGAGGATAAGGGGCACCGGCTTTCGCACCAACTCCCCAACAAGACGGCGCACCCCTTCCGTCCGCCCCAGCCCGGGGCCGATCGCCATCGCATCCACATCAAGCCCGTCCCAATCAGCCGCGCCGGCAAACGCGCCGCCCTCGGCTGGCCACGGCCGACACATCGCCTCCGGCACCCGGTTGGCGACCGCCTCGTACACCGTTTCCGGAACAGCCATGGTCACAAGTCCGGCCCCGCTTCGCAGCGCCGCTTTAGCGGCGAGCGTCACCGCTCCTGTCATGGCTTTCGACCCGCCGACTACAAGCAGTTTGCCGTACGTTCCTTTATGCGAAGACCGCTTCCGTTTTGGCATCGTCCGCATGACATCGCTTCGTTCCCACACAAACCGACGGACTGCATTCGTTTTGACCACGACCGGCGGAATGCCGATATCCACAACAGCAAGCTCCCCGTAATAATCGGCCGCTGGAAACGTGTACGCCCCAAGCTTCGGACAGTGAATGGTGAGCGTCACATCCGCGCGAACGGCCGCGGCGACATCACCGCCATCGGCCGGCACCCCGCTTGGCACATCAATCGCATACACAACAGCCCGTGAACGGTTCACTTGTTCAATGATTTCTTGATACGGAGAACGAACTTCCCCCTTGACGCCAATGCCAAGCAGTGCGTCGATGATGACATCATAATGCGGCACGCGCGCCGCAAACGCCCGCTCATTCCCCTCATAAGCGTTCCACGAATAGCCGGACCGCTCGTACACCTCAAGCGCGGTACGCGCCGCTCCTTTCACCTTTTCCTTTGGTGGAACGAGCCATACATCGGTTTCGTAGCCGTAGCTTTTCAACATGCGGGCAACGACAAACCCATCCCCGCCGTTGTTGCCCGCCCCGGCAAGCACCGCCACGTTAGCAGCGCGTGAAATGCGTTCTTTCAGCGCTGAAAACAGCGCCTGTCCGGCGTTTTCCATCAATGAATCAGCGCTAATGCCGATCCTCTCCGTCACTTCTCGGTCGATGGCATACATTTCATCAGATGTTACGATCGGAATCATTCTCCTTCCTCCTCGTTTCTTTTGACCTCCGTCCCCTTTGACGCTCCATCTTTTACACATGTTGGCCATGGGAGAATCAGGCTTCGAGAACGAACCACGATGCCCGATGGAGCGGTCTTTATGGAGCGTTCATGAAACGTTTGACATTCCCTGCCGCGCGCCTTCCCATCATCAATGTATGATTTAGGATCAAGCCTTGCCGGAACAGCCGGCGGCTACGTCTGGGCGCATTTTCATTGGAGCGGCGTCATCGCCTTTATCGCCGTGTTGCTCGCCTTATCCTACCCGCTTATCCGCTATGCAGAAAAACGACGGCCATCGCCCTCGCGATGACCGCCGCCTGGTCACGGCTGCTTGGCGATCGCTTGCAGCCCAAACTGCAGGCAATCGTCGCAAATCGCTGCCAGCGGACCTTTGGCCAGCCTTGGTTTTTCTTTGAGACAAAACGAGCAGCGGCCGCTGGAATCGGCTTGCGTTTCGAGCGTCAATTCCTCTTCCAGTTTTTCAAGAGAAAAGACCGCAAGCGCTTCATATACGTTGTCAATCAAATCGCCGTCGATGTACGCACATTTTCCTTCCCACCGCAATGCCACGAGCTTTGCCGCCACTGCCATGCCTTCATAAAATCGACGGCGGGCCTCTTCCTCACTTTGTTCCGCTTCGGCCGCCAAATCATCGGCAAACTGCTCAAGCGCCGCGGCGGTGCATTGTTCGAGCCACCGTTTTGTTTCGTTTGTCATGCCCATTTCCCCTCCCTCGTTTCTTTCTCTTTTCAATACGACAAACGGGCGTATTTTCCTTCTTCACCGCGGCCATTCATCAAGAAAACGGGTCCGCAGTTCAGGAGGCGGCAACTGACAACGATCACGCTTCGCAGCGAGACGATGACGGCGGTTGGCAATCGCGTCATACATATGATCGCGCAACAGCCGCGGAACGAGAAATCCAACCGCTGCCAGCCAATTCCACGGCCACGAAAGGCGTCGACCGATGCGCAGGACAGCGGCAGATTTGACATAACAGCAGCCGTTCTCGATGAGGACGACACTGTCTTTCGCCGATGCCTCCCCGTTTGCCAACAATGCTTGACCAACAGCGCTTTGTTGCGCCGCAAAGCGGAATACTGCCTTTCGGTCGCGGGCGGCAATCCAATGCACACTCGCATGGCAAAACAAGCAATCGCCATCAAATAAGATGATAGGATGCATCACATTCCCTCCATCGACCGGCTGTTGACGGGTTCAATGCAAGCGCTCACATCATTTTTCGGCGAGTTGACGAGCGGCGCCACTTCGTACATCTGCATTTGCTCTTGAGGATACGACAGCAACAACGACTTCAAATACTCGCTGTCGTCCAAACGCGGATCTAGCCAGTCTTCATGTCGTTCAGGCGGCAGTATGACCGGCATCCGGTCGTGGATGGGGGCGATGAGCTCGTTCGCCCTCGTCGTAATGATCGTGCACGTCTCAAGCGGCCCACTTGGCCCATCCCAGCGCTCCCACAACCCAGCGAACGCAAACGGCTCGCCGGTTTTGAGGGTAAACCGGTACGGCACTTTTTTCGTTCTTTCCTTTTTCCATTCAAAAAACCCATCGGCTAAAATCAAGCAGCGCCGCCGCTTGAACGCATGGCGAAAACTCGCCTTTTCATCGATCGTTTCCGCCCGGGCGTTGATCATCTTCGCACCGATGCGGACATCTTTCGCCCAAAACGGTACAAGCCCCCAGCACATCATTTTCCCGACTCTCTCTCCCCCTTCGGCGACGATGGTCAGCACATCTTGACCCGGGGCGATGTTGAACCGGGGAGCAAGCGAACCTTCATAACGGAAGTGAAACCGCTCCTGCAACGCCAACAAATCAACCGTTAAGGTAAACCGACCGCACATGCCTCTTCCCCCTTCTTCTCGTTAGCTTCAAGGAAGAAAACGATCTTCTACCAGAAAACTGCCAACAACACTCTCCCCATGTGCGCTCATGTGATGAAAGGGTAAGTGTTTCTAGATGATCCCATTCCTTTCTTTATCAGTTTACAAAAAAAGCGGCCGAGGGGAAATCCGGCCACTTGATGAAAAGAAGCTTCAGTTGATCTCTTGCGTGATCGACGCCATAGGAAAACGAACAGTAAAGGTGCTCCCTTTTTTCTCTTCCGAGACGACGTCCACCTCGCCGCCGTGCGCTTTCACAATCTCTTTGACGATCGTCAGGCCGAGTCCTGTTCCGCCGATGCGGCGGCGGTCCGAATTATCAACGCGGTAAAACTTCTCGAAAATATGCGGCAGCGCCTCAGCCGGGATGCCAAGCCCTTCATCCCGCACATCGACGCACAAGCGGCCGCTATGCTCATAAAGCCGGATCGCAACGGTCCCACCGTCTGGAGAATATTTCACCGCATTATGAACTAAATTCGTAAACAGCTGCCGCAGCCGTTCCCTGTCGCCGCGGATCACCGTCCGCTTTGTCTCTATGGAGACTGAAAACGCATGGATATCCGTTCCCAGTTTTTCTGTTTCAACGACTTTTTCAACGACCGGAACGAGGTCAACCGGCTCCCAATGATACGTTTGCCGGCCGGCTTCCATGCGCTGCACATCCAGAAAATCGTTAATTAAAGCGGTCAGCCGCTCGGCTTCTTGATAAATGGCCGTCAAATATTTATGCTGCCGCTCCGGCGCAAGCGGTTTGTTGAGCAACAGCTCCGCCAAACCGAGAATGCCCGCCAGCGGCGTCCGCAATTCATGGCTGACCGTGCTGACCAACTCCGATTTCATCCGATCAACTTCCACCTGCTTTGTCACATCGCGATGGACGAAAATCGTGCCAAATTTCGCTCCCCCTCGGTAAAGCGGTGCGGCATAAACTTCCATAACGATCCGATTCTCTTTGAGTTCATACGTCATCACGGATAACTCATCCGCCGGACCAAAAACGGCCTGATCGAGAAAGACGCTAAGCGCCTGCTCATCGGTGGCCAATGCGCAAAGCCGCTGTTTCCACTCGGCATACGGCGCCTCATGCCATCCGTCTGCCGCGGCGCCGAACCATTCCTTCATCCGCCCGTTCATTAGCTTGTTCGTTCCATGAAGGTCGACGAGCTGAATGCCTTCGGGCAAATGGTTGAAAATATCTTCCGTCAGACGCCGATCTTTTTCCGCTTCCTCGTATAAGGCAAGTTTTTGCAAGGAAATCGAAATATGCTTGCCAAGCTGTTCGGCCTCGACCGCTTCATCATCCGTGAACGCTGCTCCGAACCGGCTTAAGACGATGACCGCCTCCACATCATCACTTGGCGACAACACAGGGACGAACAGATCGTATGAATATAGCGGTTCGTCATGGTAACCGCGCTCAAACCCCGGCAGTTCGCGGCGGATGGTGAATGCCTGCTTCGTCTCGAGCAAGCGGTGTTCGAGACCGTTATACAGTTGCTGCAAAAACCGATGCACGCTCATCGCTGATAAACCGAACGAAGCATGCGCTCGCTCTTCATCGGCAACGACGATGATGCCCCGTTCCGCCTTCATGATGGCGCATAAATTGCGGATGACGCTATGTAACACTTCCTGCTTGTCAAGAGACTGAGCCATGCCTTTAATGAGGTCATTGCGGCGCGCCAGCTCCTGCTCGCGGCGCTCGGCCATGGCCAACGCTTGCTCCAGCTCGGCTTGCTGGGCCTCGAGCTCTTCTTGCTGGGCGAGAAGTTCTTCGTTTTGCGCCAACAGATGCTCCTCTTTTTCGCGAATGCTCTCCATCATCATCATAAACGCTTTTGATAGTTTGCCAATTTCATCTTCCTGCTCGTCAAATGTTGGCCATTCGACAGTTGCGCCTTGTTTGGCAAACTGTTCCGCAGCGGCGGCAAACTGTTGGAGCGGGCGGCCGATTTGCCTTGCTGCCAAACGCATAAGCCGCTGCAATAAAAACAACATCAGCGCGATAAAAGCGATAAATGCGGCTTGCCCGTATTGCTGTTTTCGCTTGAAATCGATATATTCTTGCTTCATCTGGTCGATCAGCGTATCATGATAGGCGGCAAGCCGCTTTTGAAAACTTTGCACCGCCGCCGTGCCGCCGTTTTCCGCGATCAACGCCACTTCCCGTCGGTCGCCGCGCTCAAAAGCCTCTATTGCTTTCGGCACGAGCTGTTCGAAATAGCGGATGAAAAAGTCGTGGGCATCGCGAAGAAACCGCTCGTCTTCCGGATGGACAGCCAACGGTTCCATTTCTCTCAATACTTGTTTCGCAGTTTCTTGTTGCTGAAAAACGCTTTCTTTGAACGACGGACGTCCGAACGCAAAATAGCCGCGCACATCAAAAAACGCTTGGGTAAACGCCCGATCAAGCTGATGGGTACGAATTTCCTTTTGCTCGAGCGCCTGTTGCACCGCCTCGAACGAACGGGTGAGCGACTGCTGGTACATCACGAGCAGCGCCGAGCCGAGAAAAAACAAAACCGTAAATCCAGCCATGAGCCATACAAATCGGGATGCCACGCTACGGCGAAAGTGGACTGCCATCCGTCTCATGCAGCACCTCATTCACTTTCTTCACGAATTCAAATGGGCGGTACGGTTTTTCGATAAACAGATCCGCACCGGCCGCCAACGCCCGCTCTCGGTCGGCCGGCTGGGTTTTCGCCGACAGCATGATCACTTTCGGACGCTTCTCCGGACATTCACGGCGAAAATGTTCCAGCACCTCGACGCCGCTATAAAACGGCAGCATATAATCGAGCAGCACCAAATCATAATCGCGTTCGCGCAGCCTCTTGAGCGCCTCGGCCCCGTCCGCCGCTTCGTCCACCTTATACCCTTCATCGGCCAACAAATCGGCCGCTAGCATGCGCAACACTTCTTCATCTTCCACAAGCAAAATCTGTTTCAATCAGCTTCCCCTCCCTCGCTACATCCGTTTCAACAATCGGCTGACCCGCGCCTCAAGCTCAAGCCGTTTAAACGGTTTCGTTATATAATCATCCGCTCCTAACTGAAGCGCCCGTACGATATCTTCTTCACTTTGGCGCATTGTTAACATAATAATTTTATAGCGCGACTCATCGCGGCGGCTGCGAAGACGGCGCAACACTTCAATCCCGTCCATTTTCGGCATGATCCCGTCAAGAATGACAAGGCACGGCGAATGGCCTTCGTGCCATGACGATTCGATGAACGATACCCCATCGGCAAATGCCCGCACTTCACACTGCTCTTTCCGATCTCGGGCAATGTGTTCGAGAAGATCAGCCACAACCGTGCGAACGATCACATCATCGTCAACGACGGCCATTTTCACCGTTTTTCGCTGCCGCATGTCATCTATCTTTTCGGCGGCCACTGTCCGATCCCGCCCGCCGTTTTTTGCCGCATACAACGCCCCGTCCGCCCGCTCAAGCCAATATTCAAGCGGCGCGCCTCCCTCGTTCACCTCCACGATCCCACAAGAAAACGTGCAACGAAACGCCGTGCCCCCTCCGGAAAATGAGCGGGAACGAAATTGATTACGGAGCCGTTCAATGACTTCAAACGCATCGTGTTGCATCGTTTTCGGCAAAAAAAGAAGAAACTCTTCGCCCCCGAAGCGGAACGCTAAATCGTTTGGCCGTGTTCCATGCCGAAGGAGCGCCGCAAATTCACGCAACACCTCGTCTCCAACTAAATGACCATACTGGTCGTTAATCTGCTTAAAATGATCTAGGTCGAGCAATGCGATGCAGTACGGCTCCCCAAGCCGCTCCCGCTCGCTTTCGAGCTGGCGGTAGGCCTCAGGCAAATATTTGCGATTGTATAACCGAGTGAGCTCATCGACAAGCAGAAGCCCTTCCAACTGTTTTTTCCGCTCCAACAACCGATGCACTCGAATGATAAATTCCGGTAAGGCAAACGGTTTTACCATAAAATCATCAGCACCGGACGCGTAACTTTGCAGACGCACCTCTTCGCGATCATCGGCGCTGATGACCACAGTTGGAACAAATTGTTGGCCAAGCGCCGCCTTCAATTCCTTGAGCACCGTCAAACCGTCTGTTCCGTTCATATGCACGTCGATGACAACGCAGTCCGGCTTCACCTCATACAATTGTGTCACCGCCTTTTCCGGTTGGGCAACGGTGACAATCTGCCAGCCTACTTTCTCGATTTGCTCTTTCATATACATTAAAAAGAGCGCATCATCATCGACAAGCAAGATAAGCGGCGCTTCGTCGGCGTCCGCCGACGAAAAAGAAAAATGAGTAGGAACATCGCGGTACGTTTCGTCATAATACCAATGCATCAACTCATATACGTGCTCTTTCAGCTCGGCTGGCGTCCACAGTTTCCCGTTTTCCGCCTCAAGCCGCTTCATCAGCCGGCACGCTCTTTTCCCCAACTCTTCCATCCCAATGACAGCGGCCGTTCCGACGATGTTATGAAAAAACCGATACACATCTTCATACGTAATCGCTTCTTCCTGCTCCCACTGTTCCAATTTGGCACGAATATTGCGCCAAAAATGCTCTTTGTATTTGTCCATGACCGAACGCGACCCTCCCGTTTTCTCATCCCCGATCCAATAAGTCAGCGGGCGCAAAAAAGAAGGAACCGCCGAAGCCGTTCCACTCCCCTTACATTATATATGGCTTTTCATGTGCTGTATACGACCAAATACTTATTTCTTTGCTTGCTGTTGCTCGAGCGACCGCAAAAAGGAGAGCATGCGATTCACGTATTGGTCGCCATACAGCGAGAAACTTTTCACATGATCCGCTTTTTCCGTCAGCCATAGTTGAAAGACATCCGGATGGGCTTCGTACAATTTCACGCTTTCTTCATACGGGATGGATCGGTCGTCTTTGCTGTGGATGAACAAAATCGGCCTTGGCGTCACACGATCGACCGCATGGATGGGGGAAGACATCCCCAAATCCAAATCAGCAAGCGCCGGGATGATCGCCAAAATGAGATACGTAAACGGCACGTCCGGCAAATGCGTCCATACTGACATATTGGCGCGCAAATACGATTCAAGGTCGCTAAACGGGCTGTCCGCAATCACCCCGTGAACATCGCTGTCCTCGGCCGCCGCCAATATCGACGTCGCCGCCCCCATCGAAATGCCGTACAAGGCAACCGGCTCGCGGTAGTGCGTTTTCGCGTAATCGATCACGCCGAGCAAGTCGTCTTTCTCTTTAACACCGATCGTAATCATATCGCCTTCCGACTCGCCGCTGGCGCGGAAGTCAAACAAAATGACACGGTACCCTTCGGCGACAAGCCGCTTAGCGAGTGGCAAAAACGGCACATTTTTCTGCATCCGATTGCCGGCGTACCCATGGGCAAAAATGACCGTCATCTTCGCTGTTCCTTGCGGTGGAATGACCCAGCCTTTGAGCGCTGTTTTTCCATCTTTGCTTGTGAATGTAGCATTTTCATATGCCATGCCGTAGTCTTTCGGCGTTACGGTGATTGGCTCGCGCGGTTTATGCGTCAGCTGCCAGCCGACATAAACGGACAAACCAACGCAAGCGAGCAACCCTAAAATGACAACGCCAATGGCTGCAGAAATCCAAACGCGCCGCGTTGTCCTGCGCGGCGTGCGCATCAGTTCCATGCACGTTTCCCCCTTCTTTCTTTTTCCTTTCTTTCATCCTACTTGTTGAAGTGCTCATTTGGCAATCAAAAAAGAGATGTCCGCAAAAAAACGAACATCTCTTTCGTCAACGGTATGCTTCATAACGCCTGCTTACGAATGGGCAAGCGGCGCAGACGCTCCTTTACATCTGACGATCAAGTCAAACTCGCGCACCGACGCCATCTGTTCGTCCACGAGCCCGCGCTCCCAGACGCGGCGCAAAAACAGCTCAGCAATCAGCCGATTCCGCTCGTTTTCTTGCCCGCGCTCAAGAGCAATAACGCTCAAATACAAATCACACATCCGATTGGCAATCGTCTTAGCATGAAACGTCTGCACCTCTTCCGCTTGTCCGCTAAGGCGGGCAAGCGCTGACACCAATTCCTTAAGCCCTTCTTCAACTGGGAGGGCGAGCGGTTTCACCGCGGCCGTCAAGCCCTCAAGCCGCTCCTTCATCTCGGCGGCAAACCGTTCATGGATGCGATATTTGCGCATCAAACGCAGCACCTCGAGCGCCAAAATGTTCGCCGTCCCTTCCCAGACGGTCAGCACCTGCGCATCGCGCAACAGGCGCGGGGTGACGAAATCTTCGATATACCCGTTGCCGCCGTGCAGTTCAATCGCCTCATGGCTGAACGCGATCGCCTCTTCGGCGGTGCGCATTTTAAGGAGCGCAATCAAAAGCCTGAGCCATGCTTTCTCCGCCCCGTCCGCTTCATGCGGCGCGGTCATGACGCGGTCAAACAAAGAGATCATCGCAAAGCAGGCGCTCGTTTCCACCTCTTGTCTTGCCGTCAAGTCGGCCAGCGTATGGCGCACCATCGGGTAATCGGTCAGTTGATGGCCAAAGGCCGTGCGCTGTTCGGCGTATTGCTTCGCTTCCTCGAGCGCCCGTTTCATAATGCCGACAGAGGCGACCGCATTGCAGACGCGCGATAAATTGAGCGCTTCCATCATATAATAGAAACCTTTCGTCGGATCGCCGACGACATATGCTTCCGCCCCATCAAACACGACTTCGGCCGACGGCACGGCGCGCACACCCAATTTATCTTTTAGGCGGCGGATGGAGATGCCGTTTAACGTTCCATCCGCCCGGCGCCATGGGACGAGAAACAAGCTCAGCCCTTTCGTCCCCGGGCCGCTGCCGTCCATGCGCGCCAACACAAGCGCCACGCCGCAGCGTCCGGCGTTGCTGGCAAAATATTTTTCTCCGTATAGCTTATAATGATCGCCGCACGGCACGGCGCGCACCGCGTTGGCGCCGACGTCCGACCCGCCTTGGCGCTCGGTTAAAAACGTCGCCCCTTCATACAGCTCGACTTCGCCCGTTGAGATGACATGGGGCAAATACCGAGCTTTCAACTTTTCATCGGCAAAATGCTCAAGCACATAGGCGGTCGCCATCGTCAGCGTCACCGGGCAGTAAAAGCCGGGCTCAGCTTGGGATAAGATATACCCTTGGGCATACGAGTAAACATAGTTTCCTTTTCTCCCAAGCTCGGGAATCGGCTTGTGCACATAGCCGACGATTCCCGTTTCGTACGTCTGTTTCGCTGTCTGCTCGTATCCTTCGTTCACCCACACTTCGGAAATGTCGTTCCCGAAGCGGTCATACTTGATGAGGCGCGGCTGCCCTTCACGGTCGGTGTGTACGGCGCGGCGGTCAACGTCAGTCAGGCAAAACTTATAAAACGATTCCAGTTTTTCTTCAGCATAGCGGTACAATTCATCATCCAAATACCGTTTCAAATTCGCCAGCAAGTTCGGATCGACGTCACGAAGCGGCTTCATCGTCTCTCCCCTTTCCTCATTTCTTATCATGCCTGTGCTGCCGTCTCCCGCGCCCGCAACACTTGTTTCAACACTTTTCCCGTCGCATTGCGCGGCAGCTCGGCGATCGCCTCATACAGGCGGGGAATTTTGTAGCCAGCAAGCTTGTCAGAGAGGAAGCGCTTACACTCCTCCGCAAGCGGTTCAAGCGGCTCATTGAGCACGACAAACGCTTTTGCCGTTTCACCCCACTCTGGATGCGGCACACCGATCACAGCGACATCCGCGATCGCTGGATGCGTCCGCAGCACATCTTCCACTTCTTTCGGGTAAATATTCACGCCGCCGGAAATAATGACATCTTTTTTTCGGTCGATGATCCAAATGTAGCCGTCTTCATCGCGGCGCGCCAAATCGCCTGTGTATAGCCATCCATTTTTGATCGCTTCGTTCGTTTTTTCCTCGTCTTTGTAATATCCTTTCATCACGCTCTCCCCGCGCAGCACGATCTCCCCGACCTCGCCGGGCGCGACTTCATTTCCTTGCTCGTCGACAATGGCCACCTCACAATGGAGGGCGGCATATTTGCCGACGCTTCCCGCTTTTTCAGCGTGCTCCTCAGGAGCCAAGTACGTGCCGTTCGGGCCGGCTTCCGTCAAGCCGTATAAACACATCATCCGCCTAGCGCCAAAGCGGCTGGCGATAAACCGCACTTCCTCGCGCGACAACGGCCCCCCGCCGTACATCCAACAGCAGACCGAAGAAAGGTCGTAGTCCTCAAAACGCGGATGCTTCGCCGTCAATAAATATGCCACCGGCGCGCCGAAAAAGTGGGTGATCTTATGCCGTTCAACCAGGCCAAGCAATGCATCCGGGGAAAATGCAGGCGCTAGAACATGGGTCGCACCGACATATGTGCCGCCGACGAAAAACAAATGAAGCGGCGCCGAATGGCTGAGCGGCATGAGATGCAAAAGGCGGCTTTGACGGTCGATTTTTGTTTCGATCACGATCATGTCCGCGACCGTGATAATGTTGCGATGCGTGAACAGCACCCCTTTCGGCCGCCCCGTTGTCCCCGATGTATACAAAATCGTCGCCTCATCGTCCTCTTTGGCCGGGCAGACGATCTCCCGCGGATCGCCCGAATCTATCAACTCCGCCAACGACAGCCAACCGCCTTCAGCGCTCCCTGTCTTGATCCAGATGACATCGCTTCCGCCGACAAGCGAGGTCAGCGCCTGATGCACCAAATCGTGGGCAATGAGCATCTTTGCTTCACTATGGCCGAGAATGTACTGCACCTCCGCCGCCGTCAAGCGCACATTGATCGGCACGACAACAGAGCCGAGGCGCAAAACAGCAAAGTATGCAAAGACAAACTCTGTCGTATTCGGCATATACAACGCAACCTTATCGCCGCGCCGAATCCCGAGCCTTTCGAGCGATGACGCCAGACGGTTGACCGCCCGGTCGACTTCGGCGTACGAAAGCTCCGTTTCCCCATCGATGATCGCCGTCTTGTCGGGAAATTTTCTCGCATTGCGGGCGAGCAATTCGGAAATGTTCATCCGTCTGATTCCTCCCATTCTCGCAATCGCCTCTCAAAATCAGAAAGCATCGCTTCCATTTCCGCCTTCAGCTGCAGCAAATCGTCAATCCTATCACTCACCTCCTTGAGTTTCCGCCGCCCATATTCGACCGTTTTTTCAAGCTGTTTCTTCCCTGTGCGGTCCTCGTCAAACAAAGCAATCATCTCATGAATTTCCTCAAGCGAAAAGCCGAACCGTTTGCCTCGCAAAATGAGCTTCAGCTTCGCCCGCTCCTTTTTCGTATACAGCCGTTGCCCCGACTCGGTCCGGATCGGGGCAAGCAGCCCGCGTTCTTCATAATAACGGATCGTCCGTGTGCTCACATCAAACTCCTGCGCCAGCTGGGAAATGGTGAAATAATGCATCGCAATCCCTTCTCTTGGTGTAATATTCTGAATTTTATTTTAATTGACGTTGACGTAAAAGTCAACGGATATCAAGGAAGAGAAACGTTTTTCCCTGCTTCCCGATCCATGTCCGTTCTTCCTTCCAACCGAACATCTCAGGAGAAAGTTGGTCCAAGCGGGGCAGCCGCCGAAAGAAGGGCACCCCGAGCCAATACAAGGAAAGAAACCGCCAACCGAACGCTTCCCCATCGTTCACGTCGGCCAGAAGCGAACCGAGCGCATGACGCTTTGCACCATCGATGAACTCGATACATTTCCAAACCCAATGGGCAGGCACGCAAGGCAAGCGCGAGCAGCACGGCACTCATATAAGGGCTCGGAACGGATACCGAACCACCCCATAAAAAAAAAGCCCCCGTTCAGAGGCTTTTTCCTCACCCGCCCGCCCCCGTATAAAAGCGCAAGGCAAACCGCCAAAAGCGGCGGGCAAGCCATAAAAAGAAAATGGCCACAGCCAAAGCCGCAAGCGCCGCCGGGACGCTCCATTTGCCAAGCAGCGCCAAAGCCGGCGTGTTCGTGATCAACACCGCCGGCAGGACGTATGTAATGACGAAGCGCACGGCGCCGCGGTACATGCTGCCGGGGAAGCGGGCCGTATCAAAAAACGAATCGAAAATAAACGACAAATCGTCGATCCGCACGACCCAAAACGACGTCGTCATAAGCATCATCCATAGCGAGTAAATAAGCAAAAGCGAAGCGGCCATCACGATGAGAAACATGCATACGTCCGCCGCCGACGGAACATAGCGCTCGACATACAAGCCGTAGCCGATGACGCCAAGGCCGAGCGCGACATCGATGAGCCGCCAAAAAACAAGGTGGCGGAAGCTGACGTAAAACATGCTGTCGACCGGCTTCGTCAACACGTAATCGAGCGTGCCGCGCCGGACGTGCTCAAGCAGTCTTGGCATGTTCGGGCGGAGGGCAAAATCGATGAACCCGCGCAGCGCATTAAAGACGCCGAGCAGCACAAGCACTTCCCCATACGTCCAGCCGCCTAAGCGGTCCGTCTGGTAAAAAAAGATATGGACGGTCAACAGCGCAACCGCGATGCCGAAAAAGCTGGCGATGAAATTGCCAAAAAACTCGCTCCGGTATTCCATTTCCTCGACCAAACAAGCGCGGAAAAACTCGCGGAACACCCGTCCGTACCGCCGCATGTTCACCCACCTACCGCCTGATTTTTTCCTATTCCCGCCTTCCACAGCCATTGCAAAGCGGCAATCAAGACAATCATCCACCCGGCGGCGATCGCAAAACCGCGCGCCACCTCTTCCCCATCCGCCGCCCCGGTGGCGATTTCAATCGGAAAACTGATCATATAGCGGAACAGCAGCCACTCGCTCCATTCGCGAAGCTGCGGCGGAAGCATTTCCAGCGGTGCAATCCGCCCCGACAAAAACAAGGAAATGACGTCGATCACGCCGTACACAGCCGCCACCTTTGTCACCCAAAACGCCAGCAGCCCGCACGAGTAGCTAAGCAAAAAACGAAGCGCCGCTCCCAACACCACCGCCAGCAAAAACAACACCACCTGGCTTCCCGTCATGTGCGGGAGAAGCGCTGGCCAAAATACCGCCGCCACCACCCAGACAGGCACTAAAATGACGGCAAACAGCCATTTATAAATGATGTTCTCCGCGATCGCCCAATGAATTGGATGAAGCGGCCGCAGCAACAAGTTCGAAAACGTCCCTTCGCGAATTTCGCGGTCAAGCTCCCATACATCCCACGCGCTCGTCATCCGCTCGACAAAAATGACCGCCATAAAGTAGAAAACGAACGACTCGCTCTCTTCCGGATGAATGTTCATCCAGACAAACATCGTAATGAGGGGCTGCGCAACGGCGCCCGTCATCCAGACGAACGTCGCCAAGCGGTATGCAAGCATTTCAATATATTTCATCCGCAACAAGGCGATATATTTGCGAATCATACTCTCTCCTCCTGAAACGCGCGCGTAATCACTTCCTCAAGCGGCGGGTCTTCAATATTGATGTCGCGGACATCAAACCGCTCCAAAAGCCGCGCCGCGGCCTCCGCCGCCGCCTCGCGCGCCACCCGCAATACGACCGTTCCTTCTTCCATTTCCGCCACTTCGCCATACTCGCTCCAATTCACATCCGGCAGCCGCGCAAACCGAACCTCCAGCCGCTTGTACGGCGCCAACTTCTCCGTCAGCACCGCAAGATCCCCGTCGTAAATGAGCCGCCCATAGTTGATGATCATCACCCGGTCGCAAAGCGCCGCGACATCGCCCATGTAATGCGACGTCAACAAAATCGTCGTCTCATGCTCCCGGTTGTAATCGACGATAAAGCGGCGCACGTTTTCTTGCGTATGAACGTCAAGTCCGATCGTCGGCTCATCCAAAAACAACACTTGCGGCCGATGCAAAAGAGCCGCCGCCAGCTCACAGCGCATCCGCTGCCCGAGCGACAGGCTGCGAGTCGGTTTGTCCAATAGCGGGGCCAAATCCAGCAGCTCGGTGAGCTCATCGAGCGTCTGGCGGAACGACCGATCGTCGATGTCATAAATCGCTTTATTGACCAAAAACGTCTCCATCGGCGGAATATCCCAGATCAGCTGGCTTTTTTGCCCCATCACCAAACTCATCATTTTTTTAAACTCCCGCTTTTGCTCAAACGGCACAAACCCGCCGACCGTAATCTCCCCTGATGTCGGATGCAACAACCCAGCCAACATTTTCATCGTCGTCGTTTTCCCCGCCCCGTTCGGGCCCAAAAAGCCGACAATCTCCCCTTTTTCAATCGTAAACGAAACATCTTTCACCGCCTCAATGACGCGGTAGTCGCGCCGCCATAAACTGCGCGCCGCCTCAAGCCATCCCGCTTCGCGGCGATAGACGCGGAACGATTTATGCAAATGGCTGACACGGATCACCATGTTCATCCCCCAGTATGTGCATGCTGTTGACATTCTTTTGTTATATCACATTCGAAGGACGCGCCGCAAAGAAAAAATTTTCGTCG
>NZ_BCQG01000044.1 GCF_001544315.1 Geobacillus jurassicus NBRC 107829
CGTATTGGGCTCTCCGGTTGCGGAGGGCCGCTTTTTTTGCATAATAAAAACCCCCTGTCTATTAAGCGGACTTAATATGACAGAGAGCTTTCTTGATGAGCCATTACAGACGCTTGGCCCCGACATATTTCGTTTTCCAGTAGCTGCTGTTTAAGTTGTCGATCTTCACGCCGCGGGACACCGCATGGATGACTTGGTTGTTGCCAATGTAAATTGCAACATGGGAGACGCCTTTTGTGCTCTTGGAAGTGTCAAAAAACACTAAATCTCCCGGCTGTAATTGGGACTTATGTACGTATGTACCTTTTTTGTACATTTCTTGAGAGGAGCGAGGCAACGTGACGCCAACTTTTTTATGGGTATAGTAGACAAATCCTGAGCAATCAAATCCTTTTGGCGTCGTGCCGCCATACTGGTAAGGAGTGCCGATCAGCTTTTTCGCTTCGGCGATGAGCCGTGTTTTGTTGGCGGCTGCATCTGATTTGGAAGTGCTTACAAAGAAGGAGGAAAATAGAACGATCATGGATGCGAACAGGAGAGAACACCATTTTTTCATTTTCCCTAACCCCCGACAAAATCTTGTTCGATTCGACGTCTTTTAACTAGAGTATAGCAGAGGAAACTAGACTTGTTTTTTACAGTTGGATTAAATAATGTTACAGCACCGTTACAAATATAGCACCTCGTCCTAATGGCTTATATCAATAGACATTTTCGTTTCGGTCAACCTGTCTTTATGGCCATAAGCGTGGGAAGGTTTCTCATACCCGAGTCCTATGACCAACAGATGAATGTCGTAAGCTGTCGAACGAATAGGAACGGCGGAGGGAGCAGAACGAAGAAGCGCCGTCTTATAATGAAAGCAAAGCGTCGAAAAATCGATGACGGTGATGGATGATGTCGAATCAACTGGAATATGTCTTGTATATCTTGGGCCTTTTTTTGACGGCCGTCGGTGTCTATATATACGGCTATTGGATGGCAAAACGGCATTGGGGGGATGCGCCATGGCGGGCGGCGCCGAAGCTGACCACGGCGTTTGCCATCGTTTCGCTGTTTTTTCTCGGTGCAGGGATGGTTTATATCAACTATGCTGAGAAACACGAACGTCGTGAATATGAGGAAGCAGCAAAGCAAATCGCCGGCATGATCGCCGGCGATTTGGATGCCATGGGGCACGAGCGGCTCGATGAAAATGCGGAGCGTCTGCCCGAGTATCGTATGGTGATGGCGGTGCTGGAACGTTGGCAGCACTACGGCCGCGTGCTGAGCGTGTATACATTAAAAAAGAATGAGCGCGGTGAACTATATTTCGTGGCAGCGCCAGCGACGGACTATAATCGGAACGGCCGCATCGACGGCGAAAAGGAACAAGCAGTTCCGCCTGGGTCGGTTTATCGCCATCATTTTCCGGAAATCGAAGAAGCGTTCCGCGGCCGGTTTGCGATGGAACGGCATCCGACAACGGATGAATGGGGAAGAAGCATCAGCGCGTTTATGCCGGTCCGGCAACCGGACGGGACGGTGGATGCGGTTGTCGGCATCGATTTTGACGCCAAGACGTATGAGCAATATTTGCAACGCGGGCGGCAAAAGGCGATGTGGGCGATGGTGGCCATGTTTTTGGCGACGGCGGCTGCCTATTTGCTTGCTTTGCATCAACAAATGGAGCGGAAGGCGTTGGCTGTCTATAAAAAAACGCTCGCAGCCAACGAGCATCGGCTTCGGCGATTGGCGGAAATGACAACGGAAGGCCTGATCGTCTATGCGCACGGGAAAGTCATTGAGGTCAATGAAGCAGCGTGCCGCCTGCTCGGTTATTCAGAAAGCGAGCTGATTCATTTGCCGATCGAGGATTTAGTCGTTGACGGATCAATGAAATTGAATCGTCCGCATGAGGAACCCGAGCGCTTTGAAATCGAGCTGCGCCGAAAAGACGGCATCGTATTTCCAGCAGAAGTCGTCCGGCGCCGCTACGATTACGAAGGGGAAAAAGTGACGGTAGCCGCCGTTCGCGATTTGACGGAACAAAAGCAAAACGAAGAGCGGATGCGCTATATCGCCAACCATGACGAACTGACCGGATTGCCAAACAAAGAGGCGATGTATAAAGCGGTGGAGCGTTGCCTTGCCGCGGCGAAACAACAGCGCCATGAAGCGGCAGTCATGTTTTTGGAAGTGAGCGGAATGAAGACGATCAACGATTTTTACGGCTACGCCGTCGGGGACGAAGTGCTGCTCCATTTGGCGCAAAAATGGAAAGAAAAGCCGGGAATGGCCATCGGGCGCTGGAGCGGGAATGAATTCATCGCAGTCGTTCCGAATGGCGCGTGTCAAAAGGCCGAAGAAATGGCGAAACAGCTCATTAAGGCGGCCGACGAACCGATTGTGGTCAACGGGATGGAATTGTATGTGACCGTGAACGTCGGCATCAGCGTCTACCCAAAAGATGGGGAGGATGCAAAAACGTTGATCCGCAAGGCGGATATTGCCCGCTACGAGGCGCGAAAAAAAGCGGCGAGCGATTTTCTCTTTTTCACCGAACCGATGGCGATCCGGCTTCATGAAAAGATGGCCATGGAGCGCGATTTGCGGCGTGCGCTTGAAAGTGGGGAGTTTGAATTGTACTATCAGCCGCAAATTCGGCTTCATGACCGGCAAGTGATCGGCATGGAAGCGCTGATCCGCTGGCGCCATCCAGAAAAAGGAATGATTCCGCCGTCATTGTTTATCCCTGTTGCTGAACAGACCGGCATGATCATTCCGATCAACGAATGGGTGATCCGCACCGCCTGTGAGCAGACGAAACAGCTGCTTGACCGCTTTCCTGACTTATCCGTTTCTGTCAACTTGTCGCCGTATGAATTTGAAAGTCGCCGATTTGTCGACAAGCTCGCCCGTCTGCTCGCTGACACCGGGCTGCCGCCGCACCATCTCGATTTGGAAATTACAGAGCGGATGACAATGGATACAGAACACGCGCTCGATATTCTGCCGAAACTGAAGGCGCTTGGCGTAACGATCAGCATGGACGATTTCGGCACCGGCTACAGCTCGCTCAGCTACTTGATCGATTTGCCGATCGACCGGCTGAAAATCGACCGTTCGTTCGTCCAGCATATTCAAGGAAAAAAAGATGTCATCTTGCCGGCGATCATCCGCCTCGGGCATAATATAGGCGTGAAGGTGTTGGCCGAAGGGGTCGAAACGGAGACTGAAGCGGCTTATTTGCAAGGAAAACGATGCGATGAGGCGCAAGGCTATTATTTTTCCCCACCGCTTCCGTATGGCGAGTTCGTCCGGTTCTTAAACGAGCAGCGCGTGAGGCGGCAGGAACAGGAGCTGACGTAAAATGGATGGATTTTGGCGCATCGCGGAAGAGAAAATTCGCGAGGCGATGAAAAACGGCGAGTTCGACAACTTGCCCGGCTTTGGCAAACCGCTTGAGCTCGAGGACCTCTCCCGCATTCCAGAGGAGCTGCGGCTCGGGTATTTGTTGCTGAAAAACGCCGGCTATGTGAAGGAGGAAGCGGAGCTGCGCAAAGAGCTCTTGACGCTCGAGGACTTGCTTCGCTGCTGCGAGGATGATGAGGAAAAACGGGAGCTGGAGAAAAAGTGGACGGAAAAACAGCTTCGTTTTGCCGAACTGATGAAAAAGCGGGGGCAGACGAATTCGAAGGCGCTGCGTGACTACGAGCGGCGCATTGAGGAAAAATTCCGCTGAATGCCAAAAAGGAGAGATGCGCTGAAAAGCCAATCTCTCTCTTTTTTTATGCAAAAACGACTAAAAAATGGGGAAAATAGGGGAGGGCCGATGAATCACGAAGGGGGGCGAGCGCAGTCTCCGAGTGAAAGTCATCATCAAGAATATCGAAACAGACCGTGAATCACCAAAAAAGGAGTGACGAAATCGTGAAACGCGTATGGTTAGCCTTCTTTACCGCTTTGGCGCTGGCGATGCCGTCGACGGTGGCTGCTGTTGGCCAAAGCGGCGAAGCCGTTGACGTCCGCATGCCGGCCGGTCATATGTGGAAGCACGGGGCGCTGGATGAGCAAAAGTGGTTGGAAATGGTGCAGACGTATACGCCGGAACAGGCCGATGAATGGAAAAAAGTGCTGGAGGAACGGAAAGCGCTGCGTCAGCAACTCGATGACGAACAGGTGAAACAAGCGATCAAAGAAAAGTGCAAGCAAATGAAAAAAGAACGCGAAGCGGCGCTTGATCGGCTCATCGACCAGCTGGCCGACAAAAAAATCACGAAAGACGAGTTCAAGCAAGAGCTGAAACAGTTACATAAAAAGAAACGATGGATGACGAAGGAAGAAAAACAGCGGCTCCATATGCTTCATGAGCACACAAGACAGGCGATGGAAAGCAACAATAAGGAAGCCATGGCGAAATTGCTTCCGCAATGGCTTGACTATATGAAAAAAGAGAATGAACGGTTGGCGAAATGGCTTCAGGAAGTGAAACAAGGATGATATAATGAAGGAAAAGGCCGTGTTCGATGCACGGCTTCTTTTTTTCTTCATCTTGCTTTTCAGCGAACGTTGCGGCGGACAAGGGCTTCGTCAACAGTTCACAGCTCGAGTGCAATCGATCAAGGAAAAGAGCCGTGTTCGTTGGTCGAGAGGATCGGGCCCAAAACCGGCCAAAGGAGCGTCTGTATTGCGGGAGGAGAAAGCGATGGGATACCCAGTGATTCTTCAGCTTCGCGGCCGTCGGGCGGTCGTTGTCGGCGGCGGAAACGTAGCAGCAAGGAAAATTCACGGATTGTTGGAAGCGGGCGCGGACGTCGTTGTCATCGCCCCGGAGGCAGCGCCGGACATTGAGGCGCTCGCTGCTAAAGAAGCGATCGTTTGGAAGAGGAAGCGATTTGACCCGAACGATTTGGCGGGGGCGTTTTTGGTTATTGCGGCGACGAGTGACCGCGAAGTAAACGAGGCCGTGGCGCGGGCGGCGGAGCCGGGCCAGCTGCTCAATATCGTTGACGACCCGGAGCGATGCGATTTTCACGTTCCTGCAGTCATACGCCGCGGCCCGCTTATGATCAGCGTCTCAACCGGGGGCGCGAGCCCGGCGCTCGCCCGCCGCATCCGCCGCGAGCTTGAGGAGCAGTACGGGGACAAATACGGGCCGTACTTAGAGTTTTTGCGGCAGGCGCGCGACATGGTGCTGCGCGAAGTGGCGGACGCCGAGGGGCGGAAGCGGCTGTTCCGGGCGCTCGCTGCCGACTCGTTCCGGCAAAGTGGGCGCTGGGAGGAGGAGTTTACCCGTTTGTTGGCGAAAGAAAAAGAGCGAAACAAGGAAGGAGAAAGAGGGCGATGAGCATCCCGATATACATTGTTGATGCGTTTACGGACCGGGCGTTTGCCGGCAATCCGGCGGCGGTCTGCCTGCTGCCGCAACCGGTTGGGGATGATTGGATGCAGCGTGTCGCTGCGGAAATGAACTTGTCCGAGACGGCCTTTTTAGTTCCGCATGAGGGCGGCTATCGTCTGCGCTGGTTTACCCCTAAAGCAGAGGTTGATTTGTGCGGCCATGCAACTTTGGCGAGTGCCCATGTGCTGTGGGAGCGCGGGGAACACCGCCGAGATGAAGCGATTGCCTTTTTCACGAACAGCGGAGTATTGACGGCTATAAACAACGATGGTTGGATTCGGCTCGATTTTCCGAACGAAACGCCAGTGCCGGTTGAGTCGCCTCCTGCTGCGCTTGTTGGTGCCTTGCCAGCTGAACCGCTGTTTATCGGGCGCAACCGGTTCGATTATTTGGTGGAAATCGGCTCAGAACAGGAGGTGCGCAGACTGACCCCGGATTTCCGCCTGCTTCAAGAAGTAGATGCGCGCGGCATCATTGTGACAAGCCGTTCAGCGGCAGAAGAAATGGATTTTGTATCGCGGGCCTTTTTTCCGGCTCTCGGTGTGCCGGAAGACCCGGTTACCGGCTCCGCCCACTGTTGCCTCGGGCCGTATTGGGCGGACAAGCTCGGGAAAACGACGTTAGTCGGCTACCAAGCTTCAGCCCGCGGCGGCATTGTGCGGGTGATGGTGGCAGGCGAGAGGGTTCAGCTCGAAGGAAAAGCCGTCACCGTGCTGAAAGGGGATCTGGCCGCCGAGGCCGCTTTCGGATTGCAACCCATCTGAAACATTCCAGCGGAAACAATGCCTGTTCCGGATCCGGTTGGGCGGGCTGGTGTTTTCTTCACTGCCTATGCCAACGAAAAAGGCGCCCAAGCCTCACGTGAAAGGCGGGCTCCCTTTTTTCGGCGGCGGAGCCGGCCGTGCCGGTTCAGCCAGCTTGGAGGTGCGGCCGGCGCCTGTATACGTTTAGTCATCCCACCGGTACGTCCAAAACCGTTCTGTTTTCAGCCAAGCGAGCGCATCGCCGCGCTTGGATGCCGCCTGCATCAGCCCTTCGGTTTGCGAACGGTGGGCGCGAATGGCGGCCAGCTTCGTGTCGATCACCGAGCTGACATCGCGCACGACATCCGGCTGGCCGAGATCTTGCTCGCAGTTTTTTGCAAACGCGACGCAATGGACGGTCGGCCGTTCTTCTTTCGGCCAGCGCTTTAAGGCGCGGATGACAGCGGCTCCGCATGCGTCATGATCGGGATGGACGCTGTATCCAGGGTAAAACGTAATGACAAGCGATGGATTCGTTTCCGCTATGATGGCGGCGATCCGGTCGGCCATCTCCTCTTCATCCTCAAACTCGACCGTTTTGTCGCGATAGCCGAGCAGGCGCAAGTCGCGAATGCCAAGAATGCGGCATGCGTCTTCGAGTTCTTGCCTGCGGATCAACGGAAGCGTTTCGCGGTTGGCAAACGGAGGCACGCCCATATTGCGCCCCATTTCGCCAAGCGTCAAGCAGACGTAAGTCACCGGCGTGCCGTTTTGCGCATGCTCGGCAATCGTTCCCGACACGCCGAACGCTTCATCGTCCGGGTGGGGAAAAACAACGAGCACATGTCGTTCGTTCAATGGAACTCCCTCCTTAGACAAACGGCTCGTCGCTCAGCTCGAGGGCGACGGCCAATTTTCCTTGGTGATCATGGCCTGCGAGCAACAATTGTCCTTTTTCCGTCCATTCCCAATGGGTCAGCCCTTCTGCGTACACCCAGCCAAGATCAAGCTTCAGTCCGACGCGGTATGGCCCGGGGCCGGTGATCTTGCCGCGGGTAAAGCGGATGCGGGCGTTGCGGATGTAAGCGCCGGCGGAAAAAAAACCTTCGTTATGATGGGACGCGTACGCTCCGTTCGTCGTTTCCAAATGAATATACACGTCGCGATTGGCAAAGCGGTTCAATGCCTCTTGCACGGCGGCGGCGTTGATTGGCTGCACGCGAGGTCCCCCCTTTAGTTGTTTTCTATTATTGTACATGACAGAGGCATAAGAACGGAAATATTTCGCCTTTTGTTGTATAATGGAAGCAGACACATCTTGGACTCATCCACACCTGAGAAGCGTTGAATGATCAGTGGAAAGGTGAAGGTTGATGGGGTTTCAAGGCAATGGTGTCACGATGCTTAACTTTGACGGCGTATACCGGCCGCAGAAGCGGCTGTTTCGTTTTCCGCACGAATGGATCGATCTTGCCGACGTACCAGAAACGAATTTGTATTGCAGCGAAGCGGCGCTTGCCGAAATCGAGCGGCGGCTTGAGCGGCGGCGAAAGCGCGGGGCGGTGCTGATCGGCAACGGCAACTACCATTATGTCACGTATTTGTTGCTGAAAGACATCAGTGAACCATTTACGCTTGTGCTTTTTGACCGCCATACGGATGCTGAAGGAGGGGATGATGTCATTTCGTGCGGCTCATGGGTCTCCTATGCGCTAAAGCATCCGCGGCTGCAAAAAGTCGTTATTGTTGGTCCATCTGTTTCTCCGCACCATCTTCGTTTATCTCCAAACATTACGGTTCTTCCATTTGACGATCATGATGAATGGCCGAAAGCGCTCATCGAGGCCATCCCGACCGGAAGCATCTATATCAGCATCGATAAAGACGCGCTTCGCCGCGAAGACGCGGTGACAAACTGGGATCAAGGAACAATGCCGCTTTTCCGGCTGCTTGCTTGCCTGCGGTTGCTCTTATTCCATAAAAAAGTGCTCGGCGTGGACATATGCGGCGAGTACCCGCCATCTGCTGTCGACGTGTTCGATCCGTTTTGTCGCGAAGCGCGGCGAAAAAATGAGCAGGCAAACATGGCCATTTTGGAGACATGTTTTCACTATACGGCGCCGCATTTGCGGCCGGCGTCATGAGGCCGTGTCGGAAGCGAAGGAATGGAGCGGCAAAAGGCAGCGCCGCTGTGGCCTGACAGTTAGAAAAAGGGAAGGCTGCTGTTCCTCGGGCTTTTGCGGGCGGCCGGCGCTTTTGTTTCCCGATGGGCGAAAAAGCTGGAAAGGCCGCTGCCCGAGGGATGAGCCTAGTTGTCACAAGCCGCTTCCGTATATAATGCGAAATTGTTTTTCATCAGGGCGGACATTGCGCGGCTCGATATGCATGCGGGCGACTTTGGCAAACATCGTTCCGGCTTCGATTGTGTCCAGAAAAAGTTGGAGAGCGCTTTCATTCCCTTGGACTTCCATTTCCACCGTCCCGTCGTCATTGTTTTTCACCCAGCCGGTCAGCCGTCGCTTCAGCGCTTCGTGCTGGACGAAATAGCGAAACCCGACGCCTTGCACGCGTCCTTCAACGATGACATGAACCCGTTTCATATGGCGAAGCCCCCTTTGTTACGGTCATTCTGCTTTCATCATATAATAGACAAAGCGGAAAGTACACGAAAAAAGGAGCTTGAACAATCAAGCTCCTTTTTTTACGGATGACAGCAATGATACTTGTTGTTGAATGAGCGTCACGAGCCGCGGATGACAGCCTAGGTAAGAGCATAAATGCCACTGCTTGTCGGAAACAGAGAGCCCCTGCAACTTCCGTTCGATCGTTTTCATTAAGACGCCAGTAAACAATAAGTATGGGACGACGAACACGCGCCGATACGCTGATGCGCTCGCCCGCTCAAGCCCTTCGTCGAGCTTCGGGTGGATGGCGGTGAGAAAGCAAACGTCCACGTGCGGCACGTTCGTTTTTTCTTTTAAACGTGCAGCAATGGCGGAAATGTCGCGCTTCGTGTCTGGATCGCTGCTGCCGCGGCCGACAAGAAGAATCATTGATTTGCCGTCAAGCGGCGCGGATTGTTCGCGGATGCGATCGATAACGATGTCGATCATCGCTTCATGGACGCCGAATGGAGCGCCGCAGAGGATGTCGACGGAAGGGTGGCGCCGTCTCGCGATATCCAATGCCGCCGGAATATCGTGTTTGGCATGACCCGCGGAAAGAAGGAGAAGCGGAACGACGATGATGCGCGTCGCCCCTTGGGCGACGCAGCGGTCAACACCGGTCGCAATGTCTGGTTCCGCGAGTTCGACAAAACATAGCTCTTGAATCGGAATATCGATGGCCCCTCGGCACTGTTCGACGAAGCGAGCTGCTTCATGGAGCGCGGCGTCGATGCGGCTGCCGTGGCTGACGTATAAAATGGCTTCCATCACCATCGCCTCACGATGTTGCGCCGGCGGCCGCGGATGACGCGAGCAACTGCTCAAACCATTGAATGTTGGCGCGCAGCCGGACGACGTCCCCGATGATGACCATGCTTGGATTTTGAATGTTTTCTTTAGCAGCGGCGGCAGCGATTGTTGCGAGCGTGCCGGTGACGGTGCGCTGAGCTGTTGTCGTTCCCCACTCGATGACCGCCGCCGGTGTCTCCGGCGCTTTGCCGTATTTCATCAGTTGGCCGCAAATGTACGGCAAGTTATGAATCCCCATGTAAATGGCGATCGTATCAATGCCTTTGGCGAGGCTTTCCCATTTGATTTCGTCACGGCTTCCGTCGCGCCGATGCCCGGTGACAAAGGCGACGCTTGAGCTGAACTCGCGATGGGTGACGGGGATGCCGGCATAAGCCGCCGCCGCAATGGCGGAGGTGATGCCGGGAACGATCTCAAACTCGATCCCATGTTTGGCCAGCGCCTCGGCCTCTTCGCCGCCGCGCCCGAACACGAACGGATCGCCGCCCTTTAAGCGAACGACTGTTTTTCCTTTTTTGGCGTGCCAGACGAGCGCATAGTTGATCGTCTCTTGCTGCATCGCATGGTAGCCGGGCAGCTTGCCGCAAAAGATGAGCTCGGCGTCCGGTTTGGCATACGAAAGCAACTCTTCATTGATGAGGCGGTCGTACAAAATGACATCCGCCTGCTGGATGCATTTTAACCCTTTGACAGTAATGAGTTCCGGGTCGCCGGGGCCGGCGCCGACAAGGTATACTTTGCCCATCATTGTTTCAGCCCTTTCTTGCATGGTTCAGCCAACCAACCGCCCGACAGCGGCATGGACGCTCGGTTGCTTTTATTGTAAATGGCCTGCCTTGGTATGAAAACGACATTGTCAAATCATCTTCTGCTCTTTTTCAAGTCGAGCAGCACAGGACGATCAGTTTGTCTCGGTTGCGGGATGAAGCCGCGCCCGCGCAGGTAGGCGAGCACTTGTTCAGCACACTCTTCAACAGAATAACGGTGTGTTTCGATCGTCAGTTCCGGCGCTTCCGGCGCTTCATATGGCGAGTCGATGCCCGTAAATTCGCGGATTTCCCCACGGCGCGCTTTTTGATACAGCCCTTTCGGGTCGCGCTTTTCACATTCTTCAAGCGGGCAGTTGACGTAAATTTCGATAAACTCGTCTTCTTCCACTAAGCGACGGACGAGCGCCCGGTCTTCGGCAAACGGCGAGATGAAGGCCGTCAGCACAAATTGGCCGCTGTCGACAAACAGCTTTGCCACTTCACCGATGCGGCGGATGTTTTCCGTCCGGTCCTCGGCGGAAAAGCCGAGATCTTTATTGAGCCCGTGACGGATGTTGTCTCCGTCTAAGACATAGTTTTGAATACCGAGCTCAAACAGCCGTCTGGAGACGGCGTTTGCCACTGTCGATTTGCCGGAGCCGGACAGCCCGGTGAACCAAAGGATGGCGCTATGATGGCCGTTGCGCTCGCGTCGGTCTTTTTTTGTCACCGATGTATGATGCCAAACAATATTCGTGCTCATCGCGATCCTCCTTTAGCGCGCTGACGGGGCGGCCGTTTCGCGTTGTTGCAGCCCTTTGATCAAGACGGCCGCCACTTCCGGACGGCTGAACGTGCTCGGCGGCACTTGGCCGTTGCGCAGCATTTCGCGGACTTTCGTGCCGGAAAGGACGACATGGTATTTCGCGTCATGCGGGCATGTTTTCGTCGACGCCATCCCTTCGCATTTCGTGCAATAGAAGCTATGTTCGAAAAAGAGCGGCGTAATGCCGAGTTCTTCGGGCGTAAAGTTCAAGAAGATTTTTTGCGCATCGTATGTGCCGTAATAATTGCCGACGCCGGCATGGTCGCGGCCGACGATGAAGTGCGTGCAGCCGAAGTTTTTGCGCACCATCGCATGGAAAATCGCTTCACGCGGTCCGGCATAGCGCATGGCCGCTTGGAACACGCCCAAGAACACGCGATCTTTCGGATAGTAGTTTTCAAGCAGCACTTGATAGCTTTCCATCCGGATGTCGGCTGGAATGTCGTCGGCTTTCGTTTCACCGACGAGCGGGTTTAAAAACAAGCCGTCGACGACTTCAAGCGCGCATTTTTGAATGTATTCATGGGCGCGATGAACCGGGTTGCGCGTTTGGAAGCCGACAACGGTGTTCCAGCCGAGTTCGGCAAATTTTTTCCGCGTTTCGGCCGGGTCGAAATAAAACGCCGCAAATTGGCCTTTGTCGGTTCGTTTCACGAGCGTCACCGCTCCGCCGACATACACGTCCGGCTTTTCAAACAGCTTGCGCACGCCCGGGTGGGCGAGTTCATCCGTTTTGTAAACGAGCTTGGCTTCTTTCGTTTTGTCCGGGCGATAAATGTCAGCAATCTCAATGACGCCGTAGACGTTGCCGTTATGAACGAGTTTCGCTTTATCGCCAACAGAAAGCTCTTTCGCTTTTTCTTCTGTTACCGCGAGCGTGATCGGAATGCTCCAGACGGTGCCATTAGAAAGGCGCATCGTTTCCACGACCGAGTCGTAATCCGCTTTCGTCAAAAAGCCGGTGAGCGGGCTGTAGGCGCCCGTTCCGATCAGCTCCAAATCGCTCAGTTCGGCATTGGAGAGCTCAATCGTTTTTGTCGCCTCATCGAGCGGATAGTCCGGATTCCAACGATTGATCAACGTACCGCCATGCGGGATGCTTAAGCTCATGTTTATAACCTCCTAGATTGATAGATGTTGTTAAATGCCGCCGCCGTGCTCATGAATCGAGCGCTTTTCTTCGGCAACTGTTTTTTTCAAACTGATGACGCCAAGCGTCGCCAAGCAGACGCTCAAGATCGCGACGACCGTGTAGACGTCGCTGTCAAGCAGCAGCTTGACGAGGCTGTATGAAATCACAAGGGAAAAAATCGGCGAAACAAACCAAACTTTTAAGAGCTGCACGACGATTCGCTTTTGCCAGATGGACAATCCGCTTTTCGCCGTGCCGATGCCGATGATCGCTGATGTCGTAATTTGCGTGAGCGGCACAGGCAAACCAAACAGCGAGGAAATGATGACGAGCATCGCTCCTGTGCCGGAAATGGCGATTCCCTCAAACGGGGAGAAATTTGTAATTTTTTTCCCGTTCGTTTCCAAGACGCGGTGCCCAAGCAAAAGGGCGCCGGCGGCGACGAACAAGCCGCCGAACATCGTCGCCGGCCCGACCTCGATCAGCCCGGCGCCAACAAGCGGTCCGACCGCGTTGGCGACGTTGTTCATGCCGGCGGAAAACGCCTCAAAAAAGCCGGTGACGATAAGAAGCGCCATAAACGTTTTTTGCCAGCGGCCTTGTTCAAGCTGCGGATATTTGCGCTTGAGCGCCAAAAACCATTTGCCGACGGCGAACGTAAACGAAAAGGCGATGATCGGGATGATGATCCACGCCGAGACGATGAACAACAGTTTTTGAAAGTACACCGCTTGGTAGGCAATGCCGACGCCGACGACGGAGCCAACGGTGATCTCGCTTGTCGACAGCGGGATGCCCATCATGTTGGCGGCAAACAGTGAAATGGCCGCTGCGGCTAAAATAATGACGACAATGTTGATGGTGAGAATCGAGGACGGGATAATGCCCGACCCGATGGTCTTCACTACTTCCCCGCCGCCGAGGCTGCCGAGGAAGACACCGACGCCGCAAAGAAGGAGGGCGACCGATTTTCTCGGAATGGCGCCTGACCCGTAGGCGACGCCCATCGAGGCCGCCGCGCCGCTTGCCCCGATGTTCATGGCGAAGAAAAAGGATACGATAAACGCAATGGCAAGGAGCATGTCAATGTTCTCTCCTTAGGCGAGATGGAGCCCGCATTCCGTCTTTCCTTGTCCAGCCCAGCGCCCGGAGCGCAAATCGTTCGGGTCCAACGCCGGCGCCGTACACGGGGCGCAACCGATGCTCGGGTAGCCGCGGTCGTGGAGCACATTGTATGGAAGGTCGTGCTTATACACGTAGTTCCATACATCTTTCCATGTCCAATGAATGAGCGGGCAGACTTTGATCGAACGGAATTTGTCGTCTTTGTTGATGTACTCGACATGCCGCCGCGTCGGCGATTGTTCACGGCGCAAGCCAGAAATCCAAGCGGTCACTCCGGTCAGCACCTCGCGCAGCGGAATGACTTTGCGCAGCTCACAGCATTTGTTCGGGTCGCGTTTCCATAACTCGTCGCCAAACTGCGCCTTCTGTTCTTCCAACGTCAGGCGCGGCTGCTTCATCACGATGCAAAGCGACGGGTATTTCTCTTTCACTTTCGCGATTGTATCGTACGTCTCTTGGAAATGCAGGCCGGTGTCCAAAAAGACGATTTCTGCATCCGGTTTAACTTGGGAAATCAGATCAATGAGCACGATCCCCTCGACGCCGAAGCTGCACGCGTATACGATCTCATCGCCGTATTCGCGGTACGCCCAGGCGAGGACGTCAAGCGCCCCTTTTGTTTCATTATCGGACGGAAAAGACGGTTTTTCCGCCGTTTCCCATTGATCATATGTGAGCATCGGTTCCCCCTCCTTGTAAAACAAAGAAAATCAACATAATTAGTCGGATATACAGCCGACAAACAACGATTTGGCGATAAAAACGCCCCTTCCATTTCGGAAAGAGCGAAAGAATGGGTAGCGCCTTATCTTCCAAAATGGAATCCATTTTGTTGGAATTGGCACCTTACCAAACACAGCAGGTTGCCGGAGTTCATTGGGCCAGTCCCTCCCTCGCTCTAGATAAGCGTATATAATTTAATTGAGTGAACTACTCCCACTTAGCTTTGCTTGAAGTGGGAGCTTCTCAGTTCCACGACGAAAGCAACCTTTCGTCTCCCTGAGCGTGACTTCGGGTCGTCCCAACCCTAGGTGTCCGATGTGACAGAAGTTCTTTTGTATCTTGGCTATTTTACGAGTGGAAGGATCTGCTTGGTTCTCGCCGACTTATTTGTCCACTCAACCCCATATAGCCACTTATCAAAGAACATGGTGTACATTTAGTTTATCATGCGTTTTGGCTAACGCCAACCGAAATTCATCTCCCACTTATCGCTGGGCTGCGCCCTTCAAGCGCTTGAAGTGGGAGACTTCTTTCGGAAATCTGTTAAAATTTTAACATAATTAGCGCCAATGTCAATCCAAGTTTTTCGATGGGAATTATTTTTATATGCAAGTGGCGTCGTGTTCGCGCCCGCCTAGCGACTAAAACGGGTGATCATCGTTTGCGCAAGTTCCCGAGCTCTTCAACAATCGCCTGCATTTCACTCGGACTGAACGTCTCGCGTTTCATCACCATCTCGTAAATGTCTCTCAATTCATCGTACCATTCCTCGGAAAAGTGGGACGGCTTGATGGCATCCAAGTTCAGCACTTTCAACTTTTGCTTCAGCTGCTCGATCATATAAGCGACATTTTCCGCCGACCGTTTTGACAAATCCATCGGTTTGCTCCTTTCAAGGCAAGTTACCATGTATTGTACCATAGGTAAAGGAGAATGGGGAGAAATTGTAAGCTCGCCTTTCTGCTGAAAAACGGGCGATGTGGTAAAATGTAGATGCGCATGCATGGCGCCAGGTCTAGGGTGGAAAAGGGGCTAGACGAAAAGGCAAGAAGGAAAACTAACGGTGGGAAGCACCGTGGACATAGCGAGGGGGGCTGTTCCGATGATTAAAGTGCTGTTTGTTTGTCTTGGAAACATTTGTCGCTCGCCGATGGCGGAAGCGGTCTTCCGTCATTTGGTGAAAGAGCGGGGGCTTGACGGTCTGATTGCCGTTGATTCGGCGGGAACAGGCAGCTGGCATGTCGGTGAGCCGCCGCATGTGGGGACAAGAAGGGTTTTGACTGAAAATAAGATCGACTACTCCGGCATCCGCGCCCGGCAAGTGAACCACCGTGACTTGGAAGAATTTGATTACATCATCGCCATGGACGCAGCCAACTTGAACGATTTGCGCCGATTGGCTGGCTCCCGTTCGAAAGCGGTGCTCGCCCGGTTGCTTGACTTTGTTCCCGACCGGGAAAAAGACGATGTGCCTGATCCGTATTATACCGGGAATTTTGCCGAAGTGTATCGCCTCGTCCGCTCAGGGTGCGAGCATTTGCTTGAGAGGATCATTCGCGACCATCGGCTTGGCGCGGATGAAACAACATGACTTTAAGGATGGGCGCACCTGTCTTGGGAAAAACGGGGAAGGAGGGTAGCCGATGGTCGTAAATTTGGCGTTCATCCGTGAGTTGGCCCGCCGTTTTACGGAAGATGAAATCCCGCGCTTGTCGGCGGAGTTGGCGTATTACTTTCTTCTGTCGCTTTTTCCGTTTTTGCTGTTTTTAATGACGCTATTGGCGTATTTGCCGATTCCGCATGAGGATGTGCTCGCGCTTGTGCGGCAATACGCCCCGAAAGAGGCGCTTCATCTCATTGAGACGAATGTTCGCCGCCTCATCGATGAGCAAAACGGAGGATTGTTGTCGTTTAGCATCATCGCAGCTATTTGGTCAGCGTCTAATGGCATGAGTGCCATTATGAGGGCATTCAACCGCGCTTATGATGTGCAAGAAGACCGGCCGTTTTGGATCGTACGCGGTCTGTCGATTGTGTTGACGCTCGGCATGATCGTTGTCATAATCGTTGCCCTCGTGCTCCCGGTCTTCGGGCGGATGATCGGGCTGTTTTTGTTCTCTGCTCTCGGGTTGTCGCAACAGTTTTTGAACGTCTGGAACGCGTTCCGCTGGGTGACGAGCTCGCTGTTATTGTTTGTCGTCTTTACTGCCCTTTATTATTTTGCTCCGAACAAACAGCTTCGCTGCGTCAACGTCGTGCGCGGCTCGCTGTTTGCCACCGCCGGCTGGATCGCGACATCGCTCGCCTTTGCTTATTATGTCAACAACTTTGCCAATTACACAGCGATGTACGGCAGCCTTGGCGGGATGATTGTGCTGATGGTTTGGTTTTATTTGTCCGGCATGATTCTCATTTTAGGCGGGGAACTCAACGCCATGTTCGACTGCGAGCACAAGGGGAGAAGGCGGCTGCGCTAACATGCATAAACAGTGCCGGGGCGGGATATCGTAACCATGCAGGGGATTTTGACATAGGGGGGATCACGATGACGAAGCACACGAAAAAAGATGGGCGCACGAAGCAAAAAGGAAAAAACAGACCAAAGCATAAGACGAGCGGCAGCGCCAACGGACAAAACGGTTATCATTGAAAAAAGGCGTCCTGGCAAGGGACGCCTTTTTCATGCAGGTGGAGGCGCATCGGGTGACGGTGTTTTATTCGACAATTTCTTCGTGATGGTGGTAATAGCGCTCATAAATGTATTCAATTTCTGCATCGGTCATATAGGCGAGTTCCTCGCGCGACAATCCCCGCACTTTTTCGATAAACTCAATCATATTTTTCCGTTCCGTTCTGCTCATGATCGCCACTCCTTTATACTGTTTTAAAACAGAAACTTGATATCTTGGTTTTATTATATAACAGAAGGAACGAAATGGTCAACGATTTTTTTGAAAAAAATAAAAAAATAAAAAACGGTCAAGCCGCTGTTTCCTGTTCCCGGCGGCTGACGAGGCAAATGGCCGGGACGAGGAGGACAACGCTAACCGCGAGGAAAAAGGCGCGGGCAGAGAGATCAACCACGCTGCCAGCAAGCGGCGGGCCTGTCATGCTGCCGAGGCTATACAGCATTCCACACAGCAAATTGCCGGCCGGAAGCAGCGCTTTCGGCAACAGGTCGGTCATATAGGCGATGCCGAGCGAGAAGAGCGAGCCGGTAAACATGCCAGCGGTGAACAAACAGGCAGCCAACCCAACCGTGGACGCACCGACAGTGAGGGCAATCAAAAAACAACCGGCGCCGGCCAAGAGTGCGCCGGTGATGACACGGCGCCGTCCGAACCGGTCGCTGAGCGCTCCGAGCGGAAGCTGAAAGATGATGCCGCCAAGCGAGAAGCATGGCAAGATGAAGGCGATCTGCTCAGCGCTCATCCGCTCACGCAAGGCGTACAGCGGGAAGATGGAATGAACGGCCGCTTCCAAAAAGCCGTAGGCGAATGGCAGCAGGAGCGCCGGCCACGCCTGTCTCCAGGCGCCGATAAACCGACCGGCCGTCGATGAAGAACGTTCAAGCGGCTTCGGCTTTTCATTCGGCAGCCAAAAGACAGCGATCCAACCGACGAAGCTAAGGAGAGCAGCTAAATAAAACGGCAGCGCCTCTTCGACCGAAGCGAGTGCAGCCAACAGCGGGCCGATGGTGAAGCCAAGGCCGAACGCCCACCCATACAGCGACAGCCGCCGTCCGCGCTCCGCCGGCGGAGAAAAGTCCGTGATCCACGTTTGCGTCGCAAAATGAAGCATATGGTCGCCAATTCCGATGGCAAAGCGAAGAACGAGCCAAACGAAAAACGATGGAAAAAGTGGAAAAAGGATGAGTGCGCATATTACAATAGAAGCGCCAAGGAGAATCATCGGCTTATACCCATATTTGCTCAACGGCCGCTCCAAAAATGGCGAAATGGTCAAGACACCGATATACAGGGCGGCGGCGTGCGCGCCGTTCATCGATGAAGAGACGCCGTTTTCATCAAGAAGCACCGCCAAAAGCGGCAGCAACATCCCTTGCGACAGACCAGAGACGGCGACAATCCCGGTTAAGATGGCAAAACGCATCGTGCATCCCCATTTCAGTTGAAATCGCCGGCCGATCAAACAAGCGAGGCCGGATGTTTCCTAGGGCGAATGAATGCCCTTATCCATCGTATATAGAAACGGCGGTCAATGCAACGAAAACAATCAAGAGGAAAGGTGGAAGAGAAATGAACAAGGTGTTTGCTTGGATGACATGGATCGGCGTGCCGGTGTCAGTCATCGGCGGGTTTCTTCACTGGCCGACCGTCTTAATGTTTGTGCTGTACTGTTTGACGATCATTGCGCTCGCAAGTTATATGGGGCGGGCGACGGAAAGCTTGGCGATCGTCGCCGGGCCGCGCATCGGCGGGCTATTGAACGCGACGTTTGGCAACGCGGTCGAGCTGATCATTTCCATTTTTGCCTTGCAGGCCGGACTCGTTGACGTCGTGCTCGCTTCCTTAACCGGTTCGGTGCTTGGGAACCTGCTTTTAGTGGCTGGGTTATCGTTTTTTGTCGGCGGCTTAAAGTATAAGCGGCAAGAATTCAACATTTACGATGCTCGCCACAACGCCGGACTGTTGACGTTCGCCATTTTTGTCGCCTTCGTCATCCCGGAAGTGTTCACGCTGCAAATGGATCGCAGCAAACAGCTCGCGTTAAGCGTCGGCATCTCGATCATTATGATATTGCTTTATGTCGCCGCCCTGTACTTTCGGCTTGTCACCCACCGCGGTGTATATCAGCATAAATCGGAAGAAGCGGAAGAACATGAAGAACCGGAATGGGGAAAAGGGAAAGCGACCGCCATTTTGGCGTTGGCGACGGTCGCGGTCGCCTATTTATCCGAGCGGCTCGTTCACACATTTGAAACGGTTGCTGAATCGTTCGGCTGGAGCGAGCTGTTTATCGGGATCATCATCGTTGCCATCGTCGGCAATGCGGCGGAGCACGCTTCCGCGGTTATTATGGCGTACAAAAACAAAATGAATGTCGCGGTGGAAATTGCCGTCGGTTCGACATTGCAAATCGCCATGTTCGTTGCGCCGGTGCTTGTGCTCGTTTCGCTTTTGTTTCCGGAAAAAATGCCGCTTGTCTTTTCACTTCCTGAGCTGGTGGCGATGGCTGCTTCCGTGCTCTTGATGATCGTGCTGTCCAACGACGGGGATACGAACTGGTTCGAAGGAGCGACATTGCTTGCTGCCTATACGATCATGGGCATCGGCTTTTACTTGCTGTAAGTGACTGCACCCGGGCGTTCGCCGTTCCGGGTGCTTTTTGTCGGAACAAAGTTTTTGATGCCAAAGCGGGAAGAAATTTTCGCCGTTGCGGATAAAGCACGCATTTTGAAAGAAAATAACAGTGAATATTGGACAGAAAGGAGCGAAGGTGATGAAAAAGTGGGTCGTTTCGCTGTTCGTGAGCGTGCTTCTTCTTTATGCGGCGGCGTTTCCGGCGCTGGCGGCTTCCGACAAACCGGCGCCCGGTGCGGTGATCGATATATCGAAAGAAAATACGTATCCGAACCCGACGCAAGATTTGCCGCATTTGGAACCGAGCTCGTTTGCGAAACAGCTGTTGAAATCGGCGAATGTAAAAATTGAAAATCCTGAATTGATCCATCTCTTTAATGAATCTTCGGCGACCGACACGCCATGGGCCATCGGCTATCGAGCGACGATTTATTTAGGCCAATGGCCGCTCAATTACCAGTCGATCGAAACGTCGACGAACTGGGAATATCAAAAGGTCAACACGAATTTCCTTGATAACCGCGGCGGCGATACGGCGCAAAAGTTATACTATAAACAAGAAATGCAAAAATACGTCCGCGGCGGGTTGACGGTGAAAGTGCCGAATGAAGACGCGGTTAAGCGGATGATGTTAAACAAAGCGATGGAAAAGACGAACTTGCCGCTCTCTTTCAGCACGGTTGTCGGCCTTGGCACGAAAAAAGACCAACCGTACAACGTGCCGGCGAAAAAAATGGGGTATTTGTACGCGTACGCTCCGGCGGTGAATGAAAAAGGGAAGGTGACGTACGGGGAAGTGTACGTCGTGCTCAAAGGAAACAAAAAGAAAATTGTCGTCAAAAACGTGACGACAAGAGGCGTCGGAGCATGGATCCCGGTGCAGGATCGACTGTATATGTCTTACATTGTAAGCGAGCAGCCAAGATAAAAGGTGTCCCAAAAGGACGGGACACCTTTTTTGCGCATAGATTGCCGTTGGCCGGCGAAAAAACAGCTTCTTCTATTGTGTGATGCGCGCCGACCGCTTCGTAAAATCGACGCCGCGGTAATACGTCTGCTTCACAAGGACGTTCGGTCCGAGGCAGCGAGCGGCCGGGCAGTGGCAAAGAAGCTCCCTAGCAAGCTTTGAGCGCCGCCATCGGTCATACACGTCCGGCAGCGAATCGTGAATGATGTTGCCAAGCGGCGGTTCATCGCCGAAATCGGTGACGATGACATCGCCGGTGAAAATGTTGACATTGAGCCGCGAGCGGCCGTCCGGATCGTTGCGCACGGTGACGTTTTTGCTTTCATACAGCCGCTTCAATAGGCGCACATCTTCCTCGCTGTCGCTGCACGGGTAAAACGGCAGCGTGCCAAACAGCATCCAGACGTTTTCGTCGCGAATGTCAAGCAAATGGTGAATCGCCTCGCGCAATTCATCGAGGCTGAGCGTCTCAAGGGCGCTGGCAAAATCGCTCGGATACATCGGGTGGATTTCATGGCGCCGGCAGCCCATTTCCTCGACAACTTGCCGGTGGATCGTTTCCAAATGGCGGACCGTCCGTTTGTTTAACATCGTTTCTGCTGACACCATCACCCCGGCGTTCGCCAGCGCTTTCGCATTATCGATCATGCGTTCGAAATATTTTTCCCGTTGCGCGCGCGTCGGCTTCCGCTCCATCATGGCAAAACCGCCTTCGACAAAGTCGTCAACCGTCCCCCAGTTGTGCGAGATGTGGAGCACATCCAAATATGGAATGACTGGTTCATAGCGAGACAGATCCAACGTCAAGTTCGAATTGAGCTGCGTTCGCACCCCGCGCTCGTGCGCATAGCGGAGAAGGGGAACGACGTATTGTTCGACGGATTTTAACGACAGCATCGGTTCGCCGCCGGTGATGCTGAGCGAGCGCAAATGCGGAATTTCCTCCAACCGGCGGAGCAACAAATCAAGCGGCAGCGCCTCTGGATCTTTCGTTGCCAACGTATAGCCGACGGCGCAATGCTCGCAGCGCATATTGCAAAGCGTCGTTGTTGTAAACTCAATATTCGTCAGCTCTAGTTTTCCATATTCTTCAATATCGACGTACGCTTCCCACGGGTCATACGCCGGTGTAATTGCTGGCATGGTGGATGAATGCATGGCCTTCTCCTCTTTCCATTCAAAGTCCTAACGTTCATTATTAGCAACCGCTCCAACGCTTGTCAATCGTTTTGGCTTCCTGCTATCCCATTCGTATGACGGCGGCGCGGCCATCATGCGAAAAAGAAAGATTTTTTACAAAACACTGTAAAACAAAGTATAATAAAAAGAGATTGGACTATGACTTTGGATGAACACAGGGGAAGGGGCGTTGAACCGACATGGAAAAATTCCAGCAAAGCATGTATGACTTGATCGTCGAGACGTCGACGAAGCTGCCGAAGGACGTCCGTCGAGCGATCGCTCGGGCGAAAGCGCGTGAAAACGCGGGCACACGGGCGGCCATGGCGCTCGATACGATCGTCGAGAATATTCAAATGGCGGATGAAAACGTGTCGCCCATCTGTCAAGATACGGGATTGCCGACGTTTAAAATTAAAGTGCCGGTTGGCGTCAACCAAATGGAGATGAAAAAAGCGATCCGGGCCGCCATTGCCGAAGCGACGAAAAACGGCAAATTGCGCCCGAACTCGGTTGATTCGCTCACCGGCAAAAACAGCGGAGACAATTTAGGAGAAGGTGTGCCGGTTATTAAATTTGAACAATGGGAAAACGATTACATTGACGTCCGGCTTATTTTAAAAGGCGGCGGCTGTGAAAACAAAAACATTCAGTACAGCCTGCCGTGTGAACTCGAAGGGCTCGGCCGCGCCGGCCGCGACCTTGATGGCATCCGCAAATGCATTTTGCACGCGGTGTATCAAGCGCAAGGGCAAGGGTGCAGCGCCGGCTTTATCGGCGTCGGCATTGGCGGCGACCGCTCGTCCGGCTATGAGTTGGCGAAAGAGCAGCTGTTCCGGCCGGTTGATGACGTCAACCCGATTGAAGAGCTGCGCCAACTGGAAGAATACATTATGGAAAACGCCAACAAACTCGGCATCGGCACGATGGGGTTTGGCGGCGAATCGACGCTGCTTGGCTGTAAAATCGGCGTCATGCACCGCATCCCGGCGAGCTTCTTCGTCTCGGTCGCCTACAACTGCTGGGCGTTCCGGCGCATGGGCGTGAAAATCGACCCAGCGACTGGTGAGATCATCGAATGGCTGTACCAAGACGGCGAAGACGTCGATTTTTCCAAAGAACTCGAAAAAGCAGAAGCGGCCGTTGCGCTGGAACAAGGAAATACGCGCGTCATCGACCTTGTCCCGCCGCTTTCTGAAGAACAAGTGCGCCAGCTCCGCGTCGGCGACGTCGTCCGCATCAGCGGCGTCATTTACACGGGCCGCGACGCCATTCATAAATATTTGATGGACCATGACGCTCCGGTTGACTTGAACGGGCAAATCATTTACCATTGCGGCCCGGTCATGTTAAAAGATGAAGAAGGCCGCTGGCACGCCAAAGCCGCCGGCCCGACGACGAGCATTCGCGAAGAGCCGTATCAAGGCGATATTATGAAAAAATTTGGTGTTCGCGCCGTCATCGGCAAAGGCGGCATGGGCGCGAAAACGCTGCAAGCGTTAAAAGAACACGGCGGCGTGTATTTGAACGCCATCGGTGGCGCGGCCCAATATTATGCTGACTGCATCAAATCGGTTGAAGGCGTTGATTTGCTGGAGTTTGGCATTCCGGAAGCGATGTGGCATTTGCGCGTCGAAAACTTCACCGCTGTTGTTACAATGGACTCGCACGGCAACAGCTTGCATGAAGATGTGGAAAAATCGTCGCTTGAAAAGCTGTCCCAGTTCAAAGAACCGGTGTTCAAGTAAGGAGCCCCATTTCAAGCAAATGGCTATGGGTAGACAAACAAGCTGATCCCGTTTTCTTCTCGGTCCCCAAAGCGCTCGCTTTTGGGGCTTTTTTTTTTTTTTTGCAAAAAATGGTGCGCGTAAAGCGGTCAGGGGTGAAAACAATAAGAAAGAGGAAAAGATGGCGGCCAAGGAGGAACTAGGCATGAGATGGCTCATTTCTCTCGTTTTAGCGATCGTGCTTTTTCCCGCCCCCGCTTTTGCCATAAGCAATGCGCCGATCCATTGGGGATTGAAGCGGAGCGAAAACCACAAGCCCCCATCGGCGGGAAAAGAACTCGATGAGCTGCTTGTCAAATATGACGCTTTTTATTTAGGCGACACGAGCGAGAAAACGGTTTACTTAACGTTTGACAACGGCTATGAAAACGGGTATACGGCGCAAATTTTGGACGTATTGAAGGAAAAACACGTGCCGGCCGCCTTTTTTGTCACCGGCCATTATTTGCAGACAGCCCCGGATTTAGTCAAACGGATGGCAACGGAAGGCCATATCATCGGCAACCATTCGTGGCACCATCCCGATTTGACAACCGCAAGCGATGAGCGGGTGCGCGAAGAGCTGGAAAAGGTAAAGGAAAAGACAGAAGAGCTGACCGGGCAAAAAGGGATGATGTACCTCCGCCCGCCGCGCGGCATTTTCAGCGAGCGGACGTTGTCTCTTGCCCGCGAGCTCGGCTATTACCATGTCTTTTGGTCGCTCGCTTTCGTCGACTGGCAAACGGACCGCCAGCGCGGCTGGCAATATGCTTACAATCAAATCATGAAACAAGTTCATCCAGGCGCGATTTTGCTTTTGCACTCCGTATCAAAAGACAATGCCGAAGCGCTGCCGAAAGTGATCGACGACTTGCGCAAGCAAGGGTACACGTTCGCGAGCCTTGATGATCTCATGGCCAACAAGGCCGGCCTTCATCCCTGGCTGTTTCGCCCGTAAGCCGTCCCATCCATTGAGCATCGTCAGGCGGGGCGCCATTCGAAAATCCGCCTTGCCGCGCCAGCCGAAGCGCATGCGGTTGCCTTGTTCGGCTCGTTGGTGCGGCGGGGCGTTTTTCGTTATAATAAGGGCACGGACGAATGAGAAAGGTGAGAACGATGTGGCAACAAACGGTCACCGTGCCCGCCCCGTACGATTTCGCCCACGCGCTTGAACGACTTGCGCTCGATCCGCTGCTGGCGGTTGACTTGGAGAGGCAGCGCATCACGGTGCCGCTTATGCTCGGCGATCTTTTTGTGCCGGTGACGGTTGAAGGCATCGGCACAAAAGATGATCCAAAATTTTCCGTTTCAGCGCCTTGCCCCGAGCGGCAAGGCGAGATTGTGGAACGGATTTCCCATCTGTTTCAATGGCGGACGCCGCTCGGGCCGATTCACGAGTATTTCCGCCAAACGGAGCTGGCGCCTTTGTTTGATGAATACGAAGGGATGCCCCTTGTGCTCGATTTTGACTTATATTTTTGCTTAATCAAATGTTTGATCCACCAGCAATTTCATTTGAAAGTCGGCTATCGGCTGACGGAGCGGTTTGTGAAAACGTTTGGGAAAGAAATGCATGGCGTTTGGTTTTACCCGCGCCCAGAAGACATTGCCTCCCGTTCGTACGATGACGTGCGCGCTTTGCAACTGAGCGGGCGGAAAGCGGAATATATCATTGATGTGTCACGCCTCATTGCCGAAGGGAAGCTGCGTCTTGATGAACTCGAACAGATGGAAGACGGCGACGTGATGGAGCGGCTGACCGCCGTGCGCGGCATCGGCCCGTGGACTGTGCAAAACTTCCTCCTTTTCGGCCTCGGCCGCCCAAACGTCTTCCCCCCAGCCGATATCGGCTTGCAGCGGGCGGTCGAAAAACGGTTCGGGCTCTCCAAGCGGCCGACCGTCAAAGAGATGGCGGCGCTCGGCGAGCGGTGGAAGCCGTACGCCAGCTATGCGGCGTTATATTTATGGAGAAGCATCGAATGAGAGGGACCGATATGGCAAAGCAACAAACGAAAATCAAAATCAAAAAAGGCGATCAATTTCCGCTCACGATCCAGCGGATCGGCATTAACGGCGAGGGGGTCGGCTATTTTCAAAAACAAGTCGTCTTCGTCCCCGGCGCTTTGCCAGGCGAAGAAGTCGTCGTCGAGGCGACCAACATTCATCCGACGTACGCTGAAGCGAAAATCAAGCGCATTCGCAAGCGCTCTCCAAACCGCGTTATGCCGCCATGCCCGCTTTATGAGCAATGCGGCGGCTGCCAGTTGCAACACTTGGCGTACGAGGCGCAGCTCGAGGCGAAGCGCGACATTGTCATCCAGGCGCTCCGCCGCCATGCCCGCCGCCTCGATGTCGACAAGCTTGACATCCGCCCGACGATCGGCATGGATGACCCGTGGCATTACCGAAACAAAAGCCAGTTCCAAGTCGGGGTGAAAAAAGGACGAGTGCTCGCCGGACTGTACGGCCTCGACTCCCACCGGCTCGTTGACCTATCCGAATGCCGCATCCAGCATCCGCAAACGACGCGCGTCACGAACATTGTCAAAACGATTTTGCAAGACTTGCGCATCCCGATTTACAACGAGCGAACGAGAACGGGCGTCGTGCGGACAATCGTCGTCCGCGTCGGCTTCCATACGGGCGACATTCAGCTTGTGCTTGTGACGGCGACAAAAGACATTCCGCGCAAAGAGCTGTTGATCGAGGAAATCCGCCGCCGTCTTCCAGAAGTGAAATCGATCGTGCAAAACATCAACGGCGAGAAGACATCGCTCATTTTCGGCGACGAGACAGAAGTGCTTGCCGGCGACGAATACATTCAAGAAACGCTCGGCGACTTGTCGTTTGAACTGTCGGCGCGCGCCTTTTTCCAGCTCAACCCGATCCAGACGGTGAAATTGTACGACGAAGTGAAAAAAGCGGCCGCCCTCACCGGAGCGGAGCGGATCGTTGACGCCTACTGCGGCGTCGGCACGATCGGTTTGTGGCTTGCTCGCGATGCCAAAGAAGTGCGCGGCATGGACACGATTCCGGAAGCGATTGAAGACGCGAAGAACAACGCCAAAAAGCATGGTTTCACCAACACGCACTATGTCGTGGGCAAAGCCGAATATTGGCTGCCGAAATGGGTGAAAGAAGGCTGGAAGCCGGACGTCATCATCGTCGACCCGCCCCGCGTCGGCTGCGACCGGGCGCTGCTTGAGACGATTCTCCGCGTCCGTCCGAAAACGGTCGTTTACGTCTCGTGCAACCCATCCAGCCTCGCCCGCGACCTCGATGTCTTGGCCGAGGCGTATCGCGTCAACTACATTCAGCCGATCGACATGTTTCCGCATACGGCGCATGTCGAGGCGGTGGCGAAGTTGCGGCTGAGTGTGTAAATACCAAATAAAATTGGAATTTGGATGAATTTTACTGGAAAAGATATCGATCATCTCCCGCTCCACATGGGAAAAGAAAAGGGAGAGGAAAAGCGGGAAAATCATTGAAATATCAAGGAAAATCGCATAAGCATGTGAAGAAAATAAGAGGGAAGAAGCGGGAGGAATCATCCGTTCTTCCCTTTTTCTTTTTCTAAAAATCAAAAAAAAGTCGTGCTCAGTTGGAGGAAAAAAGCGGAAAAAATCGGAGAAAAACATCGAAAAAATCGGGGGAGGACGAACGAGTTTATTTCAAATAGGAAGAAATGGGGACGTAAGAATGCGGGTTGGAGCGGGGTGGGGAGGAAGGAGTTTATTCGAAATTTACATGAGATTTGTAAATACCAAATAAACTCGTTCCACTCCAAACATACTCGTTCATGAAGAAAAATAAACTTGAACTTTGGATAATTTTTACTGGAAAAAGGACCATCAAGCTTATCGTATGGTCCTTTGTTACAAAATATTTTTCTTACTATCAATGGGATGAGGTGTTCTTTCACCCTTACGTAATTTTCGATAATTCCTCTGCTAAACGCGCAACATGCTCGTAAGATTTTCTTAATTCATCTATGGATTCGTAGGTATTATTTATGTCATCTTTCATATTTTGGGAGATATGGTCAATGGTTTTTGTAAGTTTAGCAAAGTTTTCAAGTTGCTTTGCGATGTTATCAACGGCTTCTTTACTTTTATCCGCCATTTTTCGGATTTCATTTGCGACAATCGCGAATCCTTTCCGTGAAAATCCCCACCACTTGGTGAGTGCGGTATACGCTCCTGATCCGTGCGGGTATACTGAAAATGGCCAAAAAAGGCAATAGGAAAGCAGAGGTGCCTGATTTTAGGCATCTCGTATAACCTGTCTGCCTTTTGGCTAGACTAAATAAGTTGTGGTTGGCGGAACGGCTCTTTGCGGGAGATCATGCAAAAGATGATCACCAACATCCGCCGAGCAATGGCGATGAGGGCTTTTTTCTTCCCGCACCGGGCCGCCAACGACCAAAACTTTCGGGACAAGGGATGCGTCTTGGATCGAGCTGCTGACCATGCCGCCTCGCATAACGCCGATCGGAGATGGGGATTGCCTTTTGTCGTGCGCGTGCTCTTTCGCTTTCCGGCGCTTTCATGGCTGCCGGGGGACAATCCGGTCCATGAGGCCGCCCGTTCCGGCGTTTCGAAGACGCTCATATCGGCTCCCATCTCGGCAATGATGACGGCGGCGGTTTGTTTTTTCACTCCGGGCATGGTCATGAGCAGATCCACTTCCTCGCGATACGGCTCGAGCAGGCGGTCGATGTGCTGGTCGACTTCCTCGATCAATCGCTCCAATTCTTCGACGTGTTTCCACAAGAGGCGAAGGAGACGGAGCTCGTGTTCGGTCAAGGTGCCGAGCAGCGAATCGTACACCGCTTGCTTTTTCTTTTTGAGCCTTCCACGCAGGCATTGATCCAACTCGTCCTTGTCCACGTATCCCTTCTCAAGCAGCCGGATGAGGATGTCTTTTCCGGAAACGCCGAAGAGATCGGAGAGGACCGAGCCGAGTTTGACATTGGAAGACTCGAGCACTTTTTGAATCCGGTTTTTCTCCGAAGTCAGCTGTCCGACCCACTTTTTGCGGAGGCGGGTAAAATCCCGCCATTCGCGAATATCCGCTGGGGGGGACGAAACTTTTTTCAACGAGTCCATGGCGGAGCAGCTTGGCGATCCACTCGGCGTCAGAGACATCGGTTTTTCTTCCCGGAACATTTTTGATCCGCTGAGGATTGGCCAGCGTCAAGTCGACATAGCCCTCGAGGAAGGCAAAGACCGGTTTCCAATACACGCCGGTCGATTCCATGGCGACATGGGTGACGCCATGCTCTTCGAGCCACTCAAGCAGGTCACCAAGCCCTTTCGAGAACGTGGAGAAGGTTTGAATGTCTTTTTGAATGTGTCCGTCTTCTTCCCATAGCGCGCAGGCGACGATCGTTTCGGCATGAATATCCAACCCAGCGTAGCGAGGATAGATGGCATCCATGATCGATGGTCCTCCTTTTCGATGATTGAGTGCGCAAACAGCGAATCCACGGGAGACATGCGGCATTTTTCTATGCGTCGTCACCTTTCCGATTCATAGGGAAAGGGCGGACCCCAGTGGATTCAAGACAGTTTTCTACCCAGGGTCCAGGCCACCATTAAGCACAACGTTCTGTTCAACTGTTTGCGCCTATCCTTCATTATGGGAAGGAGAGGGGGATTTTCATGCCCGGGTGGAGAGCAAAAGTTGCTCATGGATGTTTTCCATGCTTTTCCTTAGGAGCAGTATAACCAGAGTGGGCACCGCTTATGCGAAGGTTAACTTTTCAGGGAGCATGTATATAGTTCACATGAACTATAAAATATGTTAATATTTATTTGATTTGTCATACAAAATATGACTTAATATGACAAAGATCGACAAAAAACATCAAAAAGTGAATATGAGGTCGGCAAACTACTCGAAAGGGTAGGACGCAAAGCTATAGGGGCTAAATCTGTTAAATAATGATAATGCAACAGACACGCCAGCCAGCTGCCCTTCCATTTGTTACAAAATGGAGGTTTTTAGTCAATTGTAAGATGCGTAGCCCTCCTCATAGCATGTGAAGGAAGGCTTTTTTATGTAGTGTTCTTTGTGAGAAGAGGAAGGGAACATATTCACTTAATGCTTATTCTTCTTTGATTTTTCATTCTAACAAGAACCCGTGGTGCTAGATAAAGTCGGGTGAGCATAAAAATAGCCCTTGCTGGCGGATCTCCTATAGAATGAAAGTGCTACCTACCATTCGAAAGGAGAGATCCCCATGCAAGAGCACTTTCATTTTACTACAGATCGAGCCAAACTGCAAAAGCAATATGCCGCCATTTTTTTGTTTGTCTCTGCTCAACTGTCACTCATTCAGATTCATCTTCAGCGTCGCAACCGCCACTTGGTCAAGCAAGAAGATGAGGTGGTCATCGCAATACATCTTTTAGGAAAGCTGCTTGGTTTTTCTTCCGAACGGGCCTGGCATCGCTTTGTCACCGGCCATTTGTTCACCGACGGCCAGTTTCTCGAACGTTCCCGGTACAACCGCCGCTGCCGCGCGCTTGGCTTCGCGTTGAAATGGATCCGCCGTCGTGAGCGAACGTGGTCAACACCATGCCTATGCCGTCGTCGACAGTATGCCGCTTCCGTTGTGCCATCCCGCGAGAATGGAGCGCGTCAAACGATTCCGTGGGATCGCGGATATGGGCTATTGCGCTTCCAAAAAACAATTGTACTACGGATTCAAGCTGCACCTTCAAGTGACCAATCAAGGATTGCCCATGGGCTATGTTGTAACGGAAGCGTCTTGTCACGACGTCAAAGCAGCAGAAACGGTCATGACCCAAATTCCTCATCCCTACAACTTTGGAGACAAAGGGTACATCAGCCGCACCTTGCAACGAAAGCTGTACGAAAAGCACCAAGCGGCATTGTGGACACCGTCTCGAAACAATCAAAAACATCGTCCATCCCGGGCATGGGAAGAATGGATCAAGAAAAAACGAAAAGGCATCGAGACGGTCTTTTCCATTCTCGTTGACCAATACCGGATCACAGACATTCGGGCGAATTCCGTCACCGGGTTTGAAGTGGCACTCGATGGCATATTGTTAGCTTATTCGTTGGTCACACTAGGGCTGGTTGAGCTCTCTGTGTAAATTATCACTTTATTTCGGAACAAAAGAGCCATTTTTTTGCACATTCTTTCAGAAAGCCCTCTCCCCTTTTCTGAAAGAATGTGCTAAATTTTTTGTGAATTATTTCGGAAGAGAAAATCCATCGGTTCAGAGGAGGGGAGGAGGACGTGATTCAATTTCATGACTTTGGCATTGACGTCCAAACGTATGCAGAGCGCGGAAAAGAAAACGACTTCCCTCTTCTGACACAGTGTCCGCATTGCCGGGCCAAGCGCCCGTTGCACCGCCACGGTTACTATGAGCGAAACGCATTGACCCCACATGGTGATG
>NZ_BCQG01000045.1 GCF_001544315.1 Geobacillus jurassicus NBRC 107829
TCCCCGGACGCGGCCCCCGACGACGCCTCGCGCTGCTTCCGCAATTCCGCCGCCCGTGCCCGCGTTTCCTCCGCCGCCTTCCTTTTCGCCGCCTCAAGGTCATCCCCGGACGCGGCCCCCAACGACGCTTCGCGCTGCCGCCGCAACTCGGCGGCCTTGGCTCGCACCTCTTCGGCAACTCGTTTTTTCGCTGACGCGATGTCTTCAGCCGATGGCGGCTGCGCCGCGCCGCCCGGCGCTTCATTTGCCGGGCCGTCGGATACATCCGAAGAAGGATTCAAATCATCGCTTCGGGCGTCACCGGTTTCAGCGGCTTGCTTCGCCTGTTCTGCTGCTTGCTTGGCCGCAAGCCGTTCACGCGCCAGCTGCTTCGCCCGCTCGGCTGCTTCCTTTTTTCGCTGGGTCAAATCTTTTTCTTCATCCATCGGTTACAGCACCTTCTTCCCCGTTTTGGCTTCCAGGCGGATTTTTTCTTTTAATTTGTGAATGCCGTAAATGAGCGCCGCAGGGTTCGGCGGACAGCCCGGTATGTACACGTCAACCGGAACGATTTGGTCGACGCCTTTGACAACGCTGTACGATTTGACGTACGGGCCGCCGGCCGTCGCACACGAACCCATGGCGATGACCCATTTCGGTTCGGGCATTTGGTCATACAACCGGCGCAAAAGCGGCGCCATTTTTTTCGTCACGGTTCCCGAGACGATCATGACGTCAGACTGCCGCGGCGAAGCGCGGAAAAATGAACCGAACCGGTCGAGGTCGTAATGGGCGCCGCCGACCGCCATCATCTCGATCGCACAGCAGGCAAGGCCGAATGTCAGCGGCCAAAGCGAGTTGCTTCGAGCCCATCCTTTCAACTGCTCGAGCGTCGTGAAAAAGACGTTTCGCTTCACTTCTTCCATTTCGGCATCAGAAAAGCCTTCCCATTTCACATCCATCGTAACACCTTCTTTTTCCAAGCGTAAATAAGGCCAATGGCAAGCAAGACGATGAAAATGATCATTTCCACTAACGCGAACAAGCCGAGTTGGTCATAAACGACCGCCCACGGATACAAAAACACCGTCTCGACATCGAAAATGACAAACAGCAAGGCAAATAGATAGTAGCGGACTTGAAACTGAACGCGCGAGTCGTGAAATGGATTGTTACCGCTTTCATAAGTCGTCGCCTTCATCTCGTCCGGCACGTGCGGCCGCAGCCATCGTCCGGCCGTGAGCGCCCCAATCGGCAGCAACACGCCGAGACAAAGAAAGACGAAGATGATCAAATAACTGTTCGCATAGATGTTGCTCAACAAGCTCGCCCCCCTCTCCCAGTTTTCTACATACATATAGTGTTAATGATGAAATTTTTCAATAATTCCTTCAATTTCATTATAACATTTATCATTTCCCGACAGAAGACTCAAATCCAACCGTGTCAGCAACCGTTCAGATTATCACTGTCAACACGGTGTTCATTCAAATAAGCGGCCAATCGCAGGCCGGGGCAAAGCAAGAGACACCGTCTTGGCGGAACATTGTTGCTTACACTATATAAATATAAAAAAGAGAGGACAGAACATTCGCCCCTTCTCTGACGCTTCGTGCTGCCCTCCCCTTTTCCCTTTAGTGAATACCGATTCAAGCCAAAAAGCAGCAAATAACGGCACATGCGCTCCGCGGTGTGATGAATGCCCACGTTTTCATCAAAAAAGAAAAGCAGGGGAATCTTCTCCCCTGCTTTTACTTCATTTCCGCAACGCTCAAACGGTTCATGGCGCGTTTTAACGCCAGTTCGGCCCGCTTGAAGTCGATGTCGTCCTGCTGGCTTTGCAGGCGGCGCTCCGCCCGCTCTTTCGCCGCTTTGGCGCGCAGGACGTCAATGTCTTCCGCCCGTTCAGCAGCTTGAGCCAAAATCGTCACTTTGTCCGGACGGACTTCCAAAAAGCCGCCGCTGACGGCAATGTATTGCGTTTTGCCGTCTTTTTTCAGCCGGGCCGCACTGATTTCAAGCGGGGCGACAAGCGGAATGTGCCCCGGCAAAATGCCGAGCTCGCCGCTTTTCGCCTTCACGCTCACCATCTCGACATCGTCTTCATACACCGGGCCATCAGGAGTAACGACGCTCACGTGGATCGTTTTCATTGTCCAATCCCCCTATCCCGGGTCACACTTCGACACCCATCGCTTTCGCTTTTTCAACGACTTCTTCAATGCGGCCGACTAAGCGGAACGCATCTTCCGGAAGATGGTCGTATTTGCCTTCCAAAATTTCTTTAAAGCCGCGCACCGTTTCTTTCACCGGCACGTAGGAGCCCGGTTGGCCTGTGAACTGCTCCGCCACGTGGAAGTTTTGCGACAAGAAGAACTGGATGCGGCGGGCGCGGTGAACGACGAGTTTATCTTCATCCGACAGTTCGTCCATCCCTAAGATAGCGATGATGTCTTGCAATTCTTTATAACGTTGCAGCGTTTGCTGCACTTTGCGGGCGACTTGGTAGTGCTCCTCGCCGACGATTTCCGGCGCCAACGCGCGCGAGGTCGAGGCGAGCGGGTCAACGGCCGGATAAATCCCCATCTCGGCAAGCTTCCGCTCAAGGTTGGTTGTGGCATCCAAGTGCGAGAACGTCGTCGCCGGAGCCGGGTCGGTATAGTCGTCAGCCGGGACGTAAATCGCTTGGATCGAGGTGATCGAGCCTTTCGCCGTCGACGTGATCCGCTCTTGCAATTGGCCCATCTCCGTCGCCAATGTCGGCTGGTAACCAACGGCTGACGGCATGCGGCCTAACAGCGCCGATACTTCCGAACCGGCCTGCGTGAAGCGGAAAATGTTGTCGATAAAGAGCAACACGTCTTGGCCTTGCTCATCGCGGAAGTATTCGGCCATCGTCAAGCCGGTCAAGGCGACGCGCATCCGCGCGCCCGGCGGCTCGTTCATTTGCCCGAACACCATGGCCGTTTTGCTGATGACGCCGGAATCTTTCATTTCATGGTACAAGTCGTTTCCTTCACGCGTCCGTTCGCCGACGCCGGCGAAGACGGAAATCCCGCCGTGCTCTTGGGCGATGTTGTGGATCAGCTCTTGGATCAAGACCGTTTTCCCTACGCCAGCGCCGCCGAACAAACCGATTTTTCCACCTTTAATGTACGGCGCAAGCAAGTCAACGACTTTAATTCCCGTTTCCAAAATTTCGACTTCGGTCGCCAGTTCTTCGAATTTTGGCGCCGGACGGTGAATCGGGTCGCGGCGGGCGTCAGCCGGAATATCGCCTTCCAAGTCGATCGGCTCGCCTAAGACGTTGAACACGCGGCCGAGCGTCACTTCGCCGACCGGCACCGAAATCGGCGCGCCGGTGTCGATGACTTCCATGCCGCGGATGAGGCCGTCGGTGGATGCCATCGCGATCGTCCGTACCGTATCATCGCCAAGATGCAAGGCGACTTCCAATGTCAAGTCGATGTCGACTTCGTTTTCGTTGCGCGCTTTATGTTGAATTTTCAGGGCGTTGTAGATCGCCGGCAAGTGGCCGTTTTCAAACTTGACGTCTACAACCGGACCCATGACTTGGATAACGCGTCCTCTTGTCATCGTTTTCCCTCCTAACTTGCTAGTCCGCTATTGCAAGGCGTTTGCTCCGGCGACAATTTCCGTAATCTCTTGCGTAATCGCCGCTTGGCGAGCGCGGTTGTAGGAAAGCGTCAATGTGCGAATGAGCTCATGCGCGTTGTCGGTTGCGTTCTTCATCGCCGTCATCCGGGCGGCGTGTTCGCTCGCTTTTGCATCGAGCAATGCGCCGTAAATGAGGCTTTCCGCATACTGCGGCAATAAGACGTCCAAAATTTCTTCTTGCGACGGTTCAAATTCGTACACCGTGCGCTGCTTATTCTCCGCCAAGTCGGTGAGCGGCAGAAGCTTCCGTTCCGTCACCTCTTGCTGGATTGCGCTCACGTAATGATTGTAATACATATACAGCTCGTCAAACGTGCCGTCGGCAAACAACCCGACCGTTTTGCGGGCGATTTCTTTAATATCGGCAAACGACGGCTGGTCCGGCAAGCGGGTGATGTCGAGAATGACGGGCATGTTCCGCTTGCGGAAAAAGCTGAGCCCGACGCGGCCGATGACGATGATCGCATATTCATCCGGAGAAGCATGGCGTTTTTGGATCGTTTGGTACACCAGGCGCAACACGTTGCTGTTGTATGCGCCAGCCAAGCCGCGGTCTGATGTGATGACCAAATACCCCGTCTTTTTCACCGGGCGCGAAACGAGCATCGGATGCGAAGCGCCGCCGGCGCCAAGCGCTACATTGGCCACGACTTCTTGGATTTTTTCCATGTATGGAACGAACGATTTCGCGTTTTGCTCCGCGCGGTTCAGCTTCGACGTCGAGACCATTTCCATCGCTTTTGTAATTTGGCTCGTCTTCTTCGTCGCATTGATGCGCGTTTTAATATCGCGTAACGATGCCAAAGGTTTCACCACCTTTTTGCTGCACGGGTTCTAACAGGCGAGAGGGGGCGATATGCCCCCGCCGGCCTTATTGAGAAACGACAAACGTTTTCTTGAACGCTTCGATCGCTTTGTTGATGTCTTCCTCGTTCGGAAGGTCTTTCGTCGTGCGGATGTGCTCAAGCAAGTGCTGGCCGTTTTGGTCGAGCCACAAGTAAAACTCTTTTTCAAACCGGCGTACATCTTCAACCGGAATGTCATCCAAAAAGCCGCGCGTCAACGCATAGATGATCAATACTTGTTTCTCGACCGGAATCGGCTGATGCAAATCTTGCTTCAGCACTTCAACCGTGCGCGCCCCGCGGGCGAGCTTCGCTTGCGTCGCCTTATCGAGGTCGGAACCGAATTGGGCGAACGCTTCGAGCTCACGGTAAGCGGCCAAGTCCAAACGAAGCGTCCCGGCTACTTTTTTCATCGCCTTAATTTGCGCCGCCCCACCGACGCGCGAAACGGACAACCCCGCGTTGATCGCCGGGCGGACGCCGGAGAAGAACAAGTCCGATTGCAAGAAAATTTGTCCGTCCGTAATCGAGATGACGTTCGTCGGAATGTACGCGGAGATGTCGCCCGCTTGCGTTTCGACGAACGGAAGCGCGGTCAACGAACCGCCGCCTTTGGCATCGCTCAATTTCGCTGCGCGCTCAAGCAGGCGGGAGTGCAAGTAGAAAATATCCCCTGGATACGCTTCACGGCCCGGCGGACGGCGAAGCAAGAGCGACAATTCACGGTACGCCGCCGCTTGTTTCGACAAATCGTCATAGACGACTAACACGTGTTGGCCTTTATACATGAAATACTCGCCCATCGCCACACCGGCATACGGCGCCAAGAACAAGAGCGGAGCCGGCTGCGACGCCGAGGCGGTGACGACGATCGTATAGTCAAGCGCGCCATGTTTGCGGAGCGTCTCCACAACGGTGCGGACCGTCGATTCTTTTTGCCCGATGGCGACGTAAATACAAATCATGTTTTGGTCTTTTTGGTTGATGATCGTGTCAATGGCCACCGATGTTTTCCCGGTTTGCCGGTCGCCGATGATGAGCTCGCGCTGGCCGCGGCCGATCGGCACGAGCGCGTCGATCGCTTTAATCCCGGTTTGCAGCGGCTCATGCACCGATCTCCGGTCCATAACGCCCGGCGCACGGCTTTCAATCGGACGCGTCTCCGTCGTTTCCACCGGTCCCAAGCCGTCAACCGGCTGGCCGAGCGGGTTGACGACGCGGCCGATGAGCGCTTCCCCGACCGGCACTTCCATGATCCGGCCCGTGCGGCGCACTTCATCGCCTTCTTTAATGCCGGTGTACGGTCCTAAAATAACGATACCGACGTTGTTTTCTTCCAAGTTCAATGCCATGCCCATGACGCCGTTGGCAAACTCGACGAGCTCCCCGGACATGACGTTATCGAGCCCATGAGCGCGCGCGATCCCGTCGCCGACTTGGATGACGGTGCCGACGTCGCTCACTTGGATTTGCGATTCATAGTTTTCGATCTGCTGCTTAATGAGCGCGCTGATTTCTTCCGCTCGAATGCTCATGCCTTTCACCCCTGTCTTCAAATGTTAGCCGATCAGCTGCCGCCGGATCCGTTCAAGCTGCCCGCTGACGCTGCCATCGTAAATGCGGTTGCCAATGCGCAGCTTCACGCCGCCAATGAGTTCCGGATCTACAATATTTTCAATGTGGAGCGTCTGTTTGCCGACTTTTTTGGCAAAGACGTCGGAAAGCGCCTGCAGTTCTTCATCCGTCAACGGCCGTGCCGAATAGGCGACCGCCTTGGCGATGCCGCGCGCATCGTCGACGAGGGCAAGAAACTGTTCCGCCAGCTCAGGCACAAGGCCGAAACGATGGCGCTCAAGAAGAAGGAGAAGCGTGTTTTGCACCGGGGTGGACACACCGGCGAACGCTTCGCGGATGAGCGCTTTTTTCTGATCGAAGGAAAGTTTCGGATACGAAAGAAGCGATAAAAACTCGCCGTTTTCCGCCAATGCCTGGCGCACGGCGCGAACGTCCTCTTCGATTCGGTCAAGCTGCCCTTGTTCGAGCGCGATTTGGAACAAAGCCGATGCATACCGTTTGGCGATCACTTCTTGGTTCATCGCGCTCCTCCCGCCTCTTGCACATCTTTAATGTACGCTTCGATCAGCTTGCGTTGGTCTTGTTCGGTCAGCTCTTTTTCGATCACTTTCGAGGCGATCAAGACAGACAACGAAGCCACTTGTTCGCGGAGCGCGGCCATCGCCTGTTCTTTTTCACGCTCGATTTCTTTTTTCGCCGCTTCTTTCACCCGTTCCGCTTCCGCGCGGGCCGAGGCGACAATTTGTTCTTTCTGCTCTTCAGCAAGCTTGCGCGCGTTTTCAATGAGCGCTTGCGCTTCTTGGCGCGACTGCTTCATCAGTTCGCGCTGTTCTTCAAGAAGTTTCTCTGCTTCTTGCCGGCGTTTTTCCGCCTGGTCGATTTCGTTCGCGATATGTTCTTCACGCTGTTTCATGATATTCATTAACGGCTGCCAAGCGAATTTGCGCAGCAAGGCCAGCAAAATGATGAACATCAGCAGTTGGTAAATAATCGTGCCGCCGCTGATGCCATGCGCCGCTTCGCCGAGCACCCATACGTTTGCCTTCCACAACACCGCGTTTCACTCCTTTCGACAGCTATCGCACCAACGCGATCTCGCAAAATTGCACATAAAGGAATGGCGAAGGTGGTCGTTGACACGAACTTCGCCATCACTTTCCATATCTATTTCTTATCGACCTAAGTAAATGAACGAGAAGACGACACCGATGATCGGAAGCGCCTCAACCAACGCAACCCCGATGAACATCGTCGTTTGCAAAACCGGACGCAATTCTGGTTGACGGGCAATCCCTTCGATGGTACGGCTGACGATTAAACCGTTGCCGATGCCGGCGCCCAACGCCCCCAAACCTACCGCAATCGCAGCTGCAAGTACACCCAAACTCATGTTGATAGATCCTCCTTCGCAATGTTAAAGTAATGTTTCAAGTCTTACTCTTAATGAAAGGAATGCTCAATGGTCATGACTGACCTTATGAGCCATATAAACCATGGTTAGCATCGTAAAAATGAACGCCTGAATAGAGCCGACAAAAATGCTGAACGCTTGCCACACCATCATCGGGATGGCTGCGCCAATGGCGCCAAGCACACCGTAGTTCGTGCCAAGGCTGGCGAGCAAGCCAAGCAAAATTTCCCCGGCGTAAATGTTCCCGAAAAGACGCAAACCGAGCGTCAGCGTGTTGGCAAACTCTTCGATGATTTTGAGCGGGAACAACCAGGCGACTGGACGGGTGTAATCGCGCAAATATTCGGACGCCCCTTTCATTTTGACGCCATAGTAGTGGGTGAGGGCGACGACCATCACCGCCAGCGTCAACGTAACGGTCGCATCCGCGGTCGGCGATTTCCACCAAAGTTCACCGTTTACATGGACGGAAAACGGCAGTCCAAGCATATTGGCCACAAAAACATACATGATGAGCGTGACGCCCAGCGTCAAAAAGCGGCCGCCCGTTTGCCAATCCATCGTGCTGTTAATGATGCCTCTGACAAAGTCAAAGACCCATTCAATAAAGTTTTGCATTCCCGTCGGGCGCAGCTGAAGCGAGCGAGTAGCCGCAACAGCAATGATGAACACGATCAAGCTCGTGATCGTAATCATCAACATATCAGATAAATTAAACGTAAGGCCTAAAAATTCGACAAGCGGCGCTTTATGCTCCATCCTCTCTCACCTCGCTTTCATACGTGCAGCTTGTCGTTTTTCCATTTGTGAAAGAAGAAATCTATTATAATGACAATGTAGGATGTCATTAATCCCAAAACGGTTGGCACGATATCGAAATGTTGCGGATACTTGAGAACAATGACAGCAGCCAACGCAGCAAGCGCCAAACGCGATAAGGTGCCTAATGTGCGCACTTTTTTGCGCGCCGCCACTGCTTGTCCGAACTTTTCGATTTTCCGGGTTAAATTCCAAACCATGAGGAGGCTGATCGATGTGCCGAGAATCAGGCTGAGAAAAACGGTTTTATACGGCGTAAACCCAAAGCCGAGCGTATAGATGGCGAGCAAATACAATATGTACCGAACTTGCCGCCAAAACATCGTTTGAAGGGCTTCCATTTCATTACTCCCCAGAGAAATATTGGCGGATGAGCCGCAACATGGCATACACGCCGGCCGCCAGTCCGAGCAAGAGGCCGACGATTAAAAAGATCGGCTCGGTGCCAAACTTCCCATCGACCCATCTCCCGCCGAAAACGCCGATTAAAATCGAGCCGACGAGCTGGGAGACGATGGCGGACATCAATGCCATGGCTTGAAACGGGTGGCGCTGCTTTGGGGACATGCCAACACACCCTTTAAAAAAATGAAAACCTTCTCAATCTACCCCTTGTAAAGGATACAATACGGCTTCGTCAATGTCAATGTGTTTCCACGTAAAACCTCATTCACACAGGGCAAATATTAATAATTTGTGACAATTTCTCATTTTCTTTTCACAACTGTCTTGTATAATGATATATTTTATTTTTACCCCATTTCTTTTCCCGCTATCCTAGCCTAACGTCCCACATGAAGCGGTTTCCTCCGCGCATAGCGGCGCACGGGCGTCCAGGACGCCAGCGCGCCTTCGCTTAAGCTGTCTCCTACTTCCGAGTTTATGAAAACGCTTAACCTCTTCATAAGCAAGAGGTATGTCAGCAGACGTCCACCTCCATCGTTGAATGGAAAAAGAGCCCCGCCGCACGGGGCACTCTGTTGTACACGCCGGAAGCGGGCGTTACTTCGTGCCAAACAGCCGGTCGCCGGCATCGCCAAGACCAGGGACAATATAGCCGTGGTCGTTCAGCCGTTCATCAAGGGCGGCGATGTAAATGTCCACATCCGGGTGAGCCGTCTCCACCGCTTTGACCCCTTCCGGCGCCGCAATCAGGCACATAAATTTGATGCTTTTCGCTCCCCGCTTTTTCAACGCGTCAATCGCCGCCACCGCCGAGCCGCCGGTCGCGAGCATCGGGTCGACGATGATAAAGTCGCGCTCTTCGACATCGCTCGGCAGCTTGACGTAATATTCGACCGGTTTCAACGTTTCCGGGTCGCGGTACAAGCCGATATGGCCGACTTTCGCCGCCGGGATGAGCTTTAGGATGCCGTCGACCATGCCGATGCCGGCGCGCAAAATCGGAATGACGCCAAGCTTTTTGCCGGCGATCACTTTTGCCTTCGCTTTGCTGACAGGGGTTTCGATCTCGACTTCCTCAAGCGGCAGATCGCGCGTAATTTCAAACGCCATCAACGTCGCCACTTCGTCGACAAGCTCGCGAAATTCTTTCGTGCCCGTATTCTTGTCGCGAATATACGTCAATTTATGCTGGATGAGCGGATGATCAAATACATACACTTTTCCCATCGGTCAACTCTCCTCTTCCGTATGTATGCGATACACTTCTATACATTCTACTGGAAAACGAGCGCCCGTTCAACTGCCGAACGAACGGAAAAAGGCGCACCGCCAAAGCCCATGGGCAGTGCACCGTACGGTTTCGGCCTAAGCGGCGGCTGCGCTTAATCTTGATAGAGCGGGAACTTTTCCGTCAAAGCGGCGACGCGTTGGCGCGCTTCCTCGAGCGCTTGTTCGCTGCCGACGTTTTTCAGCACCAAGCTGATGATGGCGGCGATTTCGTCCATCTCTTCCAATCCGAAGCCGCGCGTCGTGACCGCAGCCGTGCCGATGCGGATGCCGCTTGTAACAAACGGGCTTTCCGGATCGTACGGAATCGTGTTTTTGTTGACGGTGATGCCGACTTCATCGAGCACTTTCTCCGCCGTTTTCCCTGTCAGCTGCTGCGGGCGCAAATCGACAAGCAGCAAATGGTTGTCCGTGCCGCCGGAAATGAGGGTAAATCCTTCGTTTTGCAAGGCAGCGGCGAGCCGTTTTGCGTTCTCGACGACGCGTTTCGCGTACACTTTAAAGTCGTCTTGCAGCGCTTCGCCGAGTGCGACCGCCTTGGCGGCAATGACGTGCATAAGCGGGCCGCCTTGAATGCCAGGGAAAATCGCTTTGTCGATTTGTTTGGCGAACTGTTCTTGGCATAAAATCATCCCGCCGCGCGGGCCGCGCAACGTTTTGTGCGTCGTCGTCGTGACAAAATGGGCGTACGGCACCGGATTCGGATGAAGACCTGCCGCAACAAGACCGGCAATATGGGCCATGTCAACCATTAAATAGGCGCCGACTTCATCGGCAATCTCGCGGAACTTGGCGAAGTCGATGATGCGCGGATAGGCGCTCGCGCCGGCGACGATCAACTTCGGCCGGTGAAGGCGCGCTTTTTCGCGCACGTCGTCATAGTCAATGACATGCGTTTCCGGGTCGACGCCGTATTCGACGAAGTTGTACTGAATGCCGCTGAAATTGACCGGGCTGCCGTGCGTCAAATGTCCGCCGTGCGATAAGTTCATGCCAAGCACCGTGTCGCCGTGCTCAAGAACAGTGAAATAGACGGCCATGTTCGCCTGCGCCCCGGAATGCGGCTGGACGTTCGCATGCTCCGCTCCGAACAATTGCTTCGCCCGCTCGCGCGCCAAATCTTCGACGATGTCGACATATTCACAACCGCCATAGTAGCGGCGGCCCGGATAGCCTTCCGCATATTTGTTCGTCAACACCGACCCTTGCGCTTCCATCACCGCGCGGCTGACGAAATTTTCGGACGCAATCAGTTCGATTTTGGCGTGCTGCCGCTTCCGCTCTTGTTCAATGGCGGCGAACACTTGCGGATCTTGTTGTGGCAAGTAATTCATCAATAGCTCCCCCTTATGCGAAATCAGTGAATATTCGTTTTTATTTTATCAGCTTCAGCTAGGCAAATTCAAAGAAAAAATGAATGAAATCGCTAGAAAGAACAGGGATCATTCGGATTTTCCAAAGAATAGACCGCGCGAGCGCCGCCGATCAGCTTCGGCCGCGTTTTCGCCAGCGTCACGCACGCCGATCCAATGTGCTTCACCGAAACGCGCACCGGAACGGCGACCGGCTTCAAATGCATGCCGATGAGCGTATGGCCGATGTCAATGCCGGCATCGGCGCGAATCGTTTCGACGACGACCGGGGCGGCGAGCTTTCGGTAAGCGTAGGCAGCCATCGCCCCGCCCGCTTTCGGCACCGGAACGACCGAGACGATCTCCAACCCGTGAGCTTTGGCGGTTTCCCGCTCGACGACGAGCGCCCGGTTCAAATGTTCGCAGCATTGAAACGCAAGCGCAATGCCGGTTTCGCGCCGCCATGCGTCAAGCTCGGCAAACAGCATGGCCGCAACGTCCATCGACCCGGCCGTGCCGATCCGCTCGCCAAGCACCTCGCTCGTGCTGCAGCCGATCACAACGATGTCGCCGCGTCCGAGCGGCGCCTGTTGGCGAAACTCATGCAAGATCGTTTGCCATTGCTGCTGCCATTCCGTCAATCGCGCATCCATGTCCTCTCCTCCTTTGCTCGTTGTTGATCCGCACTAGCTTTGCCGCCCCTTTCACACCGTTGGCGGGTGTTGGTCAAGGACGAATCCGGCCCTAGGGATGCCCCACAATGCTCAATGGGATGGCGGATGTAAAGTTTTCGATTGATACTGCCCTTGTTTTTTACATACTGGCACGTTCAGCGATTCTTCGCCAAAGCCGAGCCCGACTCCCAAGTTGTCCGTGATGCTCACAAATATGGAGTTTTCCTATCCTTTTTGCCGCTGTCCTCATGAAGCAAGATGCCGGCCGTCTTCATGTACGGCAAGCCGCGGCGCCAGCCTCGATGCAGCCTTCATTCGGCCTACAAATGCTTGCTTTCATAGTCGGCGATTTTGCCGATCCGCCGCGCATGGCGTCCGCCTTCAAATTCGGTCTCAAGCCATGCCTTGGCGATTTCGCGCGCCAAGCCGGGGCCGATGACGCGCTCGCCCATCGCGAGAATGTTGCTGTCATTATGCATGCGCGTCAGCTTGGCGCTGTAGACGTCATGGCAAAGGGCGCAGCGCACCCCTTTCACTTTGTTGGCGGCGATCGTCATGCCGATGCCGGTGCCGCAGATCAAAATGCCGCGGTCAAATTCGCCGTGCGCCACTTTTTCAGCGACCGGAAGCGCATAATCCGGGTAGTCGACTGACGTTTCACAATCGCAGCCAAAATCGGTGTACTCGATCCCCATTTCATCAAGCAGCGCTTTAATTTCTTCACGGATGCGAATTCCGCCATGGTCGGAAGCGATGGCCACTTTCATCACTGTTCTTCTCCTTTCGATTCGTTTTGCTTCGCCTTTTGTCCGAAAAACAGCAATGCGCTCGCATTCAATCGATGGGGGCGAAAACTTTGCCCCCTCACCTTGACTGTCAACTAAACATAGGCGAGAGTCTTTTCGAATTGTAGAGAACGAGAGGCCACCGGCGGCCAACGTCTTGTCAACCGAACGCCAGCGGCGCCTTTCTCGCTGCTTGAACTATGCCGCCTCAGCGGGTGCGAAACTGAGCGACAGCCGCCTGCAATTGTTCGGCCTGTTCAACAAGCTCGCCAGCCAGCTTATGCACATCGCTGATCGATGCGGCCTGCTCTTCGGTCGCCGCCGTGACTTCGAGCGCACCAGCGGACGTCTGCTCGGCGATCGCCGCCACTTCTTGCGTCTGCGCCGCGGCCCGCTCCATATGCCCCATTTGGCGTTTCGCCAACTCAGCGATGTCATGGACGGCGCGGATCACTTCATCGGCCGAGGCCGCCATGGCCGCGATGGCCTCATTCGTGCGCTCCCCTTTCGACGCCTCGGCGTTTGCGGCGGCCACCTGCTTGTCCATTTGCGCCACCACACGGGCGACTTCGTTTTGAATGTTGCCGACCAGTTCCGCGATTTGCTTAACCGCCTTGGCGCTCTCATCAGCCAGCTTGCGCACTTCCTCGGCGACGACGGCAAACCCCCGGCCGTGCTCGCCGGCACGGGCTGCCTCAATGGAAGCATTGAGCGCAAGCAAGTTCGTCTGTTCAGCGATGTCAGCGACAAGCAACGTAATGTTGCCGATTTGATTGGCATGTTCTTCGAGCTGCTTGACAGCCTCCCGCGACAGTTCTTGATCGTCAGCCAGCTGATCGATGCCGCTGACAAGCGAATGGGTGATATCGCGGCTTGTCTTCAGCGTTTTGGCCATCTCATATACCGACTGTTCCGCGCGCTCGGCCGTTTCTTTTACTTGTACTGCGATGGCGAGCACATCCTCAACCGCCGAAGCCGCTTCTTGGATCGCCTCCGCCGAGGCCGCCGCCCCTTTGGAAATGTCGTCAATGGTCGCCGCGATGTCGCGCGAGCGGTCAGCTGCCGTCTCAGACGCCTTTCTCATTTCCGCTGTCTTTTCATTCGTGCGCGCTGCATTCTCTTCCACGTTGGCGACGACCGCACGCAAATGGCTAAGCATCCGGTTGAACGCGGCAGCCAGCGAGCGAATTTCGTCATTGGAAGAGGGCAACGGAACATCTTCATCGATATGCCCTTCCGTCGCCTTGACCGCCGCTTCCTCGAGCCGTTGCAGCGGCTTCGTAATCCAGCCGGCAGCAAAATAGGCAAGCACCCCGGACCAAAAAATTCCAAGAAGCAATACGACCATCGTGAACACGCTTTTGTTCCATGATGCAAACCACTGGTCGTATAAAACGTACAAGAAAAAGGCGCTCGTTGAATAGGTGATAAGCGCCAACGCTGTCGTAAAGACGACGAGCTTTAGACGCAAGCCGAACCGATGACTTGTCTCCCCCATTGTGTTCCCCCTCACTTGTCAACATCATTGTTCTGTTTGCAACTTTTCCGCCAGACGGTCAATGAGCATCGCCAGCTCATCACGCGCCGCCCGATACGCTTCCACCGGGCCGCCGAACGGGTCGGCGATGTCGCCGTCTGTTCCCGAGACAAACTGCTTCAACGTAAACGTTTTGTCCTTCGCCTCTGGGAAACGCTCGACGATCATTTCTTTATGGCCGGATGTCATCGCCAGCACGTGCGTCGCCCAGTCGATATGCTCTTTTTTCAGCTGCGAGGAGCGATGGGCCGCTTCAATTCCTTTTTCCTTCAACACCGTCTTGGCGTGGGCCGACGCCTCGCTTCCTTCCGCCGCAAATACGCCAGCCGATTTCACCTCGACGCCGGGCAGCTGCTTCTTCTCCAGCAGCGCAGCAGCCATTGGGCTCCGGCACGTATTGCCTGTGCAGACGAACAAAATGCGGTATGGCATACAACCACCTCTTCACACTAATGGCTTACCATCAATATACCATAGGGAAAAGAGCAAAAAAAGCAGGCAGTCCGCTTTTTCCCACCTGAAGGAAAACCGCCTGCCGCCGTTTATAGAAAAAGCAGCTTGAGCCCGAACGCCAGCAAAATGCTGCCGCCAAGCGCCTCGCTGTAGGAACCGAGCCATTGCTGGAAATGGCGGCCGACAAAGAGGCCGACCCATGTCAGCACCATGCTGAACAGACCGAACAGCAAAATCGTCACCATCGTCCGCGCTCCGAAAATGCCGAGGCTCAGCCCGACGGAAAAGCTGTCTAGGCTGACGCTGAAGGCAAAAAAAAGCAACCCCACCCCGCGCGGAAACAGCGGCGAGCCGTCGTCCCTCCGGAACGAGGTGATGATCATTTGCCCGCCAAGCCATAACAGCAGCGCCCCGCCCGCATATGTCGCAACGCTTCCGAACTCGCGCGACAGCAAGCGGCCGACGGCCATGCCGACAAGCGGCATGAGAATATGAAACAAGCCGATCGTCAACCCGATATAAAACATTTGCCGCAGCCGGAGGCGCAGCAGCCCCATTCCTAAAGCGACCGAAAACGCGTCCATGCCCAGCGCCAGCGCCATCATTGACAGCGCGATCATTTCGCCGATGAATGCGCCCATGTTTTCTTCCCTCCTGGACCGGCCTTATTGCTAACATATGCACGTCCAGGACGGTTTAGAAGCGAGGCCGGCCAACAAGGTGCCGGCTCATGGGCAGGCGGACAAAAAAAACCGGCCCACAATGGACCGGTGAAGTGTTTGGAAACAACAGCGCCTATAACAAACGGCTATCCCTTCATTTCTGCTGTTCGCTGATAACGCGTCCGCCGGCCGCTTTGCGGAGCCGGTTCATGATCGCGGCGCCGATTCCTTCTTCCGGAAACGCCTCGCTGTAAATAAGATCGACGTTCGTTTCATCAAACCGGCGCAGCGTGTCGTACAGCCGGCTCGCGACCGTCTCAAGCGCCTGGCGCGTTCCGCACGGCAGCACGACATCGGCTATATACCGATTCCGGTTTTCTTCGGTCGTCAGCACGCCGACCGTTTTCCCTTCAGACCGGCTTTCATCGACAAGCCGCTGCAAAAGCGCCGGCGGGCCGGCGACGATCCAAAGCGGCGCGTTTGGCGCATAATGCGTATATTTCATTCCTGGCGCTTTCGGCGCCGCCTCGTCGCCCAAAGCGGCAGCCTCTTCAACCCGGCCGATCGCTTCCATGAGCGCCTCTTTTGTCACCCCGCCCGGGCGCAAAATCATCGGCACGTCCCCACTGCAATCGAGCACAGTTGATTCGACGCCTACGCCGGTCGGCCCGCCGTCGATCACCCCAGCGATCCGCCCATCTAAATCGGCGAGCACGTGCGCCGCCGTCGTCGGGCTCGGCCTTCCTGACCGATTCGCGCTCGGGGCGGCCAACGCCAAACCGCTCGCCTCGATCAACGCCAACGCCAGCGGGTGATCCGGCATGCGCACCGCCACCGTCGGCAGCCCGGCCGTCACCCGCTCGGACACCGCTCCTGTTCGTTTAGGCAACACTAACGTGAGCGGCCCTGGCCAAAACCGCTCCATCAACGTTTTCGCCACCGGCGGGATGGAGGCGGCCACCGTCTCCGCTTGCGCAATATGAGCGACATGGACGATAAGCGGGTTGTCGCTCGGCCGTCCTTTGGCGGCGAAAATTTTTTCCACCGCTGCCGTATTGGCTGCATCCGCCCCTAACCCGTACACTGTTTCGGTCGGGAAAGCGATGACTTCCCCCGCCCGCAGCCATTCGGCCGCCTCTTGTATTTGTGGATAAATCTGTTGTTTATCAACAATATTATCCACAACCCAAACACGCGTTTCCAATCGTTTCACCTTCTCCATCACCGTGATTCGCCTTGAAAATGGCGGCTTTTTTCACCAGCACCAGATCAACGCCCGACGCTTTTCCACAGTTATGCACAAATTGTGCATAAACTTGTTACTTTTGTGGATAACTTTGTGGATAGGCGCTTATGGAATAAGATGTCTCAGCCACTCTTTGAAGAAAAATTTCACTTCCACCGGCTGCTCCGGCTCGGCCATGACGACGAAAGACGACTCGCGATCATCAGCTTTCCCCTCGCTCTGCCCATGATCGGCAGAAGAAGCGGTGCGATCTTCGTTTTCCACTGTTGCGGCCTTCTCCTCTTTCGGTTCATTCGGTTCGGCGGCCCGCTCGTCGTTCGGCTCTGCCTTGTCTTCCGCTTCGGTCGGATCGCTGTTTTGCTTCGCTCCGGCTTCCATCGACCGGGCGCTCCCAGCCGGCGCAGGCTGATTCGTGTCTGCAGGCGACTGGCTCGCCGTCATCATCACGGCATCGCTGTTGGAAAAATCGAGAAAACAAAGCGGCGGAAACAGGACGCACCACCAGTTCGCTCCTTTTCCTTCCCCGAGCGTGATGAGCACTGCATCATATATGCCGGCCGGATACACGTAGTTGCCGTACACTTTCGTCGGAAAATGGACCGGGCCAAACTCGACTTTATACGATTGATCGCTTCGTTCATCACGAAGCACACGGGCGACCGTCCGCTCGATGTCCGGCAGGTGGGAGCGGATGACGCGCTTCGCTTCCTCGAACGAGGTGAGTTCGGCCACCCAGCCGTTGATTTGCGCATTGACCGCATCGCGCACTTTTCGCTTCAATCGTTGGTCTTCATCAGCATCGCTGTTGGCTAAAATGCGCAGGCGAATCGCCTCATCGGGCACGGCGACCGCCGCGTTCGCCCCGGCGTCTGTCTTATGGCCATACAGCTCAACAAGCACACCGGTCGTTAATAGAATGATATATAAACATACGGCAATGGCATTTCCTTTGATCACCATCATCGGCACCGTCCTTTCACCTTTCATTGTGGACGGCGCCGCTCGTTTTTAAACCTATGAATCTAATACTTTTTCTCTTTTTTCGGCCGCGTCATGTACACCATCCGGTCTTTGCCGTTGAGGTCAAAAGCGACTTCCACTTCGGCTTCTGGAAACGCCTCCGCCAAGAGCGCCGCCACCGCTTCCCCTTGCCCGGCGCCGACTTCAAACGCGGCAAGCGCTGGCTCACGAAGCACAGACGGCAGCTCGCGGGCAAAGCGGCGGTAAAAATCGAGCCCGTCGCGGCCGCCAAAGAGCGCCGTATGCGGCTCATAGTCTTTGACGACCGGGGAAAGCATAGCCACATCCGTCTCTGGAATGTACGGCGGGTTGGAGACGACGACGTCGACCTTCCGCCCCGCGTCAATGAACGGCTGCAGCAAATCGCCGCACAAAAACGAAACGTTCGCCCCGAGCCGCCGGGCGTTTTCGCGGGCGACCGCGAGCGCTTCGTCCGAAATATCGGTGGCGGTGACGGACAGCGCGTTGTTCTCCAGCGCCAGCGTCACGGCGATCGCCCCGCTGCCGGTGCCGACGTCAACCACATCGATCCGCTTGCGTCCGGCAAACAGGCGCGGAAGGCGCTCTAAGACGCCAAGCACAAGCTCTTCCGTCTCTGGGCGCGGGATGAGCACATGGCGGTTGACGAGAAACGGCCGGCCGTAAAACGATTCATAGCCGATCAAATATTGAATCGGCACGTGATCCATCGCATGGCTGCGCACGTCGGCCGCAAACCGTTCATATACCGCTTCGTCGACCGGCTCGCGCCAGCGGGCGAACAGCCCGGCCCTGTCGACGCCTAAATGGTGGCCAAGCAGCCACTCCGCCGCCCGCTCCTCTTTTCCATGGGCGCGCAAAAAAGAAGAAGCCCAGGCGAGGACTTCATGCACATTACGACGCATCGTTCGCTTGCTCCAGTTTTTTTGCTTGGTCGTCTAAAATGAGCGCCTCAATAATTTCGTCAAGGTGGCCGTCGAGCACTTGGTCGAGCTTTTGAATCGTCAGCCCGATGCGGTGGTCGGTGACGCGGTTTTGCGGGAAGTTGTACGTGCGGATGCGTTCGGAACGGTCGCCGGTGCCGACGGCTTGCTTGCGCGTTTGATCGTATTCAGCGCGCGCTTCTTGCTGGTATTTGTCGTAAATGCGGGCGCGCAATACTTTCATCGCTTTTTCTTTGTTTTTGATTTGCGACTTTTCATCTTGGCACGTGACGACAATGCCGGTCGGAATATGGGTGAGGCGCACGGCCGACATCGTCGTGTTGACGCTTTGCCCGCCCGGTCCGCTTGAAGCAAACGTATCGACGCGAATGTCTTTTTCATTGATTTCGACTTCAATTTCTTCCATCTCCGGCAGGCAGGCGACCGTCGCCGTCGACGTGTGGATGCGCCCGCCTGACTCCGTTTCCGGGACGCGCTGGACGCGGTGGGCGCCGTTTTCGAACTTCAGCTTCGAATACGCCCCTTTGCCGTTGATCATAAAAATGATTTCTTTGTAGCCGCCAAGGCCGGTCGGGCTTGCTTCAATCACTTCCGTCTTCCACCCTTGCGACTCGGCGTAGCGCGTATACATCCGGTACAAATCCCCAGCAAACAGCGCTGCCTCTTCGCCGCCGGCGGCCGCGCGGATTTCCATAATGACGTTTTTCTCATCGTTCGGATCTTTCGGCAAGAGCAACACTTTCAGCTTTTCAACGAGCGCCTCTTCCCGTTCTTCGAGCTCATCAATCTCTTCTTTCACCATCTCGCGCAGCTCCGGCTCAAGCTTTTCTTCGAGCATCGCTTTCGCTTCGGCCAGCTGCTCGCGAACCGATTTGTATTCGCGGTACGTTTGCACCGTTTCTTCCAAATCCGCCTGCTCTTTGGAATAATCGCGCAGCTTTTTCGGATCGTTGATGACGTCCGGGTCCATCAACAGTTCGTTCAACTTTTCATACCGCTGCTCCACAGCTTCCAACCGGTCAAACACATCATTCACCTCTGTTTTTGCACACAGTCTAATTTTAGATTATAGCATGAAACGAAGCCAAACAAAAACCCCGCTTTCGGCAAGCGGGAGCTCTTAGTGGACGCGCACGATGATTTCGTATGTCGGGATCGCTTTGGTCAAAAGCTTGTCGATGCGTTGCGCCTCGCGCTGCCGCTCCTCGGCGGACAGCTCCTCCGGCGCATCGACCGTCACATACATATTGCCGCCGTGAAACCAAATCGAGTCAACGCCGTAATCGGTGTACCGCTCAATGAGTTGCGCTGCCTTGCGCGTATCGGCGCGCTGGTTTTCGCTTCCTTCCGTCAAGCTGATAAAGTTCGGGTTTTGCCGCACCTTTTCCGGATCGTCGAAGTTGTTGTACAAGTCGCTGTCAGCGTCGATCTTCGGCCGCCCGTCCGTCATCAGCCGCGCGCCGTTTTTGTCTTCGCTTTGCTGACGGTAGGACGGATGGTCCGGATTCAACGAACAGGCAGAAAGCAATAGGGCCATTCCTAACAGCCAGATGCGTTTCATCCTTTTTCGCCTCCTTGCTGTTAGGATGTCCATGACCGCCCGTCAATGATACACGGCAAGCCATAAATCTTTCTGCCATCATTCGTCTATTTTGCGGCGAACGAACAAAAGGGGCAGCCTGGTCAAGCGAACGACCAATGATGAACGAGCCGCATGCCAAACGCTTTTTCCTCCCATAGCGAATGGACGCACGAGACGGGCAAGGATGATGGCGCCGCTTCCGCCCTTCTCGGTCGGCGAAACATACGAATATGCGCCGTTTCCATCAACGATGGCGGCGCTTCGCCACTGCGCCGATGAAAGCGGCCAAACAACATCAGTGACCGCCTCACCATCACTCACCCGTATGTCCAGCGAGCGGGCGGTTGTATCGCTTTTTCGGTTTGCCAGGCACTTCGTGGTGATGGCGGCAGCGCGGTTCGTACGCCTCGCTGGCGCCGACGAGAATCACCGGATCGTCATAAGAGGCGGGCGCACCGTTAATGATTCGCTGCGTCCGGCTGGCCGGCGAACCGCAGACCGTGCATACAGCCTGCAGCTTCGTCACCGACTCGGCGATCGCCATCAGCGCCGGCACGGGGCCAAACGGCTCGCCGCGAAAATCTTGGTCGAGCCCGGCGGCGATGACACGGCAGCCGCGGTCAGCAAGCGTTTGCACGACATCGATGATGTCATCGGAAAAAAACTGCACTTCATCGATGGCCACGACGTCGGTGGCGGCGGAAATGTAGCGGAACATCTCCGCCGGCGTCGCGACCGGAATGGCGATCACCGAATTGCCATTGTGCGACACGACCGCGTCCTCGCTGTAGCGATTGTCGATCGTCGGTTTGAACACTTTCACTTCCTGCTTAGCCAACTGGGCGCGGCGGACGCGGCGAATCAACTCTTCCGATTTGCCGGAAAACATGCATCCGCAAATGACCTCAAGCCAGCCGGACTGCGTCATCACGTACATCGGGGGCCTCTCCTTTCGCACAACACTGTCATGGCATCAGCCGTCCCTGCCGTCAGCCGGCGGGTTGGGCTTCAATAAGCAACTGGTCGTCGATCTGGCGTCATGAAAAAGCAGGCAAGTGGGTTGCTTGCCTGCTTCGTCACATCCTTGTTTACTTAAGGCCGTATTTTTTATTGAACTTGTCAACGCGGCCCGCTGCCGTAACGAATTTTTGTTTGCCCGTGAAGAACGGATGGCATTCCGAGCAAATCTCCACGCGCAGTTCGTCTTTGACCGAACCGCTTTCGAATTCGTTGCCGCATGCGCAGCGGACGATGACTTTTTTGTACTCTGGATGGATGCCTTGTTTCATCGTTTTCATCTCCTTCCGCCCTGTATCTTATCGAAACAGAGTGATTCGTAGCATGGAACGCTTCATGCTTATGCGCGCCCGCCCGTTTGGCAAGGCGCGGCGCATGGAACGGCCGAGGCTCCGATAAAGCGAACCCGGCCGGTGCAAATCACTGGTCGCACAAACAGAAAGGCGCTAGCCAAAACACACATGTTAAGATTATAACAGCTTTTCCGCTCGTTTGCAATGGGCGATGTCCGGCAAATTCCTCCACCTGCCTACAGGCGGAGCGGCCCCCCTTGTTTCCACTCCTGATCAAGCAAGGCGAAAAACTCTTCGTTTGACTGCGTCCGACGCAATTTGTTCAAAAACCGCTCGATAAAGTCGGGGGAATCGGCCATCGTTTTGCGGATCGCCCACAGCTTTTCCAAATGTTCTTTCGGGATGAGCAGCTCCTCTTTGCGCGTTCCCGAGCGGCGAATGTCGATCGCCGGGAAAATGCGGCGCTCGGCGAGCGAGCGGTCAAGATGGAGCTCCATATTGCCCGTGCCTTTAAACTCCTCATAAATGACGTCATCCATGCGTGACCCAGTGTCGATGAGGGCGGTCGCCAAAATCGTCAAGCTGCCGCCTTCTTCGATGTTGCGGGCTGCGCCGAAAAAGCGCTTCGGACGGTGGAACGCCGCCGGGTCAATCCCGCCGGAGAGCGTGCGCCCGCTCGGCGGAATGACTAAGTTGTACGCCCGGGCGAGGCGCGTGATGCTGTCCATTAAAATGACGACATCGCGCTTATGCTCGACTAAGCGCATGGCCCGCTCCAAGACGAGCTCGGCCACTTTAATATGGTTTTCCGGCACCTCATCAAACGTCGAGCTGACGACATCGCCCTGCACCGACCGCTCGATGTCGGTCACTTCTTCCGGCCGTTCGTCAATGAGCAGGACAATGAGCTCAACGTCCGGGTGGTTCGTGGTGATGCTGTTGGCGATTTCTTTCAGCAGCATCGTCTTCCCGGCTTTCGGCGGCGCAACGATCAACCCGCGCTGGCCAAAGCCGACCGGGGCGATCAAGTCGATGATGCGGGTCGACAGCTTGTCCGGCGTCGTCTCGAGCTTCATTTGCCGATTCGGGTAAAGCGGCGTCAACGCTGGAAAGTGGACGCGTTCCTTGGCGATTTCCGGGTCTTCGCCGTTGACCGCTTCGACATGAAGCAAGCCGAAGTAGCGTTCATTTTCTTTTGGCGGCCGCACTTTGCCGGATACTTTATCCCCGTTGCGCAAATCAAAACGACGGATTTGGGAAGCGGAAATGTAAATGTCTTCCGAGCTCGGGGAATAGTTGATCGGGCGCAAAAAGCCGAATCCTTCCGACGGAATGATTTCGAGGATGCCTTCCATGAAAAAGAGGCCGTCTTGTTCGGCACGCGCTTTCAAAATGGCAAAAATAAGCTCCTTTTTCGTCAACTTGCTGTAGTATGAAATTTTATATTGTCTGGCGAGCTCATACAGCTCTTTCAATTTCATGTTTTCTAATGCCGCTAACGTTAATTCCATCTTGACACCACACTTTGCAAATTTTCCTATTCTCCCATCGTTCGCGTTCGGACATATTGGTCATCAATTCGACAGGCGAAGGGATTCATTTCGAAGATGATGAAGGCTGAAATGAAATAAAGAAGTAGAATGGCAGAGCTTATTTTTGCACAAGTAACACGACTATTTTACCCTTTTCTCCTATTTTTAATCAATCTTTTTTTATTTTTCCGTGCCGGGCGTGGCTCCGGCGCCCGGCCGGATGGCGGGAGATGATTGGATCACTGCGTTTGGTTTTTCGGCAGCCATGCCGCATATGGCAGATCATTTGATGACTAAGTTCGGTTTTTTCTTCAAGCTGTGCCGCCCTTCGATGAAGCGGACGGTGCCGGACTTGGCGCGCATGACGACGGAGTGGGTGAGGCCGTAGGCCCCTTTCAGCCGCACGCCGCGCAGCAGCTCGCCGTCGGTGACGCCGGTGGCGGCAAAAATCGCGTCGTCGCCTTTCACCAAATCGTCCATGCGCAACACTTTGTTGACGTCGATGCCCATCTGTTTGCACCGCTCGACTTCAGCGTCGTTTTGCGGCAGCAGCTTCCCTTGCAGCTCGCCGCCAAGGCATTTCAAAGCAACGGCCGCGAGCACTCCTTCCGGCGCGCCGCCCGAGCCGAACAAAATGTCGACGCCGGTATGGTCGAACGCGGTGTTAATGGCGGCGGCGACATCGCCGTCATTGATGAGCTTAATGCGGGCACCGGCTTCGCGCAGCTCGTGGATGAGCCGCTCATGGCGCGGACGGTTGAGGACAACCGCGACGACGTCTTCAATATCTTTGTTTTTCGCCTTTGCCACCGCCTTTAAATTGTCGATGATCGGCGCTTCAATGTCAATCATCCCGACGGCTTCCGGCCCGACGGCAATTTTCTCCATGTACATGTCCGGCGCATGAAGCAGATGGCCATGGTCGGCGACAGCGACAACCGCCAATGCATTCCAGCCCCCGGAAGCGACGATGTTCGTCCCTTCAAGCGGGTCGACGGCGACATCAACGCGCGGACCATAACCGTTGCCGAGCTTTTCGCCGATATACAGCATCGGCGCTTCGTCCATTTCCCCTTCCCCGATGACGACGGTGCCTTTCATCGGCACGGTGTCAAACACATCGCGCATCGCCGACGTCGCGGCGTCATCGGCCTCATTCTTTTTCCCGCGCCCCATCCAGCGGGCGGCGGCAAGCGCCGCCGCTTCGGTGACGCGCACGAGTTCCATCGTTAAGCTTCGTTCCATCGTTGTTCTCCCCTTCCCCTTTGTCGACTGGACGTTACGCGTTTTTCACTTGCTCGATTTCTTCATCCGTCATTTTTTCGCGCCAAATGGTGGCGCCGATGTCAGACAGTTTTTCGACGAGGTTGCTGTAGCCGCGGTCGATATGCTCGACGCCGGTGATCTCGGTCACCCCTTCGGCCATCAGCCCGGCGATGACAAGCGCCGCCCCGGCGCGCAAATCGCTTGCCTTCACTTTCGCCCCTTGCAGTTTGACCGGGCCGGTGACGATGGCTGAGCGGCCTTCGACTTTTACATTGGCGTTCATGCGCCGCAATTCATCGACATGCTTGAAGCGGGCGCTGTAAATCGTGTCGGTGACGACGCTTGTGCCGTTGGCTTTAGTGAGCAGCGCGGTAAACGGCTGCTGCAGATCGGTCGGGAAGCCTGGATAGACGAGCGTCTTGACGTCAACCGCTTTCAAAACGTCGGTGCCGCAAACGAGAATTTGATCTTCACCCGTCTCCACGCGCACCCCCATTTCGCGCAATTTGGCCGTCAGCGATTCCACGTGCTGCGGAATGACGTTGTCGACGACGACTTCGCTATTGGTGGCCGCGGCGGCAATCATGTACGTCCCGGCTTCGATCCGATCCGGGATGATGGCGTGGCGGCAGCCCGATAATTTTTCGACGCCGTCAATGCGGATCACATCGGTGCCGGCTCCTTTGATTTTGGCGCCCATGTTCGAAAGCAATGTCGCTACATCGATGATCTCCGGCTCTTTCGCCGCGTTTTCGATAATCGTCCGCCCTTTGGCGCGCACCGCCGCCAGCATAATGTTGATCGTCGCGCCGACGCTGACGACGTCCAAAAAAATGCGGGCTCCGCGCAGTTCTTCAGCGCGCAAATAAATCGCGCCCTGCTCGTTCGTTACGGTCGCGCCAAGCGCCTCAAATCCTTTGATATGCTGGTCAATCGGACGCGGCCCGAGATGGCAGCCGCCCGGCAAGCCGACGACCGCTTTTTTGAAGCGGCCGAGCATCGCCCCCATCAAATAGTAGGAGGCGCGCAGCTTTTTCACCTTCCCATTCGGAAGCGGCATGGACACCATATTCGTCGGGTCGATGACCGCCTCTTTGCCGTCAAACGAAAACGAGCCGCCGATTTCTTCGATCAAGCTTCCTAAAATGTGCACGTCGGAAATGTCCGGCAACCCCTCGATCGTCACCGGCGAATCGGCCAAAATCGCCGCAGGAATCAAAGCGACTGCGCTGTTTTTCGCGCCGCTCACTTTGATCGTTCCCCGCAGCCGATCCCCGCCGATAATTTTCATTTTATCCATCGTCGTCTCCCTTCTTTGCTCGGAAGTTGGCTTCACCCCTGGGACGAAAAAGCAAGGCCGGGCGGGCTCATCACCTTCAGCCCGAACGCGGCAGAGCGAGCCCGCTTAACCCAAGAGGCAAACGGCTTACTTTCATTTTTGCCGATTCCAGTCGGCGAGAAACTTCTCGATTCCTTGATCGGTAAGCGGATGGTTGAACAATTGCATAAGCACCTTGTACGGAACTGTGGCGATGTGCGCCCCGCGCAATGCCGCTTCCGTCACATGATGCGGATGGCGGATCGAAGCGGCGATAATCTCGGTCTCAATGCCGTGAATGTTGAAAATCTCAGCGATCGTGGAAATGAGCTCTAAGCCATTATGGCCGATGTCATCGAGGCGGCCGAGGAACGGAGAGACGTACGTCGCGCCGGCGCGTGCGGCCAAGAGCGCTTGGTTGGCGGTGAACACAAGCGTCACGTTCGTTTTAATTCCTTTTTCGCTGAACGCCTTCACCGCTTTTAATCCTTCCGGTGTCATCGGCACTTTGATCGTAATGTTCGGAGCGATTTTCGCCAGCTCTTCGCCTTCGGCGATCATGCCGGCAGCGTCGGTCGAAATGACTTCAGCGCTGACCGATCCGGAAACGATCGACGTAATTTCGCGCAGCCGATCATGGAACGATACGTTTTCCTTCGCCACGAGGCTCGGGTTGGTCGTTACGCCGTCCAAAATGCCGAGTTCATGGGCGTGTTTGATTTCTTCCAAGTTGGCAGTGTCGATGAAAAATTTCACGGTTGACCCTCCTTGTTATTCGTTGCACATGCAAAGGCGGCCGCGCGGCGGCCAAACGCCCGCCTGCTGAGCCGTTGCGTTGACCCTGCTCGTTATCGCGCCGCTTTTCCAGACGAGCCAAACTCGCGCATTTTGCCAATGACCGTCGCTTTGATGGCATCGCGGCCCGGGCCGATGATTTTGCGCGGGTCATATACGTTCGGGTCTTTGGCGAGCAGCTCGCGGACGACTTTCGTAAACGCCATTTGATTCTCCGTATTGACGTTGATTTTCGATGTGCCAAGGGAGATCGCGCGCTGAATTTGCTCAGTCGGAATGCCGGTGCCGCCGTGAAGCACAAGCGGAACGCCGGTTAAGTCGCGGATTTGTTCCATTTCGGCAAATCCGAGCTTCGGCTCTCCTTTGTACGGGCCGTGCACAGAACCGAGCGCCGGAGCGAGACAGTCGACGCCTGTCCGTTTGACCAGCTCTTCGCACTCTTTCGGATCGGCGTAAATGATTCCTTCGCCGACGACGTCGTCTTCCTGCCCGCCGACGATGCCGAGCTCCGCTTCAACCGAAACGCCGCGCGCATGAGCATATTCAACGACTTGCGAGGTGATGCGGACGTTTTCTTCAAATGGATGGTGGGAAGCGTCAATCATGACCGAGGTAAACCCGGCGTCAATCGCCGCTTTGCATTTTTCAAAGCTCGAACCATGGTCGAGATGAATGGCGACCGGAACGGTGATGTTCATGTCTTCCATTAACCCTTTGACCATGTTGACGACCGTTTTGAATCCGCTCATATAGCGGGCCGCCCCTTCAGAGACGCCGAGAATGACCGGCGATTGTTCCTCTTCGGCCGCCGCTAAAATCGCCTGCGTCCATTCCAAATTGTTAATGTTGAATTGACCGACCGCGTATTTGCCGCGCAGCGCCTGGTTGAGCATCTCTTTCATCGATACTAACGGCATGGTTACATCCTCCTTAGCTGATCGTCGTCTTTATCGCCATGGCGGTGACTGAACCCATAGGCGCAAAATCTATCTACGTTATAAGCATACCAACTTGCCGGCGAAACAGCAACATTTCCACCCTTTATTCTCCTAAAGACGGCAGCGTCATCAATGTCCATCGATGCGCTTTCTTTGCCAAAGGAAAGGCGGTCCATCGATGGACAACGGAACGCGTCGCTTAGGCGGTAATGTATTTTTTCACGGCGGCGCGCAAATCGTCAATATCAAACGGCTTGGCAAAATGCATGAGCGCCCCAAGCTCTTTCGTTTCTTGAATCATATCGAGCTCCCCGTAGGCGGTCATGATGATCACCTTAATATCCGGATCGATATCTTTCAACCGTTTTAAAATTTCAATGCCGTCCATGCCGGGAATTTTCATATCGAGAAGCACAAGATCGGGGCGATGTTTGCGGGCGATTTCGAGCGCCTGCATGCCGTTGGCTGCTTGATACGTCACATATCCTTCGCGTTGAAACACTTCGTTGAGCAAAATGCGAATGCCATACTGATCGTCGACAATTAAAATTTTGTTTTCCACCGTTATGCACCTCTATTCTCTTTTTTTCTCCCTATTAATGTTTCGCATTTTGCAAACCCATTTCCTGCTTGCTTTTCTTGTTGTTTGCCGATTTTGGTATAATAGCGGCGAAGGGAGGCCGAACCGTGAAAATTTTGACGACGCAAACGATCGGATTGTTGCAAAAAATCGCCGCTGACGAAGAATGGGCGCTTGAAGACGGGGCGCGCTTGCTCGCTCAGGCCGCCATTGGCGACGGGCGCATCTGGCTGTATGGCATCGGTGAGCTCGATGCGGTCGTCACCGCCGCGCTTCTTGGCCCTGACCCGCTGCCGAAAGCGAAACGTCTTGAACTGACAGCAACGGATGACTGGCGGGAAACGGACCGAGCGCTTCTGTTCGCCCGCTTTTCGAACGATCCCGAGGCCATTCGCCTCGTCGAACAGCTGCAAGCGCACGGCGTCGATGCGGTCGCTGTCGCAACGCTCGTCAAGGATGAACCCGGACTGGCCGATCGAGCGGCTGTCTTCATCGACAGCAAACTTTCCCGCCCGCTCGTGCCGACCGACGACGGCCGCCGCATCGGCATGCCGACGATCATCACCGCTTCCTTCATCTACTACGGGCTGTGCGTTTTGCTCGATGAAATTTTGTCAGAATACGAATAACGGCCGCTCTCCGCTCAGCCAAAGGCAAACAAAAGCCGCGACAAACGAAGGTGCCCCAAAAGAGCCGGGGCACCTTTGTATATACGCAGAAAACCAATGCCGGAACACGATAGGCGGCAACAATCCTTTTGCGACAGCTTCTGCTTGAAAAAACGTAGACAATCGAGACATGTGCCAACACCGGATGCATCTCCCGAACAGAAAAGGGGCTGTTCCCAAAAGCTGCAAAACAGCCTTTTGAGTCCAGCCCCTTTTTTGTCACTCTTTCAGTGACGCTTTGATAAACTCACGGAACAGCGGCTGCGGCCGCGTCGGGCGCGAAGTGAATTCCGGATGGAATTGCGCGGCGACGAACCAAGGATGATCCTTGAGCTCGATGATTTCGACGAGCCGTCCGTCCGGGCTCGTGCCGGAGAAGACAAAGCCGTGCTCTTCCATGATCGGTCGGTATTGGTTGTTGAATTCGTACCGATGGCGATGGCGCTCGTAAATGACTTCGTCGCCGTAGGCGGCGTAAGCGAGCGTCCCTTCCTGCAGCTTGCATGGATACAAACCGAGGCGGAGCGTGCCGCCCAAATCTTCGACATCTTTTTGTTCCGGAAGCAAGTCGATGATCGGATGCGGCGTGTTCGGGTCAAACTCAGACGAATGAGCGCCTTTCAGGCCGACGACATGACGGGCAAATTCGATCGAGGCGAGCTGCATCCCTAAGCAAATGCCCAAAAACGGCACGCGCTGCTCGCGGGCGTAGCGGATCGCTTCAATTTTCCCTTCGACGCCGCGGTCGCCAAACCCGCCCGGAACTAAAATGCCGTCCGCCTCTTTCAGCAGCTCCGCTGCATTGTCGCGCGTCACATGTTCCGCATTCACCCATTGAATATCAATATCCGTATCAAACACATAGCCAGCATGGCGGAGCGCTTCCACGACGGAAATATAAGCATCAGGAAGCTCGACGTATTTGCCGACCAAAGCGATTTTCGTCGTTTTCGATAAGTTGCGCACTTTCTCAACGAGCGCCTTCCATTCGGTCATATCCGCTTCGCGGCAGTTGAGGCGCAAATGTTCGCAGACGATTTGGTCTAGCTTTTGTTCTTGAAGCATCAGCGGCACCGCATACAGCGTATCGGCGTCGCGCGATTCGATGACCGCTCTCGGGTCGATGTCGCAGAACAAGGCGATTTTTTCTTTCATTTCCTGCGGCATCGGCATTTCCGTGCGCACGACGATCACGTTCGGCTGAATGCCAAGGCTGCGCAATTCTTTCACGCTGTGCTGCGTCGGCTTCGTTTTCATTTCTCCGGCCGCCTTAATATACGGCACGAGCGTACAATGAATGTACATGACGTTTTCGCGGCCGACATCGCTTTTGATTTGGCGGATGGCTTCTAAAAACGGAAGCGATTCAATATCACCGACCGTGCCGCCGATCTCCGTAATGACGACATCAGCGTTTGTCTCTTTTCCGGCGCGAAAGACGCGCTCTTTGATCTCGTTTGTGATGTGCGGAATGACTTGCACCGTGCCGCCTAAGTAATCGCCGCGACGCTCTTTGCGGATGACGGCCGAATAAATTTTCCCCGTGGTGACGTTGCTGTATTTGTTCAAATTAATATCAATGAACCGTTCATAATGCCCTAAGTCCAAATCCGTCTCCGCGCCGTCATCGGTGACGAACACTTCGCCGTGCTGGTACGGGCTCATCGTCCCTGGGTCCACGTTGATATATGGGTCAAACTTTTGGATCGTCACGTTCAACCCGCGGTTTTTCAACAAACGCCCAAGCGAAGCCGCTGTAATCCCTTTTCCGAGCGAGGAAACAACGCCGCCTGTCACAAAAATGTATTTCGTCATTTTGTCTTCCCCCTTGCCGAAATTGCGATAACAGTTTCAGTGTTTGCGAAAGGCGCAAATAAAAAACGCTCCGCTTACCGTACGTAAGGGAGCGATCGATCCATTCGTCCGTTTTCAAGAGCCCAACACACATTGTACCGAGTTCCCTCGGCAAAGTCAAGCGGCTATTCATCTTCG